>DATFFI010000214.1:0-32845 GCA_035250225.1 Rhizomicrobium sp. | reverse complement strand
GCTTCTCCACCGAGACATCGATGGCGATGCCGCAGACCAGCTTGTCCTGTACCGGCGCCATGCACATCTCATATGTGCGCTTCTCGCCGCCGATTACGGTGGTGACCGCCCGGGCCACCGGCTGAGCCTTGGCCATCGCCGCGGTGGCGGGCTCATGCTCGGCCCAGTCGATCGAAGCGTTGGAGGTGAGCGCATCCTTAAGCCGGTCCAGCTTCAGCGCCTTGAGGAAGGCGGCATTGGCCCAGTCGAGCGACATGGCGGGATCGCGCATCCAGATCGGGATCGGCAGCGCTTCCAGCACGTCGAGATATTTGCGGTTCTCGTCGGTGACATGCTGCTCGCAGAGATAGATCACGGCGCGGTTGGCGATGGGAACACCGCGGACGGCGATGATGCCGTTATGCGCCTTCATGGAGTGGCAGAAGGCGGCGCCCTCTTCCTTCAGGGCGTCGATCGCCTTCATGAACCGCGAAGCCTCGGCGCTGTCCAGCAGCATTTCGAACAAGGCCCGGCCGTTGCCCAGGAAGGTCCGTTCCTGGCTGCCGCTGCGCATGATGACCGTACCCTGCATGCCGTTGCCCAGCAGCATCTCCAAGAACTGCTTCTCGGCGGCGTGACGGGCGCGCTCATCGCGCGCGGCGGCCCGCAACGCCTTCATGCGGGCATGCATCATGGAGGACAGCAGGATGGCGACGAGGGCGATGACCGCCGCCGAAATGGCGAAGCCGGCGGCGGTGGCATGGCCGGAGACATAGGGCTGGCCGGAGGCCCGGGCCAGCAAGGGGCCCAGCACATCGATGGCGGCCACGGCCGGGCTGGCGATGAAACGCACAAGTGAGATCAGGAAATCCATGGCTTAGTCCTCCGCAGCAAGCGCGCGCAAGATGCTCATGTCGCGCAAAACAAGTTGATGGGTATTGGGCACCAGTACGGCGCCCTCTGCCCGCAGCGCCGTAATGCTGCGGCTGATGGTTTCGATGGTCAGGCCGAGATGGTCGGCAATGTCCTGGCGGCCCATCGGCAGGTCCAGGCGGTCGCCATGGCCGAGATCCATGCGGTCGGCCAGACGAAGCAGGAAGGAGGCGATGCGCTCCTTCGCCTTCTGGCAGCCCAGCACGAAGAGATGCTGCTGGGCGGAAAGCAGATTGGCCGAAAGGTGGCAGAGATGCTGGGTGCGAAGCCCGGGGCATTCCTTGGCCAAGCGGTCGAAGCAGATGCGGGGATAGGCCACCACGATCACATCGGTAACGGCCTCGGCCGAGACGGGATGGTCGGGACTTTCGTTAAGGCCGATAACGTCGCCGGGAAGATTGAAATCGACGATGTAGCGGCGGCCATCCGGCATGTAGCGGCACAGACGCACCGTGCCGGAAAGAATGCGATAGAAATAATCGGCGCCGTCATCCTGGTTGAAGATGAGTTCGTTGCGCTGGAAGTGAAGACGCGACCCGAAATCCTGAATCCGGCGCAGATAGTCGGTCAGGGTTACCGGCCCATCGCCGGTATTGCCCATCAGATCCTGACGCGTCAGCGCCATCAGATTCTTGCCGGCATCGGCGCGTGCGTGACTTAACGTGCTTGGCATTTGGAACCCCATTTTTTGTTTTCGCGCATCGGCGCCGAAGAAGATGGTTAATGATTAGTGGATCTTTCGCGAATCAACAGTCGGGAATTCCGCGTAGGTAGATTCACCTGCGTACCAGAGCGGAGTTCTACGTATGGAAAAAAGATTGCCGCGCTTCAGGCCCGATTCGCCGTAGGGGCTAATACCTACGATCTTCCGTACACGCCGCGAAAAGCGCGGAAAAATGCCGCCGGATCGGAACGCGCGTAAATCGCGCGGCAAGTTTTTGACAAATGCCAATGCGCATTCGTCCGTCTGCGTTCAATGTCCCTCCGTACGCAGAATGGCGTGCCTTGCGGGGGCAGAATGTCCTGGTTGGTTTCATTCCGGAAGTTGCTGCTTCCAGCTGTTGCACCGAGTTCCGCCCGGCGCGGGCTCGCAGCCGCGCAAACCGGCCCCAGCCTCCGCGCACGCCGCGGCCTGCTGATGACGCTGCCGCTGGCCTGGCGGCGCTGTGCATTGGGCAGCAATCACATTTCTTCTCATGGCGTCTGGCGCACCGGGCGCCGCCGCACCGCATCGCGGCCCAACGCCAAGGGTGAGACGCGCTGGCATTTGTGCCGCCGCCTGACGCCCAGCTTTCTGGCGCCCAGCTTTCCGCTTTCCGGCCAGCCGCAGCAAGGAGCCCGCACATGACGCGTCTCAGCCAATATGTGATCCGGAGCCGCCGCCTGCTCTTCTGGAGCGTGATGGGCCTCCTCGCCACGGCCGGCGCCACGGTGGCGGCGATCGATGCAGCCGGCGGTCCGGCGGTGCCGGAGATTCCGGACACGGAAATGCAGATCGTGCTGCGCCCGCCGGTGCGCAGGATGGAGCGCGCCCATCCCCAGCCCATCGCGGCGCGTTCGGCGACGGCCGAAGCGATGCAGCGGATGACGTGGGAGCATCGCTGCCTTTCCGAAGTTCTTTATTTCGAAGCAAGAGGCGAGACCGAAGCCGGACAGGTCGGCGTCGCGGAAGTGATCTATCACCGCCTTGCCGGCGGCAGGCACGGCACCACCATCTGCGCCGTGATCTATGAGGGCGCCGACCAGACTTTCTGCCAGTTCACCTTTGCCTGTGACGGCTCGCTCGACCGGCCCAAGCTGGCGGACGCCTGGCGCGCCGCCCAGGTGCTGGCGGCGCGGATCATGACCGGCCAGATCCGGGCGCCGGAAACGCTGGACGGCGCCACCCACTATCACACCACCGCGGTGCGTCCGACCTGGGCGCCGCGGATGCAGCGGCTGGGCCAGATCGGCAATCACATTTTCTACCGCGCGCCGGTTGCGCGCACCCTTCCCCTTCGCGGCTCACAATTATAGGAGACAGACATGCGCGTTCTTCTGATTGACGGCTATGAAATCGCCGCCCAGCGCGTCGCCGCCCTGCTGCATCGCGAGGAAATCTGCGTCGATGTCGCCGATTGCGCCGAGGAAGGCCTCGATCTGGCCCGGCACTTCGACTACGACATCATCCTGACCGAGCTGCAGTTGCGCGACCTCAAGGGCGTGGATGCGATCCGGCGCCTGCGCGCCGCCGCCAAGTCGATGCCGGTGATGGTGCTGACCGCCAGCAACGAAGTCGAGGACAAGGTCGCTGCTTTCGCGGCCGGCGCCGACGATTACATGACCAAGCCCTTCAACGGCGCCGAACTGGTGAGCCGCGTCCGCGCCCTGGTCCGCCGTTCGCGCGGCTTTTCCCACCCCATGCTGAATATCGGCAAGGTGGCCATCGACCTGGCGGCCCGTACCGCCTCGGTGGACGGTCATCCGATCGAGCTGACCAACATGGAATTCCGCATCCTGGAGCTGCTGTCGCTGCGCCGCGGCACCGCCATGACCAACGAGACCGTGATCAGCCAGCTTTACTTCGAGGGCGACGGTCCCAACAGCAAGACCATCGCGGTGATGATGTGCAAACTGCGCAAGAAGCTGGCGCTGGCGACGGGCGGCGACCGGGTGATCGAGACCGTGCCCCAGCGCGGCTATCTGCTGCGCCGCGACAAAGCGGCTTAAGAGGGGGCGGCTTAAGAGGCCGAGAAAATCTGTTCCAGCCACTGCGACAGGGCGTCGGCCGCCAGTGGCTTGCGCAGCACGGCTACGACACCCAGTTGGGCGGTGCGCGATTGCAGGCGAAAGCCGTTGCCCGAGACGAAAATGGCGGGGGCGGTGCAGCCGCGGGCGCGGAGCACTTCCAGCAGGTCGAGGCCGGAAAGACCCGAAAGCTGGTAGTCCATCACCAGGCAGTCGGCCAGGCGGGCTTCGTCACCGGCCAGCAGCGCTTCGGCGCAGTCGAATTCCGTCACCGCATAGCCCAGCGTTTCCAGGAAAAGCCGGGTGGAACTGCGCACGTCCGCATCGTCCTCGATGACGAAAATCCGCTTGGGGTGGGTTTCGGTCACGTGCCTGATCGCGCAGATGGGCGCGCCTTTCGCTAGGCACGCTAGGGTTCACCCTCCCGGGTCGATATACGTAGTTACCCGTAAACTCCGTAGGGCGATGGCTTGTTAACCGGGAAAGCTCTGCATATCCCGCGCGCTAACGCCGCCGTGAAATCTGCGCAAAGGGTTAATTCGGCCTGATCCGGCGCGCAGACATTAGCCACGCCCGTCCGTCCAGTCACTGCCAAGACGGGGTGAACTGCGCAGCCGCGCACGCTAAGCTGGGTGCGGGAGAATCCGTTGGCGACGCCGGTGAACGAAAATGCGGCTTCCAGTCTGCCCTGGAACAGCGGCGCGCTGTTCCGGGCGCTGATCGATACCGCCGTTGACGGCATCGTCATCATCGACAATGCGGGCATCATCCAGCTTTGCAGCAAGAGCAGCGAGCGGATGTTCGGCTATGTCGCCGGCGAAATGGTCGGGCGCAATGTCAGCATGCTGATGCCCGAGCCCTATCGCGACGGCCATGACGGCTATCTGGCCCGATACCGCCAAACGGGTGAAAAGCAGATCATCGGTATCGGGCGCGAAGTGGTGGGCCAGCGCAAGGATGGCAGCCTCTTTCCCATGTATCTCTCGGTCGGCGAAGGCGAGGCCGAGGGCAAGGGCTTTTTCGTCGGCATCGTCCGCGACCTGCGCGACATCAAGAACGAGCGGGCAAGCCGCGACGACGCCAGCCGGCTTTTGGGACTGGTGGTGGAATCCTCCAATGACGCTATCATCAGCACCACCCTGAAGGGGGTCATCGCCAGCTGGAACGCCTCTGCCCAGCGCATCTTCGGATATACCGAACGCGAGGCCATGGGCCGGCATATCTCCATCCTTTTTCCGCCCGACCTGCCCGACCAGGAAGCTGAGCTGCTCGCGCGGCTGCAACAGGGCGAGAAGATCCAGAATTTTGAAACCAGGCGCCGGCACAAGGACGGGCATGAGTTGCTGGTGGCGCTTTCGGTGGCGCTGGTGCGCGACAAGGAAGGCAAGCCGATCGGTATTTCCCGCACCGCGCGGGACATCACCGAACGCGCCGCGGCCGAGCTGAAGGCCCTGAAGCTGCAGGAAGAGCTGGCCCATGTCGGCCGCCTGACGGCCATGGGACAGATGAGTGCCGCCATTGCCCATGAGCTCAACCAGCCGCTCACGGCGGTCACCAACTATGTCAAGGCGGCGCAGCGGCTGCTGGCGGCGGACGAGCTGGCGCCGCAACAGATGGCGCGGGTGAAGGAAGCGATGGAGAAGGCGGTGGGCCAGACCCTGCGTGCCGGCACCATCATCCGTTCCCTGCGCGACTTCGTCGAAAAGCGCGAAAGTGAAAAACGGCCGGAGGATCTCAACAGGATCGTCCAGGAAGCACTGGGGCTGACATTTGTGGGGGCGCTGTACAGCGATATCAGGACGGAGACGTCGCTGGACCCGTCCCTGCCGCCGGTGGTGATGGACCGGGTGCAGATCCAGCAGGTTCTGGTCAATCTGATCCGCAACGCGATGGAAGCGATGGCGCGGTCGCCGCAGCGGAAATTGTCCATCGACACCCTTTATATTGCGCCCGCCACCGCGGAGATCATCGTACGCGACACCGGACCCGGCCTGCCGCCGGAAGTCCGGGAGCGCCTGTTCCAGCCTTTCGTCACCACCAAGGAAAGCGGCATGGGGATCGGCCTGCGCATCTGCCAGTCCATGATCGAAGCCCATAACGGTTCGATCCGCGCCCTGAACGAAGACCGCCAAGGGGCCAGCTTCGAAATCCGCCTGCCCCTGACGCAAGGCCCGGGCGATGCATTCTGACCCGAAGGCCGGCATTATCTATGTGGTGGACGATGACGATGCCGTCCGCGATGCCACCCAGTTGTTGCTGGAGAGCTATGACTTCCAAGTCAGGGCCTTTCCGTCGGCGGCCACATTCCTGGCGGGATTCAGCTACACCGCCGCGGCCTGTATCCTGCTGGACCTGCATATGCCGAAGATGGGCGGGCTGGAACTGGTACAGGCGCTGCGATCCTGGGGCACGCGCACCCCGGTCATCATCATGAGCGGTCGGCGTGACGCCGGGATCGATGCCGAACTTCAACTGGCCGGAGTGTCAGCCATTCTTTCCAAGCCCTGCGAAGACGAACTCCTGATCGGAGCCATCCGCACCGCGACAAATACCGCCTGACGGGCGGCGTGGGACTCCGGTCGAGAGAGCGGATTTCGCCATCCCTGGCCGGCCCTATCTGTCCAGGCGCCAGTCATTGTTAAAATAACCCGCCGTTATCAGGCCGGGAACATCCGCCGCCGCCGTTGCCCTGAGGATGGCATAATCGCCCCAGGCCGGCATGCCGTAGTCGCCATTATACTCACGCTCGGCAATCGTCAGGCCGGTATTCACCACGACATATTTTTTTGTGTTGAGCGGATTGGGATAGATCAAGGCCGGATAAGTCTCAGCGGCGGAAAAGCTGCGCGTTCCCAGCGTCACGACCTCCTTTGTCCATGTCACCGGCAGGTGCGCCGCCAGGCGCGCCATCACCTTGTTGCTGCCGGGATCGCCGAACAGCACGATGTGATATCTGGCGATATCGGCGGCGGTGACATCCTTGTCGTCCTTGATAAAAGGATGGCCTCGGAAGAATTTGGCCCAGAGCCGGTCGAACCGCGCCAGGGTGCGCAGCGCCTGGTCATGGACGGTCCGGTTCCAGGGCGTTCCGGTCGGGCGCACCAGCAGGAACGGCTCCAGGAAAGCGTCATCGATCGGGCCTTGTAGCGCATGCACCTTGTGCAGGCCCGGCAAGGCGCCGTTGCGATCGATCCGCCAGGTCGCGCCGGTCTTGCGCAAGGTGATGACGGCGCCGGGCTTTACCGCGATGGCCTGGCCGTCAATGGCGATGGATGTGGCGCGGGTGGTTTCGCGCAGCGCCAGCCGGGCGACATTGGTGGTCTTTACCGTATAGATCCTTCCATCCGCGCTGCGCGCCGCATCAACATCGGCGCGCTCATAGAGGCGATCCATCGCCTCGACGCTAACCCAATGATTGCGGTTGTAGCGCGTCGTATACGTGACGAAGCGGATGCGGTCGGGCGAGGCCAGGCCCTTGTCGCCCCACTCTTTCAGGAAAGCGTCGAGCTGGTTGCGGACCAGCGGACTGGTGCTGTGGCCGGTGTCCTGGGATATCAGGAAGATGCTGGGCGTGCCCTGCATGCGCTGGAAATTCGGTTCGCCTGTCCCTGCAAAGCCCTCGCGTTCCAGCTGCGCGCGCACCCGCAGCGACTGTTCGAGCTGGCCGCGGTGCGGCTGCAGCGCCGGTCCCGGCAGATAGGGAGTCTGGACGTCGCGGTCGCCACCATGGCCGGCGATGGGCAGGTTGAAGGCGTTCAGCGCCCACTGATCCATATTTTCCCAGATGTTCAATGTCGGGTATTGCCACGCTGCCAGCCCGGTCATCTGGGGGCGCCGTGACCAGGTGCCGGCGCCGATTTCGGCGGCGGCGAAGCGGTCGGGATGATGCAGGGCGATGTGCCAGGCGCCTGCACCCCCCATCGAGAAGCCGCGTAACAGGATGCGCTTGTCGTCGATTTTGAACCGCTTCTTCACCGCGGCAATGGCTTCGAAGACATCGGCCTCGCCGGCCCAGTGCCAGCCCCCACCATTGACGCGCCCAAACAGGTCGATCTGGATCTGGCCATTATCCGCAACCGGCGCGTTGCCGGGCGGACGGGGATGATCGAAGTTATAGATGAAGGCCGCCTCGGTCGTGGTGTTCTGGCGGCCATGCAGCCAGACATAGAGCCGGACCGGCTTTTCGCGATCGTAATTGGCCGGCAGCGAGACATGATAGGGTTGCAGCGAGCCGTCGATCTGCGACCTATAGGCATAGATGCGGCTGTTGCCGCTGGTCCAGGGTGACCGGCCCGCCAGAAGCTGCCGCGCCTTTTCCACGCCGGACTCGAGCGTTTCCAGGGCGCGGTCGATCGCCGCCTGGGTGCCGAACAATTCCGGGAATTCCAGCAGCATGCGCCCAGCATGGGCATAGACCGCGACATCGCCGATCAGCGTGGCGTCCGTGCGCCCGGCTTTCAGTTCGGCGACGATGGTTTCGATCTGCTCGCTCTTGGTCCGGATCTGCGCCAGCTCCGCCGGCGTGGCAACCACGGGCGGCGGCGGGCCCTGCTGCGCCCTGAGCGGCAGAATAGCCAGAGCCGTGGCGCAAACGGACAGAATGATGAAACGTCTCATGACACCCCCTTGATGGCGGCCGCCACCCGGGCCGAGACTAGCACGGGAACGCTTCAGAGCATCTCCAGGCTTTTCTTGCGCCGGGGCGGCGGGAAGTCGGCGTCGATGTCGGCAAGGTCCTGCGCCGTCAGCGTGAGCTCGATCGCGGCCCGATTTTCCCGGACATGGCCGACATCCGCGGCCTTGGGAATGGCGATGACATGCGGATGGCGCAGCACCCAGGCCAGCGCGACCTGATGGATGTTGACGCCATGACGGGCGGCCACCGTTTTTAAAGCGCCCCCTGTCGGTAGGCGCCCCTGTTCGACCGGACTGTAGGCCATGACGGGAATGGCCTGCGCCGCCAGCGTAGGCAGAAGGTCAAACTCTATGCCGCGGCGGGTAACATTATAAAGCACCTGGTCCGTGGCGCAGTTTTTCCCGCCCGCCTGTTGCAGCTTTTCCATGTCGGCGAGGTCGAGATTGCTCACGCCCCAGGACCGGATCTTGCCTTCCGCCTTCAGGGCTTCCATGCCCTGGACGGTTTCCCCCAGCGGGATGGAGCCCATCCAGTGCAGCAGATAGAGATCGAGACGATCGGTTTTCAGCCGGCGCAGACTGTCTTCACAGGCGCGTTGCAGCTTTTTGCCGCCGGCATTGTGCGGGTAAACCTTGCTGACCAGGAAAACACGGTCGCGCAGGCCGCTCAAGGCGCCGCCCAGGAATTCTTCGGTGGCGCCGTCGCCATACATTTCGGCGGTGTCGATCAGCGTCATGCCCAGTTCGATGCCCAGGCGGAGCGCGTCGGTTTCGGCGCCGCGGCGCGCGCGATTCTCGCCCATTTTCCAGGTGCCCTGTCCCAGGGCGGGAACGGCGGATCCGTCCGGAAAGGAAATTTTGCGCATCGAAGATTCTTATATCCGATCGATACCGGTCTGAAAGCCGCTTATCGGACAGGATTGCGGTTTTCCATAGCGCGCAGCCGGCGCCCCGAACCCAGATGGAATCATCAAGAGAAAGTGCTTCGCGAACCGTCTGGTCGCAGCCGGTTTCGACCGGTATCCTGGGGTTAGAAACGCCCACTCCCTGGCCGTCTGACCATGCCCGATGGCGCCTCCACGGTACATCTTTATCGCCCCAAGCTGATCACGGCCTTCCAGGAAGGGTACGGACTGGAAAAGCTGCGCCGGGACACGACGGCAGGACTGACCGTGGCGGTGGTGGCGCTGCCGCTTTCGATGGCCATTGCCGTCGCGTCCGGCGTCGGACCCGAACGGGGCCTTTATGCCGCCATCATCGGCGGCCTGATAATCTCGGCGCTGGGGGGAAGCCGCTACCAGATCGGCGGACCGGCCGGCGCCTTCATTGTCCTGGTGGCGGCCACGGTGGCGCGCTTCGGCCTGGATGGCCTTCTGCTGACCGTCTTTCTCTCCGGCGCGATATTGCTGCTGGCGGGAATGCTTCGGATCGGCAGCCTGATCCGGCACGTCCCGCATGCGGTGGCGGTCGGCTTCACCGCCGCCATCGCCATCGTCATCCTGGCAAGCCAGCTGCGGGATCTGGGCGGCCTGACACTCCCGGACGGCGAACCCGGACCGCTTCTGCCCAAGCTGGCGGCGCTGGCGGCCGCCCTCCCGAGTCTCAATCCGGCCGCCCTGGTGCTTGGCCTTTCCTGCGCGGCGCTGATTTTCCTGTTGCGCGCCTGGCGGCCGGGCTGGCCCGCAATGCTGGTCGCCCTGTTCCTGGCGTCGCTGGCGGCCTGGGCCTGGCACCTGCCGGTGGAAACCATCGGCGACCGTTTTGGGGCCCTGAGCGGAATGCTGCCGGCGCCGCACTTGCCTGCCATGACGATGGAACGCCTGCAGGCGGTGTTTCCCATGGCCCTTTCCTTTGCGCTGCTGGGCGGCGTGGAAAGCCTGTTGTCGGCGCGCGTGGCGGACGGCATGACGGGACGGCGGCACCGTTCCAACATGGAATTGATCGCGCAGGGCGCCGCCAACATGGCGTCGGCGCTGTTCGGCGGCATCGCGGTCACCGGAACGATTGCGCGCACCGCCACCAATATCCGGGCCGGCGCCCAAAGCCCGATGGCCGGCATCCTGCATGCGTTTTTCCTGCTGGTCCTGCTTTTGCTGGCGGCACCCCTGGTTGCCTATGTGCCGTTGACGGCGCTGGGCGGTGTCCTGCTGGTGGTTTGCTGGAGCATGGCGGAGAAAAAGGAATTCGTGCGGCTGCTGTGGCGCGGCCGCAGCGCCGCCGTCCTGGCGGCGACCTTCCTGCTGACGCTGGCTTTCGACCTTACCACCGGCATCCTGGCCGGATGCCTGTTGTCATGGACAACCGCGGCAATCGCCCGTCTGCGGTCCTTGCATCCCGGTTGACGCGCGCGCGGGAAAAATGCCCCGGCCAGGGTGGGTTGGTCAGGAGAACAAAATGGTGGGCCCGCCCCCGTCGCGCGAAGCGCGACAAACCAACCCCTGGCGGACCACCACGACCGGATATACCCGGCTTAAGTGGTGGCATCAGGAGAACGTGGTGGGCCCGCCCCCGTCGCGCAAAGCGCGACAAACCAAAAACCTGGCGGACCACCACGGCCGGATATACCCGGCTTAAGCGGTGGCATCAGGAGAACGTGGTGGGCCCGCCAGGACTCGAACCTGGGACCTAACCGTTATGAGCGGTCAGCTCTAACCAACTGAGCTACAGGCCCTTACCGACGCGGCATATAGCAGGGGATACCTCCCGCGGAACCGCCTTGCAAGTCAGGTTTTATTTGCGCCGCATTCGCGGCGCGGGGCGCGTTTTCGCCCCAAATCCGTTCTATCCTGGCGTCCTATTCATATAGGTGACCCCATGATGAAGTCCGCTTATTGCGCCCTGGCGATCCTGCTGCTGGCCGTCCCTGCCGCCGCCCAGACGGCAAATCCCTCCCCCCGCACCATCACCATGAGCGGCACCGGATCGGTCAAGGGCCCGCCCGACATGGCGGAAATCACCGCCGGGGTCACCTCCCAGGCGCCCACCGCCGCCGCCGCGCTCGCCGCCAATACCGCCAATATGAACAGGGTCTTTGCCGCGCTGGAGAAACAGGGCATCGCCCGCCGCAACATCCAGACCAGCAATTTCAGCGTCTCGCCCAGCTACACCAACCGCACTCCCAACGAGACGCCCCGCCTGACCGGCTACCAGGTCAGCAACCAGCTGCATATCATCCTGGAGGATGTGACCAAGCTCGGCGCCGCCCTGGATGCGCTGGTCACGGCCGGCTCCAACCAGATGCACGGGCTGAACTTCTCGATCAAAGAACAGGCGTCGCTGCTGGCGCGCGCCCGCGCCGCGGCCGTGGCCGATGCGCGCACGCGCGCCCAGCAATATGCCGCCGCCGCCGGGGTGACGCTGGGCCCGGTTCAGTCGATCAGCGAAAGCGGCGGGGAACCGCCGCGGCCCATGTACCGGATGATGGCGATGGCCGCGCAGGAGAGTTCTGTGCCGGTGGCGTCGGGCGAGGAAAGCGTCAGCGCCAATGTGACGGTGGTGTGGGAAATCCGCTGAGACCCTCTATATAAACAGGGTATGGAAAACCCGCTTCTAGCCCCCTGGTCCGCAGCCTTCGACGCCCCGCCGCTGGCGGCGGTCAGGCCGGAGCATTTTCCGCCTGCCTATGAGCAGGCACTGGCCGCGCATGACGCCGACATCGCCGCCATCACCGGCAATGCGGATGTGCCCAGCTTTGCCAACACGGTGGCGGCGCTGGAGCGCAGCGGCCAGTTGCTGACGCGGGTGGAGATGGTGTTCGCCAATCTCGCCTTGTCGGAGACCAATGAGGCGTTGCAGGCGATAGAACTGGAAATGGCGCCGCGCCTGGCCCAGCACTGGAACAGGATTTATCTCAACCCCGCTTTGTTCGCGCGGCTGGATGCGGTCTTCCAGGCCCGCGCAACGCTGAGGCTGGCGCCGGAGGCATTGCGGGTGCTGGAACGCTATCACCTGGATTTCGTGCGTGCCGGCGCGAAATTGTCGGATGAACCCCGCGCCCGCTTCGCCCAGATCGGCGAAAGATTGGCGACGCTGTCGACACAGTTTTCGCAGAATGTCCTGGCCGACGAGCAGGCCTATCTGCTGCCGCTGCAGGAACATCAACTGGCCGGCCTGTCCGAGGGCCAACGTGATGCGGCCGCGACGACGGCGAAGGAACGCGGCGCCGACGCGCCCTATGCCGTCACCCTGTCGCGCTCGGATGTGGAAAGCTTCCTGCAATTTGCCGAAGACCGGAATCTGCGCGAGACCCTTTTCCGCGCCTTCAGCGAGCGCGGCAAGGCAAACCTGCCGGTGATTGCAGAGATGGTCGCGCTGCGCGAGGAGAAGGCGCGGCTGCTGGGCTATGAGACTTTCGCCGCCTTTAAGCTGGACGATTCCATGGCGCAGACGCCGCAAAAGGCGCGCGCCTTGCTGGAAGAAGTCTGGGTGCCGGCGCGCGCCCGCGCCCTGAAAGAACGCGACGCCCTACAGGCGCTGGTGGCCGAAGAAGGCGGCAATTTCCGCCTCGCCCCCTGGGACTGGCGCTACTATGCCGAGAAGCAACGGGCTCGGCTTTACGATTTCGATGAGGGTGAACTACGCCCCTATTTCGCGCTGGACCGGATGATCCAGGCGGTCTTCCTCACCGCCGAAAAACTGTTCGGCACCACGTTCCGCGAACGCCAGGACATTCCCGTCTATCACCCCGATGTGCGGGTCTGGGAGGTGGTGCGCGAGAACAGGGTGATCGGGCTCTTCTATGGCGATTATTTTGCGCGAGCCTCCAAGCAGGGCGGCGCCTGGATGTCCTCCTTCCGCGACCAGCAGGCGCTGGATGGAGAAATTCTTCCCATCATCATCAACAATTGCAATTTCACGCGAGGACAGCCCTGCCTGCTCTCCTTCGACGATGCCCGCACGCTCTTCCATGAATTCGGTCATGCCCTGCACGGGCTGCTGAGCCGGGTGGTATTCCCGCGCCTGTCGGGCACCAATGTGGCGCGCGATTTCGTCGAACTGCCGTCGCAGATCTTCGAGCACTGGCTGGAACAGCCGGAAATCCTCTCCCGCTTTGCCTGCCACTATGAGACCGGCGAAGCCATCCCGCGCGCCTTGCTGGACAAGCTGCTGGCGGCGCGCAATTTCAACCAAGGCTTCGCCACGGTGGAATTCCTGGCATCCGCCTTCATTGACATGGAATTTCATTGCGGCGGCGACATCTCCGATCCGGACGCGGTGCAGGCGCGGGCGCTGGAACATATCTCCATGCCCGATGAAATCGCCCCTCGCCATGCCGCGCGTCACTTCGGCCATATCTTCGGCGGCGACGGCTATTCCGCCGGCTATTACGCCTATCTCTGGGCCGAGGTGCTGGATGCCGACGGCTTCCGCGCCTTCAAGGACGCCGGCAATGTCTTCGATCCCGCCCTGGCCGGCCGGCTGTATAAATATATCTATTCTTCCGGCGGCACCCGGGACTTCGCCCAAGCCTATCGCGATTTCCGCGGCCGCGATCCGCGCATCGAAGCGCTGCTGGAAGGCCGCGGGTTGACGGAAGCAGCATGAAACACTGGCGCTACGCCCTGCTTATCATCCCGGTATTGATGGTGGCGGCGGCGCTGTACTTGAAGTCCGGCGGCGGTGTGCCGCAGCTGGCGGTGCGGGACCTGGCACAGGTGCGGATCAAAATCCACGCGCCCTATAACGAAGCCGCCAATGCCGACGCCGATGTCGATGCCGCCTTTGCGCGGGCGAAAGTCAGCGGCAAGCGGGTGCTGATCGATCTGGGCGGCAATTGGTGCCCGGACTGCAAGATACTGGCAAACGTCATGAACCTGCCTGATCT
Organism: Rhizomicrobium sp.; assembly: GCA_035250225.1. GTDB lineage: Bacteria > Pseudomonadota > Alphaproteobacteria > Micropepsales > Micropepsaceae > Rhizomicrobium. The sequence goes on along the minus strand of DATFFI010000214.1, from coordinate 18,747 downwards.
CAAGCCCTGGCTCGAGGCGCATTATGAGATTGTCATGGTGGATGTCGGCCGCTTCGACCGCAATCTGCAGATTCCGGCCCGGTTCGGCATCACCCAAAGGCTGGCCGGCGTGCCCACCATCCTGGTCGCCACGCCGGAGGGCAGGCTGGTGAATGGCGAGGATACGTCCACCCTGGCCAATGCCACCACCATGAAGCCGCAGGTAATTGCGGACTGGCTGGCGCAGTGGGTGGGTAAGTAACCCTCTGTCGTCAGCCCCGACTTGTCCGGGCCATGACGATAGTGTGGCTGTTGGGTTAGTTCGCCATCGCCACCTGGCGGGGCGGGCCGCCCGGCGTCGCCATATGGTCGATCACCATGATGACGCCATTGCGATTATGAATGTCATAGATCGCGATATTGGCGGTACGGCCGCGTTCATCCATCAGCATGATGTTGGTCGGGCCGTTCATCCGCGCCACCAGGATGCCGCCATCGACGGTGCGCAGCCGCGCGTCGCCGCCGCTCTGGTTGATCAACTGCAGCAACGCCTGGGAGTCATACTTGCCCGGCACCACCAGGTAACCGATGCGATGGGCGAGCTGGGCCTTGTTGGTAGCGCCGCTGACATTGAAGGCATTGTCGGTGGGGGCGAAGAGCGTGAACATGCCGTTGCTCTTCAGGGCCGAGGCGATGCCGGAATCCTTCAGCGCAGTGGTCAGCTTGGTGTGCTCGGGCGAGGCGGCGATATTGTCCATCAGGTCGCGGTTGGACAGCATGGCCTGGCCGGCAATCATCGGGTTCATCACGCTTAGATTGGAATCGACCGGGCGGGAATCGCTCATCGAGGTCACGGCGCCCAACGCGCCACCGATCGCCATGGCGATACCGGCGGCGAACCCTGCAACAGCTGCGCGTTTCATGGAACTTGCCTTCGAAGCCTCAAGCTGAAAACGCGTGGGCGGCCGGCCTGTTCCCCAAAATTAACCCTCCAGCTCCTCCCGGAGCATCTCCAGGGCCAGCCAACGCTCTTCATCGGTGTCTTTCTGGGCGCGGATTCCCGCAAGCTTGCCTGAAAGTTCCGCAAACAGGGCGGCGTCGCGGGCATAAAGCCCCGGATCGGCAAGCTTTTCTTCCAGCCTGGCCATCTCGATTTCGGCGGCGGCGATTTTTTCCGGCAGCACCTTCAGGGCATGGGCGTCGGAGAAATTCATTTTGGCGGCACGGTCTTTTTTCGGCCGCGCCCCCTGAGCCGATGAAGGTTCCTTTTTGGCGGCTTTGAGCGCCGGTTCCGTTTTGGGGGCGCGCTGGGCCATCATGTCGGCATAACCGCCCGCATATTCGACAAAGCGGCCATCGCCTTCCGCCGCGACCACCTGGGTCGCCACCCGGTCGAGGAAATCGCGGTCATGGCTGACCACCAGCACGGTGCCGGCATAATCGGCAATCACTTCTTCCAGCAGGTCCAGGGTTTCCAGGTCCAGGTCGTTGGTCGGTTCGTCCAGCACCAGGAAGTTGGAAGGCTGGGCAAACAGTTTGGCCAGCAGCAGCCGTGCCCGCTCGCCGCCGGACAGAACCTTCACCGGCGTGCGCGCTTGCTGCGGCGTGAAGAGAAAATCCTGCAAATAGTTCATCACATGGCGCGGCTTGCCCGCCACCATCACCGTGTCGCCGCTGCCGTCGGTCACCGCCGCCGCCAGCGACTGGTCGGGGCTGAGTTTGCTGCGGCTCTGGTCGAGCTGGTTCATCAACAACCCCTGCCCCAGTTTCACATTGCCCTTCCGGGGCTCAAGCTGGCCGGTGAGCAATTTCAGCAGCGTGGTCTTACCGGCGCCATTGGGACCGACCAGGCCGATACGGTCGCCGCGATGGATGCGCATGGAAAAATCGCGGATAATTTCGCGTGTCCCATAGGCAAAGCTGATGCCCTTGGCATCGATGACGTTGGTGCCGCCGCCCTGCCCTTCAGCGGCGTCCATCTTGACGCTGCCGAGCTGGCGGATCTGTTCGCGCCGTTCGGTGCGCAGGCCGCGCAAGCGTTCGAGGCGGCCGACATTGCGCTTGCGCCGGGCGGTGACGCCGTAGCGGACCCAATGCTCTTCGGCGGCGATACGGCGCTCCAGCTTGTGGCGTTCGACCTCTTCCTGCGCCAGCAGCGCGTCGCGCCAGGCTTCGAAATGGGTGAAACTCTTCTCCAGCCGGTGCGACTGGCCGCGGTCCAGCCAGACGGTGGTGCGCGACAGGGTTTCCAGGAAACGGCGGTCATGGCTGATCAGCACCAGCGCGCCCGCCATGCCCTGCAATTCCTCTTCCAGCCATTCGATCGCCGGCAGGTCGAGATGGTTGGTGGGTTCGTCCAAAAGGATCACATCGGGCCGCGGCGCCAGCACCCGCGCCAGCGCGGCGCGCCGGCCTTCGCCGCCGGAGAGGCTGGCGGGATTTTCATCGCCGGTCAGGCCCAGCGAACCCAGCAGGTAAAAGGCGCGGTTGGGATCATCGCCCTCCACCAGACCGGCTTCGACATAGGCGCGGGTGGTGCCGTAGCCGGAAAAATCCGGCTCCTGCGGCAGATACCGGATGGTGGCGCCGGGCTGGGCAAAGCGACTGCCGCTGTCCGGCTCCATCAGATTGGCGGCAATCTTGAGCAGGGTGGATTTGCCCGAGCCGTTGCGGCCCACCAGGCAAAGCCGGTCGCGCGGCGCCACGGCCAGCTCGGCCCCGTCCAGCAACGGTGCGCCGCCGAAGGTAAGCCTGATGTCTTTTAAGTGGAGAAGCGGGGCGACCATTGGCGGCGTCTATAAAGAAAAAGCGCGCCTGTCACCACCTCACCATGGCCGGCCTTGAGCCGGCCATGGTGAGTATTAGATGCGTATTAGAGCAGCAGCTCCCTCAAACAAAATCGATGCTGAAAATCCAGCCGCTATGGGGGCTTTCATTTTCCCTCCAGCCGGGATGACTGCCGGCGTCGCAGGAAATCAGCTTGCCATTGTAGAAGGCCAGGCCGTGCGGATCGGCGCCGCCCGGTTCTATATCCACAGTCATCACCAACTGGCCGGTCTTGCCGTCATACTTGTTGAGGCCGGGGCGTGCGTCCGCATAGAGGGGGGCGTTGTTGCCGGTGACGACCCACATATCGCCGTTGGCGTCGAAGGTGAGGTCGTGCAGGCGCGGCTTTTCTTGCGACGCGACGGGGATCAGCACCTCGGGCACCCAGGTGACGGGATCGACGCGCAGCGCGCCGCCGAGGCGCAGGGACGCGATCCACAGCTTGCCATGGTGCCATTGCAGGCCGTGGCAGCCGCCGCCCCAGGCCTCGAGCGCCAGCGGGATCTGGCGTTCACGGATCACCTTGCCGTTGGGTTCAAGCTGGAAGATGCCGGTGGGCGCTTCGTTGGACGCCATCCAAAGATGGCCGCCGCCCCAGGCGATGCCGGAGCAGTTGCGGCTGGGCGCGATGACGGTCCTGAGCAGCTTGCCGTTCCAGTCGACCAGCCAGGCAGCTTCATCGCGGTTGACGGGCAGGGGCATGCCCCAAACACGCGACATGTTGATCGAGAGTTTCTGCTGGCCGATCCACAGGCCTTCCGGCGCCACCGCCAGGGCGTTGGGATAAAAGTCGGGTGCGCGGAACATGCGGGTTGTCTTGGCGCGCACGGTCTTCACCGCACCGGGGCCATCACCGCCGGCGGCGCCCCGTCCGGCCGCAGGCGCGGCGGGTGCGCCCTGGCCCAGAACCGGCGCCAGTGCCGCCGAAGCCGCCAGACCGGCACCCAAACCCAGGCCAGCCGCCAGAAAATCCCGTTTATGCATAAAAATCCTCCCAGACCTTGTTTTACTCAAAGGTGCTCCGGGGATGCGGCGACGTCAATCGCTTCTCCGGGTGTCATGGGCCACTTTTATGGGGGGCCATCCGAAGGACTTGCCGCACGCGCTTCTCTTCCAAAGGCCGAGAGTCAGGCGGGCTGCTCCCATCCAACCCGAAAGAAGCTCTAAGCCGCCGACAGCGCCTTCTCGACCGCTTCCGGATTCTTCTCGATGACCGTCAACAGAACGCGTCCGGCGACGTCGATCTTTTTGCCTTGTTCCCATCCCTCAACGGTGCGGGCCGGAACGCCGAAGCGACCGGCGAAGTCCTTCGGACTCTTGGCGACTTTTCTGACGATTTCCTTCACGCGGTCGGCAGGCATGGATTCAACCACGCGACCTTCCAGGGCAATCTTTCCGGCCCGATGGTCAGCAACTTCCTGCAAGGCTTCCAACATCCGCGAGCCCAGCTTCGTTTTCTTTGCCATATTGAACTCCTTCACAAGCTGTCGATGAAGGCTTTCACGGCCTTCTTCTCATCCGAGGTCAAATCTTCCTGCTCCGATTTGGGGTAGGCCAGGAGCATATAAGCGGTGTCCTCGGTCACCACCGCCACATAAATGGCGCGCCCACCACCGCGCTTTCCCTTGCCACCCATTGCAAAGCGAATTTTGCGCGCGCCGCCGGTGCCCGGGATGACATCACCCGCGGTGTAGTCGGCCGCGATTTCGTGTTCGACAAGCTTCAGTTCCTTTTCGGTCACGCCCATCCTTTTGACGTCTTTGAGGAAGGTCCTGGTCCGAAAGATTTTCATGGATAGCGATATACGCCATTAGCGTATCGGCGTCAAGAAATAAATACGCTAATGGCGTATTTCTTAAACCGCGCATACAAGCGCAATCCCATCTTAAGGCATTGATATATCTTGGGAGGAAAACCTGGAGCGGGCGAGGCGAATCGAACGCCCGACCCTAACCTTGGCAAGGTTATGCTCTACCCCTGAGCTACGCCCGCATTCCAAGTCAGGCGGGGGTTATGGCTTGGGACCGCCCCCGATTGCAAGGCTTTCCGCCGAGGTTAGCCGCCGGAACTTGCACGGACCGTTTTTATAGGCAAATCCTTAAAAATTGGGGCGCCAGTACGGCATCAGGGGGCGATTTTGGCCAAGGCGGCGGAAAGCCGGAACGAGGACGGGTACCTGTTGCTGGCCCCCGCAATGGGAGTGATGGCGCTGGCCCTGGCCGCGCCGCTGGCCCTGCTGCTGCTCTACAGCCTTAACCCCACCACCGGGCCGCTGCTGGTAGGGGACGCAAGCCTGGCCCAATATGGCGAGGTGCTGGGCCGGGCGGGCTATCGCGCCCTGTTCTGGCGCAGCATCGGCATTTCCGCCCTGGTGACACTGGCCACCGTGATGCTGGCCTATCCCATGGCCTATTTCGTCGCTTTCCATGCGGGACGGCGCAAATTCCTCTGGTTGATCGCGCTGACCATTCCCTTCTGGACCAGCTACCTTTTGCGCGTCTTCAGCTGGAAGGTGATCCTGGGTTATGGCGGGGTGATCAATTCGGCGCTGATCAGCGCCGGGCTGATCGACCAGCCGCTGACCTTCCTGCTCTACAATCCCTTCGCCGTGGTGGTGACGCTGACCCATGCCTGGGCCGCTTTCGCCATCCTGCCCATCTATGTGAGTCTCGAGAAGATCGACCGCTCGCTGCTGGAAGCGGCGACCGATCTGGGTGACGGGCCCGTGCGCCGCTTCCTGCGCATCACCCTGCCCCTGTCGATGCCCGGGGTGATCGGGGCGGCGCTGCTGGTCTTTGTCCCCACCACCGGCGATTACGTCACCCCCACCCTGGTGGGCGGGCCCGAAGGCGCCATGATCGCCAATATCATTTCGGTGCAGTTCGACCGCGTCGGCAACTGGCCGCTGGGCGCGGCGCTGGCCCTGACCAGCATGGCGGTGGTGGGCGTGCTGGCGGCGCTGTTCGTGGCGGCGGCACGGGCGGCGGTGGGGAGGGTCAAGTAATGCGCCCTGCTCCCTCCCCCAACCGCAGCCTCCTCGCCTATGCCGGCCTGTACCTGGCGTTCCTCTATTTGCCGGTGCTGTTCCTGCCGCTGTTCTCGTTCAACGATTCCCAGTTCATCGCCTTCCCGCTGGCCGGCTTTTCCACCCGCTGGTACCAGGAACTGTGGCACGACAGCGCCATGCTGACCGCGCTCTCCAACAGCCTGAAGGTCGGCGTGGTGACGGCGCTGCTCTCCACCCTGCTGGGCCTTTTGGCCGCCAAGGCGGTGACGCAATACCGGCTCCGCGGCAGCGCGGCGGCGCTGGCGTTTATCGGCCTGCCGCTGTTCATTCCCGATATCGTGCTGGGCATCGCGCTGCTCTTGCTGGTGGCGGCGGCCGGGTTGCCGATGTCGCTGGTGACGGTGGTGCTGGGGCATCTGTGCATCTGTTTGCCGTTTGCCGTGGCGGTGCTGATCGCCCGCTTTGAAGGCTTTGACTGCAACCTGGAAGAAGCCTCGGCCGATCTGGGCGAAGCCCCGCTGATGACCTTCTGGCGCGTCACCTTCCCGTTGATGCTGCCGGGCATCATCGCCAGCCTGCTGCTGACCTTCATCACCTCGTTCGACGAATTCCTGCTGGCCTATTTCCTGTCGGGCACGGACGCGACCCTGCCGGTCTTCATCTGGAGTCAGCTGCGTTTCCCCCAGCGCCTGCCGGTGGTGCTGGCGCTGGGCGCGCTGATCCTGCTGGCGTCGGTGGCGCTGGTGGTGCTGGCGGAATGGCTGCGCAATCGCGGCACGGCCAAGACAAGCATCGGAGCCTGAATGAACTTCCTGTCGGTCAACAAAGTCACCAAGCGCTTCGGCGAGACCATTGCGGTCGATGCCGTCGATGTGAACGTGCCGCGCGGCGCCTTCTTCGCCCTTTTGGGCCCGTCGGGTTGCGGCAAGACCACGCTGCTGCGCATGATCGGCGGCCTCGAGCATCCCGATGACGGCGACATCAGCATCGACGGCGCGGAAATGAACGGGGTTCCGCCGCACAGCCGGCCCACCAATATGGTGTTTCAGTCCTATGCGATTTTTCCGCACCTGAATGTGTTCGACAATGTCGCGTATGGCTTGCGCAAAGAACGCTTAAGCAAGGACGAATTGCGCCAACGGGTCGAAGCCATGCTGGCAACGGTACGGCTGGAGGGCTTAAGCAAGCGCCGCGCCGACCAATTGTCGGGCGGCCAACGCCAACGCGTGGCGCTGGCGCGCGCTTTGGTGAAGCAGCCCAAGATACTGCTGCTGGACGAACCGCTGGGGGCACTGGACAAGCGGTTGCGCGAGGCGATGCAGCTGGAGCTGCGGGTGCTGCAAAAGGTGATGGGTATCACCTTTGTGCTGGTGACGCATGACCAGGAAGAGGCTCTGTCCATGGCCGATCAGGTCGCGGTGATGGCGAAGGGTCGGATCTTGCAGGTCGCGAGCCCACGCGAACTCTATGAACGGCCCAATTGCGCCGAGGTGGCCGACTTTATTGGGGAAATCAATTTCTTCCACGCCACGGTCAAGGGACACGAAGCCGACGGCATCGTCTGCAATGCCGGGGTGCTGGGGGTCATCACCGTACCGGCGGCGAATTTCCGTTTCCCGGTGAAGGCGGGCGATCCGGTGCTGCTGGCGCTGCGGCCCGAACGGATAAGTTTGGGCGGCGGCCCAGTGGCGGGCGAGATCATGGCGGCGAGTTTCTTAGGGGATCGCAGCCACTATCACGTGAAAATCGCCAACCGGGCCGAGCCGGTGTTTGTCGCCTCCTCCGGCCCCGCGCCACAAGGCCCCGTGATGCTGGGCTGGAAGGCGGCGGATGTGATTGCAGTGCCGTCTCAATCTTGATTGTCATTCCCGCGAAAGCGGGAATCCAGCGCGCCCGCGTTAGCGGGCGCCAAAGACACCGCTTTGCGAGGTGCCGCCGTCTGCTTTTAGGGGTAGGCCTGGATGCCCGCTTTCGCGGGCATGACAAGGCGGGTTAGCTCATCACCTTCTCAAACACCGCCCGCACTGCCCGCTGCAACCCAGACAACCGCGCTTCCAGTGCCGCAAAACTTTCCGCCCCGCCCGCCTGGGCCAGCAGTGACTTCAGGCCCGGTGTCGCCTCTTCCATCCTGGGTGTTTCATCGAGTGCCACGCGCAACACCTGGGTCAGAGCCGTTTGCAACTCGGCGGCGACGATCAGGGTCGCGGCATCGTCGGACGACAGAAACCCCGCCTCTTGCAGCTTGCCCAGCGCCGCCACGGTGTTGGTGTCCAGCACCTGGGGCGCTTTTTCGCCATGCACCAGTTGCAGCGCCTGGGCGATGAATTCGATATCGACCAGGCCGCCACGCGCGTATTTCAGATCCCAGGGAATGTTGTCCGGAAAAGTCTCGGCCATGCGCCAACGCATGTCGCGGGCATCGGCGATGACTTTGGCGCCGTCCTTGGGCGCGGTGAGGCGGCGGCGGATGGCGTCGTTCAGGCGGGTGCGCAGGCGCGACGGTCCCGCCACGACACGGCCGCGGGTCAGGGCCAGATGCTCCCAGGTCCAGCTTTCGCTGGCGTGATAATCGACAAAGCTCTTCAGGGAGACGGCGGCAGGGCCCTTGTTGCCGGTGGGGCGCAGCCGCATATCGACCTCATACAGCATGCCGGCGGCGGTCGGCGTGGTCAGGGCCGAGATGAAGCGCTGCGCCAGCCGCGCGAAATAGAGCGTCGGCGACAGCGGCCGGGGGCCGTCGGAGGCTTCCACCGCGTCCGGCACGTCATAGACAAAGACCAGGTCCAGGTCCGAGCTGGCGGTCATCTCGCGCCCGCCCAGCTTGCCCAAGGCAATGACCGAGAAAGCGGAGTCCGGCACGCGCCCTGCCGTCAGGGCCAGTTCGGCCGTCACCCGCGGCAACAGGCCGGCAATCACGGTCTCGGCAATCTCGGCCAAAGCGGGGCCGGCGGCTTGCGCCTGCGCCTTGCCTTCGACGATCTGAACGCCGACGCGGAAAATCTCTTCCCGCGCGAAACGGCGGGCTCCGTCCAGCGCATCGTCATAGCGTTCGCCCATCTGGCGTTCCAGCGACGCCTCCAGCGCCTTGCGCATCGGCAGCTCGGAGAGGAAATCGGCATCCAGCAACGCGTCCAGGGTGGCGGTGTTGCGCGACAGATGCACCGCCAGCCGCGGCGTCGAGCCGACAATGCGGGCCAGAAGTTTGAGGAAATGCGGCCGCGCCAGGAACAGCGAGAAAAGCTGCACGCCCGAGGACAGGTTGGAGAGGAAGCGATCAAAGCCGGTAAACGCGGCATCGGGATCGGCGGTCTGACCCAGCGCCTCCAGGATGGTGGGCGTCAGCTGGGTCAGCAGTTCGCGCGCCCTGGCCGAACGCATGGCGCGGATGCGGCCATGATGCCAGCCGCGAATGGCGCCCGCGACATGAGAGGGATCCTTGAAGCCCATGGCGGCGATGGTGGAAAGGGTTTCGGGATCATCCTCGACCCCGGTAAAGACGAGACTTCCTTGCGCCGCCGACAATTCCGGCTCGCTTTCGAACAGGCGGGCATAATGACCCTGGACGGTGCGCAAGGTCGTGGTCAGGGCGTCGGAAAAGTCGGCGACATCGCCAAAGCCCATGAAGGTGGCGATCCGGCTCAGGCCTTCATCGCTGGTGGGCAAGGTATGTGTCTGTTCATCCGCCACCATCTGCAGCCGGTGCTCCAGCGTGCGCAGGAAGATGTAAGCCCCGGTCAGGTCGGCCCGCGCCTGCGGCGTGACAACGCCTTCGGCCTGCAAGGCTGCCAGCGCCTCCACCGTCATCTGCTCGCGCAGCCTGGGATTGCGCCCGCCCAAGATCAGCTGCTGGGTCTGGGCAAAGAATTCGATCTCACGGATGCCGCCGCGGCCCAGCTTGATGTTATGACCGGCGACGGCGATTTCGCTATGGCCGCCATGGGCATGGATCTGGCGCTTGATCGACTGGACATCGGCGATGGCGGCAAAGTCCAGATTGCGCCGCCAGATGAAGGGCGTGATGCCTTTCCGGAAGTCCTCGGCGACGCGCGGATCGCCGGCACAGGCGCGCGCCTTGATCATGGCGGCACGTTCCCAGTTCTGGCCCATGGCCTCATAGTAATCCAACGCCGCCTCGGTCGAGATGGCGACCTGGGTGGCGCCGGCATCGGGGCGCAGGCGTAAGTCCGTGCGAAAGACATAATCGCCGCCCAGCCGTTCCGAAAGCAGCTTCACCAGACCGCGCACCAGCTCCACCGCCGCGCTGCGCTGATCGTCCTTTTTGGCGAAGGGAAAGTACGCCGCGTCATAGAACACGACCAGATCGATATCGCTGGAATAGTTGAGTTCGAAGGCGCCGTATTTTCCCATCGCCAGAATGACCAGACCGGTCTCGGCTTCGAGTTTCGCGCCGTCGCGTTCTGTGAGGCCCTGCCGCGCGGCGGCCTGCACCAGGAGGAAGCGCAGCGCGCCCTTCACCGCCGCATCGGCCAGATGACTGAGGCCCTGCGTCACCGTTTCCAGCGTCCAGGTCCCGCCGATATCGGCCAGGGCGATGGTCAGCGCGGCGCGGCGTTTGGCGGTGCGCAGCGCGGCCATTGCCTCGGCTTCTTCGGCCCGCGTGCCGACATTCAGCGCCAGGATTATGGCGTCGGCGGTCGTGGCTTCGGGGCCGTGTGTGAAATAGGCGGCCAGGGTTTCCGGCTCGCGCAACGCCAGCCGCGCCAGATAGGGGCTGTTGCCGAACGCACCTTCCAGCAACGCCTTCGCCGCGTCGGGCGGGACAAAGCCACGCTCGGCCAGGTCGGCGAAGGTACGCGTCGCCCGCGCGGGATCGAAGGGGCGTGGGGGGATGCGGAGGGGCATGGGTGGAAATCTAGCCTGCTTATCCAACTTGTCATTCCCGGCCGAGCGTCGCGCCAGCGGCGCGAGGGGAAGGGAACCCAGGCTGTTTAGCATGCGCAAGGTGTTAAAAAGCCTGGGTCCCCTTCCCTCGCTTCGCATCTGCCGATGCGAAGCTCGCCGGGGATGACAAGTTGGGCTACTCCGCCGCGCTCTTCGTCGCCATCAGCGTCGGGCGGATCGGCACCACCCTGCCGGCCTTGGGGAAGGTCAGGCTGGCTTTCAGGCCGGGGTGATTGTCCTCCAGCCGCAATTGCGTGCCGTGGAAATGCGCCACCGCCGCCACCAGCGAAAGCCCCAAGCCCGTGCCGGGCGAGGAGCGGCTGGCTTCCAGCCGCACGAAGCGTTCCACCACCCGCAGCCGGTCTTCCGCCGGGATGCCGGGGCCGGTATCGGCCACCGACAGCACGATGCCGTCCGAAGGTTGTGCCACCGCAATGCTCACCTGCCCGCCGGCCGGGGTGTATTTGATGGCGTTGTCGACCAGGTTGGCCAGGGCCTGCGCGACAAGACTCCGGTTGCCTTCGATCGTGGTGCCGGCGCCGGTCGCCAGTTTCAGGCGAATACCTTTTTCCTCGGCCAGCGGCTCATAGAGTTCGGCGACATCGCGCGCCACGCTGTCCAGGTCCAGCACCGTCATGGCACCGCGGCCGGTGCCGGCATCGGTCTCGGCAATCAGCAGCAGCGCGTTGAAGGTGGCGATCAGCCGGTCGGTCTCGGCAATGGCGCGTTCGATCTCGCCCGCATCCTGGCCCGCCGATTGCAGCCGCGCCTGGCTCTGCTCCAGCCGCTGGCGCAACCGGTTGAGCGGCGTGCGCAGGTCATGCGCCACCGAATCCGTCACCTCGCGCAGGCCCTTCATCAGCCGCTCGATACGGTCCAGCATGCGGTTGAGATTTTCCGCCAGCACGTCGAATTCGTCAGCGGCGCCGGTCACCGGCACGCGCCGGGTCAGGTCACCGGCGATGATTTCGCCCGAGGTGCGGTTGATGGCGTCCAGCCGCGACAGGATGTTCTGGCTCATCAAGCCGCCGCCGGCCAGGCCCAGGAGCAGGATCAGCCCCACCGTCCAGGGCAGTGTGGTGGTGAACATATGCTGCGTCAGGTCGCGGTCATGCACGTCTTCGGCCACCAGGAGCAGGAAGGTGCCGCCTTCGACGCTCAGCACCCGGCCGCGGGCGCGCCGCGTCTCGGGCACATTGTTGACCCTTCGCTCATAGTCGAACTCGACATATTCGCCGGCGGACGATGTGCCGGCGGTGACGGCCGACGGCCAGGTGTCGAGATTGCCGGCGATGCGGCGATGGGCATTGTCGACCAGGATGTAGAGCGCCAGTCCGCTATCGGCCGAACGGCTGCTGACGCTTTCATACAGGCCCTGCCAGCCCAGATTCTTGTATTGCTCGGACAGGCCGGTGATTTCGGCCTCGATGATCTGGTCGGCCTGGGCATCCAGGGTGCGGCGCGTGTTCCAATAGGTAAAGCCCAGCAGCGCCGTCACCGAGACGGCGAACAGCACCGCATAGAGCAGCACGATGCGGAAGGCCTGGGTGCGGAGCAGACGCAAGGAGGTGGTGCGCATGGGCGCTTATTTTCTGCCGGTTGGGTGGAACTGGCAACTGGGCGCCCAACCCACCCAGATCCCATGGGCACCAACAGCAGGCGAGCCTAAGCCGCCGCGGCGCGGATCATGTAGCCAGCGCCGCGCACCGTGTGCAGCAGCTGGCCTTCGAAGCCCTTGTCGATCTTGGCCCTTAAGCGGCTGATATGCACGTCGATGACATTGGTCTGGGGGTCGAAATGATATTCCCAGACGCTCTCCAGCAGCATGGTGCGGGTCACGACCTGGCCGGCATGGCGCATGAGATATTCCAGCAGGCGGAATTCGCGCGGCTGCAGCTCGATCTCCTGGCCGCTGCGGGTGGCGGCGCGGGTGAGCAGGTCCAGCTCCAGATCGCCCACTTCCAGCCTTGTCCTGACGCCCACCGGCGAGCGGCGGCGCATCAAGGCATCGATGCGGGCCAGCAATTCGACAAAGGCATAGGGCTTGGTGAGATAATCATCGCCGCCGGCTTTGAGGCCCTTCACCCGGTCATCGACTTCCGACAAGGCGGAGAGAAACAGCACCGGCGTGGTGTTGCCATGCTCGCGCATCTCGGCCACCACACCCAGGCCGTCCATCTTGGGCAGCATGCGGTCGATGATGGCGATGTCGTAAGGACGGGAGAGCGCCAGGTTGAGGCCGACATCGCCATCGGCGGCGTCGTCGACCACATGTCCGGATTCCTTGAGCCCCTGGACCAGGTAACGCTGGGCCTCGATATCGTCTTCAACCACCAGAATCCGCATCGGCAAATCTCCCTTGCCGTTGAACTTCAAAATAAGGTCCGCGCCGGCGGCACATGAGGGGGCATTTGCACGCCGGCGCGGGCGATAGCGGGTTGCCCCGCTGCCGCTTTCAATTACGTCCCGATCTCAACCGGGAAGAACCCGGTCTGGCCCTCTGCCTTGGCCACCAGCAACAGCACGCTCTTGCGGCCGGCGCGGCGGGCTTCGGCGACGGCGTTCTGCAGATCGGCCGGCGACGTCACGTTGCGGTTGTTGACGCGCAGCACCACGTCGCCCGCCTCAAGTCCTTTTTCGGCGGCATTAGAGTCGGGATCGACGCGGGTGATGACCACGCCCGAAGCATCCTCGCTGAGCGAGCGGGCGCGGCGCGCCTGCGGCGTCAGGGGCGCCAGGCCCATGCCCATGGCGCTGGCGCCACCCTGGGCGCCCTGGTTCTGGGGCGTGGGCGCGGCCGAAGCGACGCGCTCGTCCGGACGCAGGCCGACCGTGACCTTCAGCTCCAACGCCTTGCCTTCGCGATTGACGGCGAAGGTGGCGGGCTGGCCCTGGGCGACCAGAGCGACCTTGCGGGTCAGGTCGCGCTGGTCTTCGACCACCTGGCCGTTGATGGCGGTGATGACGTCACCCTGCTGGAAACCGCCCCGGGCGGCCGGACCGTCCGGTACGACGGATGCGACCAGTGCGCCCTTCGAGCCTTCCTTCAGGCCCATGGCGGAGGCGACTTCCGGTGTCACGGCCTGGACCTGCACGCCCAGATAGCCTCTGGCGACGCGACCGCTCTTCTTCAGCTGGTCGACCACTTCCAGCACGGTTGTGGCGGGAATGGCGAAGCCGATGCCGACGCTGCCGCCCGAGGGCGAGAAGATCATCGAATTCATGCCGACCACCTGGCCGCGCAGGTCGAAGGTAGGACCGCCGGAATTGCCCTGGTTGATCGGAGCGTCGATCTGGATGAAGTCGTTATAGGTGCTGTTGGAGCCGAGATCCTTGCGGCCCAGCGACGAGACGATACCGGCGGTCACCGAATTGGAGAGGCCGAAGGGATTGCCCACAGCCACGACCCAGTCGCCGACGCGCAGATTGCGGTCATTGCCGAATTCCACGGTCGGCAGCGGACGCGGGCTCTCGATCTTGAGCAGCGCCACGTCGGTGGCGGCATCGGTGCCGATCAGCTTGGCGGTGTATTCGCGGTCGTCCGGCAGCGTCACGGTAATCTTGGTGGCGCCGTCGATCACATGGTTGTTGGTGACGACGAAGCCGGTGCGGTCGATGATGAAGCCCGAGCCGGCGCTGACCGAGCGGCGCGGCTGTTGCGGCTGGGCGCCGCGGCCCTGGCCGAAGCGCTCGAAGAAGTCGCGGAAGGGTGCGGGGATGTCCTCGACGCTGGGCGTGCGGCTGACGCCTTCCGAGGTGATGGTGACGACGGCGGGGCTGACGCGCTCGACCAGGTCGGCGAAGCTGAAGGGCGCACCGGGGCCGACGACGCGCGGCGTGACGGCGCGGGGCGTGGCCTGGGCGAATTGCAGCGGCTGGTCATTGGCGGCCTGGCGCAAGCCCTGGACCGGCGGCAGCATGCCGAAAGCGCCGAGGCCGACCACCAGGATGGCGGCGGCGGAACCCATGGCCAGAATCTGGCGATGGCGGCGGGCGATCTGGAAGCGTTTCTTCTCAGGTGACATAGTCTTGGCTCCTCGCGGGCACGGAATTTCGGATCCCCAGCCCCTGTTAAATAGGATGCTGGCCTTTCCGAACCATATCCGGAAGGTTAAAAATTCTCCATGTAGGCTGGAAGACCGACTAAGCTTCTGAATCAGGAAGATTTTTTGCCTTGGAAATGACCGTCCACGCCACCGCCCCGGCGGTTCCCAGCGCCAGAAGCGGAGCCAGCCACAACAGCCAGGTATAGGGCTGCACCGGCGGCTGCATCAGGACAAAGTCGCCGAAACGAGCGTGCAGGAACTCCAGGATATCGCTGTCGCTTTTGCCCGCCGCGATCTGTTCGCGCACCAGTTTGCGCAGATCCTGCGCCAGCGGCGCGTCGGATTCATCGATGCTCTGGCCCTGGCAAACCATGCAGCGCAGTTGCCGCTGCAGATGATGCGCCCGCGCTTCCAGGGCGGGATCGGCGAAACCCGCCGGCTGCGCCAAAACGGGCGTTGCGAAACACAAGAGCAGCGCGAAGACCAGCCGCTTCATTCGGCCGATCGTCATTCGGCCGCCTGGGCCACAGCCGGCGCGGCGGGTTGCGTCTCAGGCTTCCTGGCGCGCAGGCGCGCACCCAAACTCAGCAAGCCGCCGATCATCATCACCAGGCCGCCCAGCCAGATCAGCGGCGCCAGCGGCGAGACCACGACGCGCAAGGTCCAGCGGCCATTGCCGCGGTCATCGCCCAAAGCCAGATACAGATCGCGCAGGCCGGTGGTGCGGATGGCGGTATAGCTCAAGTCCTGGCCCTCGGCGGTGTAAAGCCGCTGCTCGGGATTCATCGTCGCGCTGACGCTGGTGCCGTCCAGCACTTCTACTTTGGCGCGGCTGGCGGTGTAGTTGGGCCCATCGGCGCGGGTGACACCGGCAAAGCGCAGCGTATAGGGCCCGACCGTCAGCGTATCGCCGGGGCCCAGCACTTCCAGCGCCTCGCTGCGCCAGACAATGGCGCCGGTCACGCCCATCAAGGACACGCCCAATCCGGCATGGGCGATGGCGGCGGCGAAAGCGCTAGCGCGCGCGCCCTTGCGCTTGCGGACTTCGATGAAAGTGGTGCCCAAGAGCCAGCCGGCCAGAGCGAAGGCGCCGATGCCGACGGCGCTGCGCGGGGATGCAATCGCAATGGTGGCAATCGCCGCCACGGCGGCGAGGCCCAGCGCGGGGGCCAGCGTCCGCGCCGCGGCTTTCAAATCACCCTTCTTCCAGGGCAGCCGCGGCCCGAACGGCACCAGCACCATCAGCACGGCAAAGATCGGCCCGAAAAAGACGGCAAAGAAAGGCGGGCCCACCGTGATTTTGCGCCCGGTCATGGCATCCAGCGCCAGCGGATACAATGTGCCGACAAACACCACCGCCAGCGCCGTCATCACCAGCACATTGTTGAGCAGCAGCGCGGATTCGCGGCTGACCGGCTGGAAGGCGGCACCGCTGAGCAGCCTGGGCGCGCGCCAGGCGAACAGCGCCAGCGCGCCGCTGATGAAGATGCCGATCAGGATCAGGATGAAAAAGCCGCGCGCCGGATCGGAGGCGAACGTGTGCACCGAAGTCAGTACGCCCGAGCGCACCAGGAAGGTGCCGATCAGCGACAGCGAGAAACCGGTAATCGCCAGCAGCAGCGTCCAGGTGCGGAAAGCGCCGCGCTGTTCGGTGGCGATGGCGCTGTGCAACAGGGCGGTCGCCACCAGCCAGGGCATCAGCGAGGCATTTTCCACCGCGTCCCAGAACCAGAAACCGCCCCAACCCAGCGTGTAATAGGCCCACCAGCTGCCCAGGGCGATGCCGCCGGTCAGTGTGATCCAGGCCATCAGCATGAAGGGCCGCGCAGCGCGCACCCATTCGTCGCTCTGGGCCGGATCGCCCACGATCAGGGCAGCGGCGGCGTAAGCAAAGGCCGCGGAGAGCCCGACAAAGCCCAGATAGAGCATGGGCGGATGCATCGCCGCGCCCGGATCCTGCAGCAAGGGATTGAGGCCGACGCCTTCAAACACCGGCGGATCGAGGCGCAGGAAGGGGCTGGAGGTGAAGAGAATAAAGAGCAGGAAGGCGGCCGAGAGCAGCCCCATCACCCCCAATGTCGCGCTGGTCAGGCGCTCGCCGCCGCGACCGAGAATGGCGATGAGCCCGCTGTTGAGCCCCAGCACCAGCATCCAGAGCAGCATCGAACCTTCATGGTTCGACCATACCGCGCTGATTTTATAGATCAGGGGTTGTAGGGTGGTGGAATTGCTGGCCACCACGCGCAGCGAAAAATCCGAGGTCAGGTAGGCATAAGTCAGCGTGCCGAAGGCCAGCAGGCAGAAGACGCTCATGCCCATCGAAGCGCCGCTGGCCAGGCGCCGCGCCGTGTTGCCCACGCCATGGGCGCCGACCAGGCCGGCATTGGCCATCACCAGCGACAGTGCCAGCGCGAAACAAAGTGAAAGCTGGCCGAGTTCGCCGATCACGGACTGTAACCGCCCTTGCTATAGGCGCCCTTGCTATTGGCGTCTGTGTTGGCGCCCTCCTGCCAGCGCCCGCTTTTCTTCAGTGCATCCACCACTTCGGGCGGCATGTATTTCTCGTCATGCCGCGCCAGCACCAGTGTGGCGACAAAGGTGCCGCTGCCGTTCAGCGCACCGGTGGCGACGACGCCCTGGCCTTCACGGAACAGGGCCGGCAGCACGCCGTGATACTCGACCGGCACGGTGCTGTTGCCGTCGGTAACGGTGAAATTCACTTCCGCGCCCGTGCCCTGACGGAGGCTGTTCTGGCCCACCAGGCCGCCGATGCGGAACGCCACGCCCGGCTCGATCGTCCTCGCCGCGACATCGGAGGGACTGCGGAAGAACATGGTGTTGTCGCCCAGTGCCAGGATCACCAGCCAGGTGCCCAAACCGGCGGCGGCGACGATGGCGGCGGCAAAAGTCAGGCGGCGCTTTTTCTTGCGCGTCATCCGTGCGGACTCCCCTGATGCAGGATCTGGTCGGCAATGCCGGTGTCATAGCCGAGGCCTTCCTGCGTCAGCGCGATCTGGTGCGGATACTCCGCCACGATCAGGCCCTTGCGGGTGAGCGCGTTCCACACCACCTGGTTCTCCAGCCCGGTGGCGTCGCGGCTGAACACGGTGGCGTCGCCCAGATGGAAATGATCGCCATGGGCATGCGGGAATTGCAGGATCTGCAGCGAACCGTCCGGCTGCGCCTTGGCATTGCCGGGAATCCGGGCAATGGCCTGCAGCAGCGTCAGGGTCTTGAGCTGCAGCGGGTTGAGCCTGGCGGGATTCTGCTTGGGCGGCATGCGGTGACCGGAAACGAAGACGGCGGGGACATTACTGCCCCTGCCGTGGCGACGCAAAGTGCCGGAATGACGCTGGTTTTCTCTTTATCTATTCACCATGGCCGGCTCGGAGGCCGGCCACGGTAAGAGGATTCTACCAGCGGCGGCCGAAACCGCGGCGCGGGCCGTAAAAGCCGCGATAGCCAGAACCGAAGCCAAAGCTGAGGCCGAAGGACGGGCCATAGAAGCGGGGGCCGTAATAGCGGGGATACGGCGCATAGTAATAAGGGTAGGGCCTGGGCGCGTAGTAAACCGGCGGTGGTGGCGGGGCCGGATAATCGGCGGCATAGCGCTCGCCCTCGA
Source organism: Rhizomicrobium sp. (assembly GCA_035250225.1). GTDB lineage: Bacteria > Pseudomonadota > Alphaproteobacteria > Micropepsales > Micropepsaceae > Rhizomicrobium. The sequence continues at coordinate 365 of DATFFI010000214.1, read as the reverse complement.
TCACGTCATCCTGCGCCGTGTCCATGCAGGCATAATAGGCGTCGGCATAGTCGGCTTCGACGTCATTGGCCGCACGGCGGGCATTGCTGGCGCCGACAGCGCTGCCGGCCACCAGGCCCGCGCCTGCACCGATGGCCGCGCCCGTACCGGCATCGCTGGCGGCGCCGCCGATGATGGCGCCCAGCGCGGCGCCGCCCAGGGTGCCGCCGATGGTGCCGCGCGCCTGCTCGTCACGCGCCGCTTCGCCGGGCGTGGTGTAACCGGTGCGGCGCGCCGCATCGCGGCGGCAGAACAGGTCACGGCGGCGCTCTTCCTCGATGCCGGCCTGGCGCTCCTGCGTCGTCATGGGACGGCTTTGGGTATCA
>DATFFI010000213.1:0-8557 GCA_035250225.1 Rhizomicrobium sp. | reverse complement strand
ACCGTGGAAATCCACCGCGCCCACATCATGTCCAAGCTCCATGCCCGCAGCCTGTCCGATATCGTACGCACCAGCCTGGCGGCGGCCTCCTGATTCAGCTGAACCTGTCCCAGAGCCTGAGCAACCGCGCCACGCTGCGCGGCTTGCGCCCAGCATTTGCCGCCCGCGGAAAGCGATAGACGCAGCGGTTTGAATCCCAGACCTCGAAGCCCTCGGCCATCCGCGCCTGGCCCAGTGTCCGGAAAAGCGTATGCGCCTGTGCAATCCGGGCCGCCCGGTCGGGCGCCGTCAGAGTCTCAACGCTTTGGATGCGTCCGTCGCGCACGAAATAGCAGCGCATGGTTCACCTCCCACTCTCGTCACAAGAGAACCAAGCGAGTGGGGCAGAATAAGGCGGAATCGCGATGTTTCGCGGGCGTGCATTACAGTTGACGCAGCGTTCTCATTGTCAGGTCGGGCCTGGTCCCGGGCGGCACAGGGTGAGGATATGAGAAAACCCTCATGCTGCGCTTCTTCATCCCGATCTTGTCGAGGGGCCAAGCATGAGAGCGCCGCGCGCATTTCCTATTGCCGACCCCGCGTCAACCGGTTCTCGCCAAACACCAGCGCGTCCGGCTCCGGCCGGAAGAAGATCTTGCGGTCGACCAGCGGACAGTCCTTGCCGTCCTCGCTGCAGCTTGTCGCCGTCATCATCATCTCCAGCAATTTGCCCGGTCCCTGCACCACACCGATGTCATACGTCATGCGGCGGTCGAAGCGGCGGCAGGCGGCTTCGCCGCCGCTGCGCGCCAGGCGCACGGTCATGGTGCCGGAGATGGACGGCACCAATGGTTTGGGCGGCTCCAGTGTCAATCGATAGACGCTGCTGTCACGGCCCCGGCAACTGGCCTCGCGATAATCCATCTGCTGCGCCAGCCGCCAGGTGCCGGCCAGTGCGCGCGCGCCCGGCCAGGGCTCGCCCAGTGCAGCCATGGGCGGCAGCGCGGGCGCTGGCGCTTCGCGCAACAGCAAAGCCCAGCCGACAATTGCGACAACGACGATAGTCACCGCGCCGGCAGCCAGGACGCGCAGATTGAACATGGTGGAAAAAGACCACAAAAGCGCGGTCCCGGACAATGAAGGAAATCGCGCCGTCAGGCGCCTGCGCGATCAGCCGCAATTGATGCGGCGAACGGCTTTCTTTTTCGCCGGCGCGGGCGCGGCGTCATCCGCCTTGGCGGAAGCGCCGGCTGCGGCTTCCGCCGCTTCCTTCTCAAGACGCAGCGCCCGCAGGCGCGCGGTCTTGGCGTCATTGGCGGCGCTGGCGGCCGCCAGTTCGTCCTTCACCAGCTGGGTGCGGCTTTCCCAGGTGTGAGAAATCTTTTCGGCCTTCTGCCGGGAGGCTTCGCGCATGCGCGATGCAAGGGACTCGGTCATTGGCATTCCTTTCAGCGGGGCCATTCGGAACGGCCTTTCAGAAGGGCATTTCCAATCGAAAAAGGCGGCGCGGGAATGCCCCACGCCGCCTCACTATTCAGGCCGCCGAGAGGTTGGCAGCCTTGGCGCCGCGCTTGTCGGGCTGGATTTCGAAATTCACCTTCTGGCCCTCATTGAGGGTGCGAAAGCCCGCCGCTTCGACGGCGGAAATGTGCACGAACACATCCTTGCCGCCATCGTCGGGCGCGATGAAACCGAAACCCTTGGCGGCATTGAAGAACTTAACGGTACCGATGGTCATTCATTTTCCTTTGAACCATTGGAGTTCCGCAGGCGCGACATGCGCAAGCGGCTGTGGAAACGACGAAATCTGGAGGGAAGGGTTTCGTTCGTCCGGCACGCGAAAGCGAGGCAGAAAAGAAAGAAGCGCTTCGTCTGACAGGGACGCAAGAACCACGAAGCTGGAATATAGGCTTTTATCCTCCGAATTACAATGACGCGCGCTTTGCCCTGTTTTCCCGCGCAAAACACCCAGTTTTGGGAAAACGCCATCGCGAGGCCTTGGTTCCGAAAAGCGTGTATCGCCCGCGCCGTGCGTTCACCGACCGCGGGTGCTAGCATTGTCCCATATTGGCGCTCGAGACCGCGTGATCAGGCGCGAAGGGTTGGTGCTGGGACATCCCGCATGGCCGAGCCGCGTTTCTACAGCACACTCTTGAAATGCATCGGCTGCAATGCGCTGGGCGCCATCACCTGGGACCTTCGCTATCGCGAGGCGGCGGAAGACCGTTCCTTCATTGCCCTCAACGGCGATTTCCATCTCGACGCGGTGCGCGTCGCCGGCCATGACATGATCGTCTGCAGCCAGTGCGACTCGATCTATGGACCCTTGCCGGCCAACTCCGTGCCGCTGCCGTTCCGTTCCACGCCCGCGAGCTGAGGCAAGAAGGCGAAGCCACCATTGCGATCCGGCTGACCACCGTCGGTACGATGCGGCCAAAAAATTGAACTGCATCCTGCCCCTTTTCCCAGGAACTCCCTGAAACCGCCCCGATATCAATAAGATAAATCTGATACTGTTGTAGTAACTTGATAAGATATTTCTTATTGACTTATCAGTAAATAATCAGATACACCTGATTGCATGCAGCTTCCCGCACAACAACTGGACCGGCGTTTCGCGGCTTTGAAGCCCTGGGCCAAATTGGCGGCCCGCCCCTCTCAGGGATGGATACGGGCCGTCCGGCGCGCGCTGGGCATGACCACCGCCCAGATGGCAAAGCGCATGCAGGTGACCCAGCCTCGCATCGTCGAGTTGGAACAAGCCGAAATTCACGGGAACATCACCCTGAGCAGCCTGGAACGCGCCGGAAAAGCGATGGGCTGCCGCGTGGTCTATGTTCTGATTCCTGACCGGCCTTTGACGGAAACGATGAAGAACCGCGCGCAACAGATTGCGGAACGGCGCCTGGCGTCCGTCGAACAGACCATGCTGCTGGAAGCCCAGAGCGTTGACGGCAGGAAACATCGCCACGAAACCCTCAAGCAGCTGGTCGACAGGCTCATGCATCGTCCTTCCGGTCTTTGGAACGATGCATGAAATGAATGACCTGCACCGGGAGGCATCCCACGCCACCGAGCCGCTCTCTGCCGAAGAGCGCAAAGGGCTGATCCCAGCGCATATTACCCTGCGCAGCGAACTGAACGCCGCCGAACAGGAAAACATCCTGGAAGCGGCTGCCTGGGTTTATGAGCGGAAAAGGCCGCTCGTCAGCGAAGCGTTCTGCAGAACCCTGCACAAGCGAATGTATGGAAAAGTCTGGAAATGGGCGGGGACCTATCGACAGACCGGCAAGAATATCGGGGTTGACGCGAACCAGATCCGGCTGCGTCTCTACGAAACGCTGGACCAATTCAAATATTGGATCGAGCACAGGACATTCCCGCCTGACGAACTTGCCGTCAGGTTCCACCATGCCTTGGTTTTCATTCATCCTTTTCCGAACGGCAACGGCCGCTGGTCCCGCCTGATGGCGGACGTGTTGGGCGCTCAGTTGAAGATTGCGCCCTTCACCTGGGGAAGCGGCGACCTGCGCGAAGACAATGAGGTGCGCCGGACCTACATTCGCGCGTTGCAGACCGCCGACGGCCATGATTTCGGGCCGCTTACGATCTTTGCAAGGTCGTGAGGCAATTACGGCGGCGCTGAGGCCGCGTTCCCAGCCCTGGGTCTGCTTCTCCAGCATGTAAGGCGCCCGTTCGGCGATGTTGCGCAAGCCCGGCGTCATGAAAAGTACAGGGCCGTGCCCAGATGGCTCTCACACCGTGAAAGCCTTCCGCTGACTTTCCCCATCAGGACAACTACTGCCAACAGGCGATAGCCTTCCCAATTCTCTCACCGTGTTGCCGGCATGCGGTTGGTGAAGAAATCCGTCATGGCGGTGGCGGCCGGCGGATCGTAGTTGCTCAGGCCGATAATGACATAGCCCAGCGCCGGATAGACCTGCAGCGCGCCATTCTGGCCGGGGGCACCGCCTTTATGGCCGTACCACTGCAGCAACCCCTTGCCGCCGAGGCTGAAGCCATAGCCGTAACCGCCGGCGCTGTTGTGCGGCGTAGCGGCGTCGGCCACCAGCCGGCCGGGCAGCAATTTTTCCGACTGCAGCGCCCGGGCGAAGCGCAGCAGGTCCTGCGCCGTGGTGTAGCCGCCGCCGGCCGAGGTGCCGCGATAGGGCAACGTGTCGGCGGCCGGGACCCAGCCCTCTTTCTGCATATAGGCCTTGGCGCGGTTGGCGACGGCCTCCTCCTCCGGCTGCGATGCCGTGCCGGTCATGCCGGCCGGGGCGAAGATGTTCCTAGCGACATAGCCGTAATAGGTCATGCCGCTGACCTTCTCGATGATGTTGCCCAGCAGCTGATAGCCGTAATTAGAATAGGCAAAGCGGCTGCCCGGGGCAAATTGCGGCGCCCGCGCCCCGAACAGCACCATGTAATCGCCGTGGGTCTTGAGCGTCAGCCGGTTGGCGTCGAACTGGGGACCGAAAAAATCGCCGGTGCCACCGGTATGGGCGAGCAGATGGCCGATGGTCACCTTCTCCGCCACCTCGCGGTTGGGATAGTCGGGGATGTACTGGCCCACTGTGCCGCTGAGCGAGAGCTTCTTCGCCTCGACCAACTGCAGCGTGGCGACGGCGGTGAACATCTTGTTCATCGAGCCCATGCGGAATTTGGTCTGCAGCGTCGCCTTCCTCTTGGCCTCGCGGTCTTCCCAGCCGAACGCCTTCGCCGCCAGCACCTTACCGTTGCGCGCGATCAGATAGACACCGGAAAATTTGTCGTCCTTCTCCGCCGCGGCGGCGCGATCTTCCAGAGCCTTCAGCGCAGCGGCCTCGGTCAGGCGCGGAATGGCTAATTCACCTTCGCGGGGAAAGGCGCGCAGGCCCAGCGCTCCCTTGGTAACTTGCCCACCCGCATCAACGATCAGGGTCAGGCTGGCGCGGACGATGGTGTCGCCGGCCCGCTCGGCAACGATGGCGGTCAGGGCATTGTCGCTACTCTCCTCGACCTTCAACAGGGTGAAACCGCCGGTCTGGCGCGCAAAACCCATGAAGGCGTCCGGCGGCACCGGCATGTGATACTGGGCCAGCACCTCCTTCATCCGCGCCGCGTCGGCCGCGTTCAGGGCCGAAAGCCAGGCTTCGAAAGCCTGGCCGGCGCGGGTGGCGGGCAAGGCAGTCTGCGCCAAGGCGGGCACCACGAACGCAAGCAGCAATAACAAGACAAGACGCTTCATGGTTGCTTCTCTCAACGCGCTGATATTCTGGAAGATGCCAATTTCGGAACGGGAGCGCGGGACATATCCTCCCGGGAGGAGCGAGAGGTGGCGGGGCCGCGCATCTGCATCGCCATGCGCACGATGTCGCCGGAATGAAGCCGGAGCAGCGCCCGTGCCGGCGACATGGTCGTTGCCGCCGCCCGCTTCACCGCGCCGGGATACGCGTCGATCTGGAGAGCATTCTCCTTCATGTCGATTTCCAGATGGTCGGTGCGGCGTGTTCCGCCCGGCGTCGTCAGCTCGACATTGCCGTCGGCGATCAGTCGCATCAATTTGCCGGGAAGCGCAGGATGGATGGACGGTCCCAACTCGGCGCGGATGGTGTCGGCGCGCAAACGCATATCGCCTTGCTGCGCCACGGCATTGCCTTCAAACACCGTGAGCATGCCGCCGGGTTGCGTGCTGACATTCGTGGCATAGAGCGTGAGATTCGGAACCTGGCCCTTGTCGTCGGTCACCACGATGCTGATGTCCCTGTTCGTCGCATGGGGCAACGGCGCCTCGGCGCGCTGTTCCCATGACGCTGCGGCGCGCTGTCCCGTCTCGTTGAGATAGAAGGTGATGTTGAATTTGCGCCTGTCGGGGGTCAGCAACACCTTGGGGCCGCCCACCTCGAGGTTCGCAAACCCCTTGGCGGCATAAAAGCGCCGCAGCAATTCCCGGTCATAGGCAACGCGGTCGGGATCGAAATTATCGTCGGTGGAAAAAGGCTGGTACCAGGCACTTTCCCGTGTGGCGATGACCGCGCGCAGGGTGGCGGCGTCAAACGCCTTGTTGCCTTCAAAATCGATCCGCGCCACGCCGACGGTCGGGCCTTCCTGGATGGAGAAGGTCAGCAGATTGCTGTTGCTGGTAGCATCGATGCGGGCGAAATACTTGCCGCTGCGGCGATAGAGCTCCTTCAGCTGGTTGACGGCGGTCTCGGCCCTGGCGCGGGTGAGAATATCGCCGGCGCGCAGACAGTGGTCGCCGCCTATACGGTCCGGACCGCATATTTCGGTGGCGAGGTCGCGTTGCGAAATCCGGCTATTGCCTTTGAAGATAACCGCATCGATGCGCGTATTCTCCTGCACGGCAAGGACCGGCTGCGCCTGGCCGGGATTGTCCGCCGCCGGCTGGGCCATCGCCACGCCGCCCGCTGCCAGGCCCGCCAGCACCAATCCGGCCATCGCCGGCAGCCCGTAGCGCCGCCCGTCGGACGGCACGCCCAGCAGCCGTGCCGCGCGATCCTTCAGCGAACCGCCATCCGCCGCCAGCGCCATGCCGCCGGACAGAACGCGTCCTGCCAGTGTGGTCATCGCCTCGACATAGAGGACCGCATCGCCGCAATGAGCCACCGCCAGGTCGTCACAGCAATTCTCGCGTTCGATGCGGATGCGCCGGCCCACCCACCAGACCGCGGGGTGATAGAAAAGCACCGTTTCGCATCCCAGCAGCAGGATATTGATGAAGGCGTCATGGCGGCGGATATGCGCCAGCTCATGCATGACAAGCGCATCGAGCTGCTGCGGCGGCAGGCCGGCAATGGCGGAGATGGGCAAGAGGATCACCGGCCGGAACCAGCCGATCATCACCGGCACATCGACGCGGCTCGACTGCAGAAAGCGCACGGCACGCGAAACCGCCAGGCGCGCCGCCAATTCCTCGCAGCGCGCCAGCAACTCCGCCGGCAGCGCCATCGTATCGCGGCGGCGCAGGCTTTCCGCCAGCCACCAGCCGGCCAGGGCGCGCAGGCTCAAGCCCGCCATGCCGGCGAACCACAGCAACACCAGCCAGGCCGGCCAATTCAGCGCGGGCACGGCTGGGCTCAGATCGTAAGCAACGCCGCCAGCGAGAAGAGCCGGCATCATCACCGCCGGAACTGCGTCCGCAAGGCCGCTGCCTTGTCCGTGCAGGACCAGGAAAGTCGCAACCGGCGTGACGGCCATCAGCAGCAGCACGGCGAAGGCCGCATTGTGGCGCGCCCGTGCGCCCGTCAGCAGCGGTAGCGCCACTTCCAGCAGCGCCGCCAGCAGCAGCCCCTGCCAGAGGAAATGCAGCAGCGTCCAGCCCAGATCGTAAAGCGTCGCCGCGGAAAAAAAGGACAGCAGGGTCATTTGTTTTTCCCCTTGTGCGACGCCAGCATGCGGCGGATTTCGGCGATTTCTTCGGGGGAGGCTTTTTCGTCTTCCAGCAGGTGCAGCACCAATTGGCTGGCCGAACCAGCAAAGACGCGTGACACCATCTCGCCCAGCAGCTGGCGTTTCATCTTTTGCGGCTCGCGCGCTTCATAGATGTGCGCCTGGCCGTCTTCCTCGCGGCGCACTAGCCCCTTGGCAAACATGTTCTGCATCAGCTTGAGCACGCCGGTATAGCCGGGCCGGTCCAGCCCCAGCCGCTCATGCACCTGGCGCACGGTGGCGGGACCGTGCTGCCAGAGAATGCCGAGGATCTCAACTTCGGCCTGGGTGGGTTTTGCGGACGTTGCGGAGCTTTTCTTTGCCATGGCTCCAGCATCAACGACGTTTATCGTAGAGTCAACGATAAAAATCGTAATGCCCTTTTCCTCCCCCGTTTGCGCGGAGGAAAAGGCGGGAGACGTGCTATACTCCCCACAGCCTTGGGGGAGCTTATATGAGAACCATCATCCTGATCGCCGCGCTTGGCCTGGCCACGCCCGCCCTGGCGCAGCAGGCCCCGACGGAGCCGCGTCCGCTGCCGCCGGACAGTTTCCAGTGAGACGGTGCCCGACGTGAAATCCGGCCGCCCTCATCCGTCGTCATCGGCGAGGGCCCGCGCGAGTTGCCGCCGGGCTCCATCCAGCAGGACCGGGTGCCGCTGAAGCCGTTCGGGGCGCCAGCGAAGCCCGAGCCGGAGGCGAAACCGGCCAAGGGCGTGGGCTAATTCCAATGTCATGGCCCGCGCGTTCATAGCGACGGCGTATGAGCGGGCCGTGACAAGCTGGGCCTGGCACCCCCCTTGCGAAGAACAGTCCAGAACTGAAGGAAATCGCTAAAATTCTAGCGATTTGGGGACTCCGGCCCGGCAGGAATTGCCGGTGGCGCGGCAAATTCTGCCGCCTGCCCGGCAAGATTTTCCGCCCTTTCCCGCATCACGCCACCGCCCTCACCTCCGTTGCGCTAACCGTCCCGCGGCGGCGCCTGAAAATCGATCCTTTCCCAATCCTTCCGCGCACGCCTCAACTTTTGGGGAATGGCGCTTGCTGGAACTCATACGGGCAAAAACGCCCGAGAGACCAAAACTTACCCAGAAGGGGATAGGACAATGGCTTTTAGCGTCAACACGAATAACGGCGCCGCGATCGCG
>DATFFI010000212.1:0-2437 GCA_035250225.1 Rhizomicrobium sp. | reverse complement strand
GGGACGATTTCTCCAAGGCCTCCGACCTGGACCAGGCCGCGCATGACAATATGTATGATAGCGGCGAGCCGCCCGTCACCGCCAGCGCGCCGGCTGCCGGCGCCGGCGAAGGATCGCTGACCGACTGGACCACGGTGAAATCGGGCGGCGGCTTTGACGAAGAGGGCATGGAATCCTCTATCGCCGCCGAACTCACGCTCAAGGATCATCTCGAAGCCCAGCTCGCCATCGCGGCGCTGACGCCGGAAGACCGCCTGATCTGCCTCGCCCTGATCGACGGCATCGACGAAGCCGGCTATCTGCGCACAGAGTTGCCTGACATCGTCGAAAGGCTGGGTTGCGAAATCGAGGATGTCGAAGCGGTGCTGGGCGTGCTGCAGGGCTTCGATCCCGTCGGCGTCGCCGCGCGCGATCTCTCCGAATGTCTCTGCCTGCAGCTCAAGGCCCGTGACCGGCTGGACCCGGCCATGGCGATGCTGATGACCCGGCTCGACTTGCTGGCGCGCCGCGATATTTCCCAGCTCACCGCTTTGTGCGGCGTCGATGCCGAGGATATCGCCGACATGCTGGCCGAGATCCGCGAGCTCAATCCCAAACCCGGCCTGGCCTTCGGCTCGGAGCAGGTGGCGCCGGTGGTGCCGGATGTGTTCGTCCGCGTCGGCAACGACGGCGGCTGGCACGTCGAACTCAACACCGACACGCTGCCGCGCCTGCTGGTCAATTCCCGCTATTATTCGCAGGTTTCCAAGACGGCCCGCGACAAGGACGCCAAGACCTATCTGGTCGATTGCCTCAACAACGCCAACTGGCTGGTCAAGAGCCTGGACCAGCGGGCGCGCACCATCCTGAAAGTGGCGACCGAAATCGTGCGCCAGCAGGACGCCTTCCTCACCTATGGTGTGCGCCATCTGCGGCCGCTGAATCTGCGCATGATCGCCGACGCCATCTCGATGCATGAATCGACGGTGAGCCGCGTCACCTCCAACAAGTATGTCGCCACGCCGCGCGGGTTGTTCGAGCTCAAATATTTCTTCACCGCCTCGATCCAGTCGGTGAACGGCGCCGAATCGCATAGCGCCGAAGCGGTCCGCGACCGCATCAAGGAAATGATCGACAAGGAATCGCCGCAGGAGATTCTGTCCGACGACCGTATCGTCTCGCTGCTCACTGCCGACGGTGTCCACATCGCCCGCCGCACGGTGGCCAAATACCGCGAAGCCATGCGAATCCCGTCCTCGGTTGACCGCCGCAGGTTGAAAGCCGGCTGACTGAAATGCCTGTTTTTCCAAGGGAGATTTTTGGCCCGGGCGCAAGATTGACTTTAAGGAATCTCCGGCCTATGAACCCGCCGCTTTTCGGGGCGGGGAACCTTCATTTGTGAAGCCGCGTTCCCACGCACACTGAACCCCTGTTGGGGCCGCATGCGGCTTCAGTCTTTTTAAGGCGACTGATGAATATTTCCGACCTGCTCGCCCCCGACGCCGTGCTCGCCACGCTGAAGGTCCAGAGCAAGAAGCAGCTCCTGCAGGAACTGGCCGCCAAGGCCCATCTCGTCACCCGCCTGCCGGAGCGGCGGATCTTCGAGACGCTGACCGAACGCGAGCGCCTGGGCACCACCGGCGTGGGCGCCGGCATCGCCATTCCACATGGCCGCCTGGCCGAAGCCAAGAACATCACCGGTGTCTTCGCGCGCCTGGAATCGCCGATCGACTATGAAGCGGTGGACAGCCAGCCGGTCGATCTGGTGTTCATGCTGCTGGCGCCGGAAAGTGCCGGCGCCGACCATCTCAAGGCCCTGGCACGCGTCTCGCGCCTGCTGCGCAGCCAATCCACCTGCGAAAAGCTGCGCGCCGCATCCACGCCGGAAGCCCTCTATGCCATACTGACGGCGCAAAACGGCGACGCTTCGCAAGCCGCCTAGGCGCGGTTCTTTTGCGCCGTAGGTTCGTCACTCGTCGCTCATGGGCTAAGTGCCCATTTCGCTCCTCGTTCCTGCCTGCGGCGCAAAACTCCTCGCGCCCGGTTTACGGACGACGGGCCGGCGTGGGCTTTGCCGTTGCCGCCGCAGGTTTTGCCGTTGATGAAGCTGCGGGCTTGTCGCCGACCACCGAGACGCGCCGGATCACGATGGGCTGCGCCGGCGCCGAGCCGCCGAATGGGCCATAGCCGCCGCCCACGGCCACATTGTTGATCGCCTGTATGACGGGACGGCTGGCTTCGGTCACCTGACCGAAAACGGCAAAGCCGCTGCGCGGATCGCCCGGCTTCCGGTCCAGCTCCAGATTGTCGCGCAGGTTGATGTAGAAGTCGGGCCCGGCGCTGGTGGGATTGTCGCGGCGGGGCAGGGCGACCGCGAATTTCAAATTCTTCAGCCCGTTCGCGGCTTCCAGCTTGATCGGACGCGGCACCCAGCCCTTGCCCTTGCCCTTGCCCTTGC
>DATFFI010000211.1:0-11694 GCA_035250225.1 Rhizomicrobium sp. | reverse complement strand
TGCGGCCGCGGCGCGGGCGGCGGCGGCTTGCCGGCCCGGTCGGTGGGTTTGTCTTCGGTCAGGCGCGCCACCTGGACGCGATAGCTGGCCTTGCGGCCGCCGCGCAGCACTTCGACATTCACCGTTTTTCCAATCGGCGTGTTGGCGACGATGCGCGGCAACACGCGATTGTCGGCGACGGGCTTACCGTCGAAACTGACAATCAAATCGCCATTGCGCAGGCCGGCGCGCGCCGCCGGGCCCGCCGCCGTGACGTCGGCAACCAACGCGCCCTGGCGCGAGGGCAAGTTCATCGCCTGGGCCAGTTCCGCCGTCACCGGCTGCACCCGCACGCCGATCATGCCGCGCCGCGCCTGGCCGAACTGGCGCAGCTGCTGCACCACTTCCCGCGCCAGGTTGGAGGGAATCGAAAAACCGATGCCGACACTGCCGCCGGTGGGCGAGAAGATGGCCGAATTCACGCCGATGACATTGCCGTCCATGTCGAACAGCGGGCCGCCGGAATTGCCGCGATTGATCGGCGCGTCGGTCTGGATGAAATCGTCATAGGGACCGGCATTGATGTTGCGGTTGCGGGCCGACACGATGCCCGCCGTCACGGTCGAGCCGATGCCGAAGGGATCGCCGATGGCGATCACCCAGTCGCCGATCTGGGCCTTGTCGCTGTCGCCGAACCTTGTGGCCGGCAGCGGCTTGGCCGGATTCACTTTCAGCAGCGCCAGGTCGGTCTGGGGATCGCGGCCCACCACGCGCGCCGGCAGGCTGGTCTCGTCGCTCAGGATGACGGTGACGGACTCGCCATTCTCGATCACATGGTTGTTGGTGACGATGTAGCCGCTAGGATCGATGATGAAGCCGGAGCCCAGCGACGTGACATGACGCGGCTGGCCGCCGCGCGGACCCAGGAAATTCTTGAACAGCTCGGAGAGCGGCGAATCTTCCGGAATCGCCGGCATGTTGCCGCGCGACGGGGCCCGCAGCGTCTGCGAGGTCGAAATGTTCACCACGGTCGGCAACAGGCGCGAGGTGAGTTGCGCGAAGGAGGCGGGCGCATTCGGCCGCGGCGTCACTTGTGCCTGGGCTTGCGCCGACAGCACAAGGCAAAGCGAAACGAGAAAAGCGGGCAGGATGCGCATGGGCCGGAAGGGTGAGGATTCGTTATTTACTCTAAAGGTCATTTAGCCCGGCAAACAGGGCGAAATCGCGTCAGCTTCGGACTTCCGGCCCCCGCCAGCTTGGTTCCACCGGCGAGGGCCGCTATATGGGGCGCCCCGGAAAAAGGGGACCAGAAAAGGCAGAAGATGACGGTTTCCCGAAACGACGTGCTGGCAGCCCTGGACCAGGTCATCGACCCGGTTTCGGGCCGCAGCGTGGTGCAGCAGGACATGGTGCAGGGCCTGGTGGTCCGCGACGGCCATGTCGGCTTTGCCCTGGAAGTTTCGGCCGACCGCGGTGCCCAGGCCGAGCCCCTGCGGGCCGAGGTCGAAGCCACTGCCAAGCGGGTGCCGGGCGTGCTGTCGGTGACGGCGGTGCTCACGGCCCATGAGGGGACGCCTGCCCCCTCCATGCGTCATGACCACAATCACGATCATGGACATGCCCATGGCGCGCCGCGTCCGCCGCAGCCGGCCGGACCTAAAGGCGTTGACGGCGTCCGCCACATCATCGCTGTTGCCTCCGGCAAGGGCGGTGTCGGCAAATCCACCGTTGCGGTCAATCTGGCGCTGTCGCTGACACGGCTGGGACTGAAGGTCGGGTTGCTGGACAGCGATGTTTACGGCCCTTCGGTGCCGCGCCTGCTCGACATCAAGGAAAAACCCGTCGCCGAGAACCGGCGCATCTGGCCGATCGAGAAATACGGCCTCAAGACCATGTCGATCGGCTTCCTGGTCAAGGAAGATGAAGCGGTGATCTGGCGCGGCCCGATGGTGCAATCGGCCCTCACCCAGATGATGAACGACGTCAACTGGTCGCCGCTGGACGTTCTGGTGCTGGACATGCCGCCGGGCACGGGCGATGCGCAGCTCACCATCACCCAGCGCGTGGCGCTGACCGGCGCGGTGATCGTCTCGACGCCGCAGGACATCGCTTTGATCGACGCCAGGAAGGCCATCGCCATGTTCCACAAGGTGAAGGTGCCGATCTTGGGGCTCGTCGAAAATATGTCGATGTTCATCTGCCCCGGCTGCGGGCAGAGCCATCCGATTTTCGGCCATGGCGGCGCCCGCGCCACCGCCGAGGCGATGGACGCGCCCTTCCTGGGCGAAATTCCGCTGGTGCCGCGCATCCGCGAATTGTCCGACGCCGGCCGGCCGATGGCCGTGACCGAACCGGACGGCCCGGAAGCCGCCGCCTTCCTGGCGGTAGCTGAAAAGGTGAGGGCCGCGCTGGAAACTTCCGGGCGCGCCGCGCCCCGAATTGTGCTGGAATAGGATCATGCGTTCCAGCAAGCCGCAGATTCACAGCCTGTTTCCCACGCCGCTCTGCGTGCATTTCCTGCCCGTGGCGCCCGAGATGAATGTGGCGCTGCGCCCCTTGATCCTGGCGCGCATCAAGGAGGAAACCTCGGACGGCCAGGGCGCCTATGCGCGCGACGATTTCCGCGAATGGGGCAACCACCATGCCGAGACGCTGTTCACCGTGGCCGCCGACCTGGCCGACAATCTCACCGCTTCGCGCAGCGGCGCGCGGGTCAAGACCGAATGGATGATCGCCGCCCGGGCGGGCGCCCGCATCAAGGGCGAGCATCAGGAGATGATCGCCAGGCCCGGCGCCTTCTGGGCCGGGGTCTATTTCGCCGATGACGGCTACGCCAAGTCGGAAGACGACAGTCTGGGCGGCGAATGCGAACTGGGCGATCCGCGTGGCGCCCTGCACACCGCGGATGCGCCGCACCTGGCCTACCGCCTGCCCGGCGGCCAGAATGCGGGATCGACGGAGATCATCCGCCCGCAATCGGGCATGATGATGCTGCATCCCGGCTGGCTGCCGCGCGGCGAGCGCCGCTATGACGGCGACGGCCAGCGCCTGGTGATCGAGTTTGAATTGATACCAGTACCGACGGCGGTTTAAGCGCTGTTGTCATTCCCGCGGAAGCGGGCAGGCTTACCCCCAAAAGAGCAGGACTGCCCCGGCCGCTCACTTTGGCTCGCGGCGTTCGTCGCTTTCGCATGTCCACTGGACATGCTCACGCGCTACGCACGCCGCTTCTCACTTCGCGGGCATGACAATTACTTTTTATCCAGTGTAACGAAGCTGTAGCCGAGCCCATCCGGGTTGACATGATCTTGGCGGGCAACCTCACGCCAGGCGGAACGGTCGAACGTAAAGACCGCATCGCCATCGAAATCCCGGTGCACCTCGGTCAGTTCGATCCGATCCGCCAGCGGCAACGCTGCACGATAGATTTCCCCGCCGCCGATCACGAAAATATCGCCGCCGCTGTTCAGTGCCGCTTCCAGCGCCATGGCTTGCGCGCCCTCAGCCCGCCAGTTGGCGTCGCGCGTCACCACCAGATTGCGCCGTCCGGGCAGCGGCCGGTTTTTCACCGGCAGCGAGTCCCAGGTCTTGCGCCCCATCACCACGGTGTGGCCCAGGGTCAGCGCCTTGAAACGCTTCAGATCGCCGGAAAGCCGCCAGGGAATGGCGCCATCCTTGCCGATCACGCCGTTACGGGCCGCAGCCACCACCAGGGTAATCACAGACACAGCCTTTCCAGCGCGTCACCGTGCAAGCGATAGCCGATCCATTCGGGGATCGCCACCGCGCCCAGGCCTTCATAGAAATCCCGAGCCGGCTTGTTCCAGTCCAGCGCCCGCCATTCCAGGAAGCCATTTTCGCCACGCGCGATGCGGGCCATATGCGCCAGCAGCAGCTTGCCGCCGCCTCGGCCGCGGAATTGCGGCTGCACATACAGGTCTTCGACATAGACGCCGCGCAGCGCCGGAAAGGTGCGATAGATCGTGTACCAGACGGCGATGCCCGCCGGTTCCGCATCGGCAACCAGCAGATGGCAGGTGCAGACGCGCCCCGGTTCCAGCATGTCGCGCGCGATTTTTTCTTCCGTCAGCGCCGGCGGCGGCATCTTTTCATAAGCCGCCAGCTCGCCCAACAAGGCGAGAATATGGCTTTCGTCGCCGCGCGCCGCATCGCGAATCCGGAATGCAATCCTGTCGTCTCTGTTCATGCTGCAGTCATGTCGCCTGATTGATACTCCCGGGCAATGGAACCTGCCGCGTTGCCCGCAGGTTATGACCCGGTAGACGTGGAGTAAATGCGATGAAAAGGATGCTGCTTCTGACCGCCGCGCTGATCGCGGCTTTGGCGGGCCCCGCCCTCGCCCAGGACCGCCGCGACAGCGACCGCGGCTCCGAGCGTGGGCAAATGCAGCGTGGCGGCGGCGAATTCCGTGGCGGCGACCGCGGCCAGCGCAATTTCGGCCAGCGCGACCAGGCCGACCGGCCTTCTTTCAACAGTCAACAGGGCTTCAACCGCGGCGGCGATGCCAACCGTTTCAGCCAGCAGAACAATGCCCCGCGCGAATTCAATCGCGGCGGCTTCAACCGCGACGGCGACGGCAATCGCTTCAGCCGGCAGAACAACGCGCCGAGAGACTTCAATCGTGGCGGCGACAACCGTCTCGGCGAGCGGAACTTCGACCGCGGCGGCAACCGTTTCGACGGCAATCGCAACGATTTGCGCCGCGACAATGACCGGCGTGATTTCGGCCGCTTCGACGGACGCCGGGACAATAACTGGTATGGCCGCAACGATTATCGCAATGGCCGCTATTCTCAATATTATCGCAGCTTCAACTCCCAGCGCCGGTTCCGCGCGGACCGCTATTACTGGCCATCGGGCTATTCCTATCGCCGCTGGTCCTATGGCGACTTCCTGCCCAGCCTCTACTGGGGGAGCCGCTATTGGCTGAACAACTATTATTCCTATGACCTGACCCCGCCCATGCCGGGCACGGTCTGGGTCCGGTATGGCGACGACGCCCTGCTGATCGACCAGTACACCGGCGAGGTCATCCAGGTGGCCTACGGGATCTTCTGGTAAACCGCATAAAAAAGGTGCCGCATCCACAGGGATGGGGCACCTTTTCCCTGCCTTTGCCCTTACTTGGGCGCTCCACCCTGCTATAAGCCGCCACCGTGCCCGCGCTCATCGCGGGTTTTTTCACGTCCGGGTGCGGAAATAACGCCATGTCGAATGTCACCGTGATCGGCGCCCAGTGGGGCGACGAAGGCAAGGGCAAGATCATCGACTGGCTGTCGAACCGGGCCGACATGGTCGCCCGGTTCCAGGGCGGCAACAATGCCGGCCACACCATCGTGGTGGGTGACAAGACCTACAAACTCTCCCTCCTTCCGTCCGGCGTGGTCCAGGGCAAGCGCTCCATCATCGGCAATGGCGTGGTGGTCGATCCCTGGTCGCTGCTGGATGAAATCGCCAAGGTCGGCGCCGCCGGCCTGGCCGTCACGCCCGACCTGCTGGTGCTGGCCGAGAATGCCTGCCTGGTGCTGCCGCTGCACCGCGAACTCGACGCCATGCGCGAGGATGCCGCCGCACAGAAGATCGGCACCACCAAGCGCGGCATCGGCCCGACCTATGAAGACAAGGTCGGCCGCCGCGCCATCCGCGCCATCGACTTGAAAGACATTTCCACCCTGCCGGCCAAGATCGAAAAGCTGCTGGCGCATCACAATGTGCTGCGCCGCGGCTTCGGCCATGCCGAAGTCGATGCCGCGGGCCTGCTGAAGGCGCTGACCGAACTGGCGCCGAAGGTCACGCCCTTCATCGGCTCGTCCTGGCGCGAGCTGCATGCCGCCAAGCTGGCGGGCAAGCGGGTGCTGTTCGAAGGCGCCCAGGCCGTGCTGCTGGACATCGATCACGGCACCTATCCCTTCGTCACCTCCTCCAACACGGTGGCGGGACAGGCGGCGGCCGGCGCCGGCGTTTCCCCACGCGATCTCGGCACCGTGCTGGGCATCGTCAAGAGCTACACCACGCGGGTCGGCGAGGGCCCCTTCCCCACCGAACTCAAGGACGCGGTCGGCGACCGGCTGGGCGAACGCGGCTATGAATTCGGCACCGTCACCGGACGCAAGCGCCGCTGCGGCTGGTTCGATGCGGTGCTGGTGCGCCAGACCTGCATCACCGGCGGCGTCGACGGCATCGCGCTGACCAAATTGGACGTGCTGGACGGCTTTGACGAGATCAAGGTCTGCACCGGCTATACCGCGAACGGGCAGAGTTTCGACCATCTGCCGGCCGATGCGGCGCTGCAGGCGAAACTGACGCCGGTCTACGAGACGCTGGAAGGCTGGAGCGACACCACCGCCGGCGCCCGCAGCTGGGCCCAGCTGCCGGCCAGCGCGATCAAATATGTCCGCCGCATCGAGGAACTGATCGGCACGCCGGTCTTCCTGCTATCGACCTCGCCGGATCGTGATGACACGATTACTGTCCGCGATCCTTTCGTGGACAGATAAAATTATCATTGTCATGGCCCGGGCCATGACATTTGTGTTTATTGGGGCTTCACAAAATGATTGAGCGGGCCATGGCCCTGCCCCAGTCCTGGCGCGGTGCGGATGGCCTCTTGCACATAGGTGTGGGCGCGCCGCACCGCCTCTTCCAGCGGTCGCTTTTGCGCCAATCCCGAGGCAATCGCCGAGGCCAGGGTGCAGCCGGTGCCGTGGGTGTGACGCGTCTCGATGCGTGACGCTTCCAGCACGATCAACGCACCGGTTTCGCCATCGGCAAGAATATCGCGCACCACCGAACCCGACGCATGGCCACCCTTGAACAACACATGGCGGGCGCCCAGGGCATGGAATTTCCTGCCGGCCTCGCGCGCCTCCGCATCGCTGCCGGGCGCAAAGCCGATCAGCGCCTCGCATTCCGGCAGATTGGGCGTCACCAGCGTCGCCAGCGGCAACAGCTTTGTGCGGATGGCATTGACGGCGTCATCGGCCAGCAATTTGGCGCCGCCCTTGGCCACCATCACCGGGTCCAGCACCAGAGGAATTCCCGCCGCATGATCGCGCAGACTCGCGGCCACCGTCTCGATCATCGCGGCGTCGCCCAGCATGCCGGTCTTGATGGCGTCGGCGCCGATATCGGAAAGGCAGGCCTCAATCTGGCCGCGCACCGTCTCGGGCGGCACCGGATGCCAGCCGCTGACGCCCAGCGTGTTCTGGACGGTCACCGCCGTGATGGCGGTCATGGCATAGACGCCGAACGCGCTCGCGGTCTTGATATCGGCCTGGATGCCGGCGCCGCCGCCGGAATCGGAACCGGCAATGATCAGGAGGCGGGGCAGGCTCGACATGGGCAAAGCTATATCGCCTTAACCCCGGCTTGTCAGGCCGCAGCCTCTTCAATCGCCGACGCGATATCGCGCACCACGGCGCGGACCAGCTTCTCGTCCTCGCCTTCCGCCATGACGCGGATCAGGGGCTCGGTGCCCGATTTACGCACCAGGATGCGGCCATGGGCGCCCAGCCGCGCTTCGCCCGCCGCGATGGAGCTTTTCACGCGATTGTCTTCCAGCGGCGCGCCCTTCTTGAAGCGGACATTCTCCAGCACCTGCGGCAGCGGATTGTAGAGATGCGCCACTTCGGAGGCCGGCTTGCCTTCCTGCGCCAGCACCGCCAGCACCTGCAGCGCCGCGACCAGGCCGTCGCCGGTGGTGGAGACGTCGGAGAGAATGATGTGGCCCGACTGCTCGCCGCCCACATTGAAGCCGCCCTTCTTCATCTCTTCCAGCACATAGCGGTCGCCCACCGCCGAACGCGCCAGCGTGAGATCCAGCGACTGCAGATAATGATCCAGGCCGGCATTGGACATCACGGTGCCGACCACGCCAGCACCCTTGAGCTTGCCGGTCTTGGACCAGCTTTTGGCGATCAGCGCCAGAATCTGGTCGCCATCGATGATATTGCCCTTCTCGTCGGCCATCACCACGCGGTCGGCGTCGCCGTCCAGGGCGATGCCGAAATCGGCACGGGTCTCGCGCACCTTGGCGCATAGGGCCTGGGGCTCGGTCGAGCCGCAATCCTGGTTGATGTTGGTGCCGTCGGGCGTGACGCCCAGGGTGACGATATCGGCGCCCAGCTCCCACAACACGGCGGGCGCCACCTTGTAGGCGGCGCCATTGGCGCAGTCGATCACGATGCGCATGCCGTCCAGGCGCAGATTGCGCGGGAAGGTGCGCTTGGCGAATTCGATATAACGCGCCTGGCTGTCATCGACGCGCTTGGCGCGGCCGATGCTGGCGGAGGGCGCCAGGCCCTGCTCCAGGCTGGACGTCATCAGGCTTTCGATTTCCATTTCGACCTCGTCCGACAATTTCTGCCCATCGGGGCCGAAGAATTTGATGCCGTTATCCTCGAAAGGATTGTGCGAGGCGGTGATCATCACGCCGATATCGGCGCGCAGCGAACGGGTCAGGAAGGCGACAGCGGGCGTGGGCAGCGGGCCGAACTGGAAGACATCCATGCCGACCGCGGTGAAACCCGAGACCAGGGCGCTTTCGATCATATAACCCGACAGGCGCGTGTCCTTGCCGATCACCACCCGGTGGCGATGCTCGCCGCGGGTGAAGATGCGGCCCGCCGCCATGCCGGCCCGCATCGCCACTTCCGGCGTCAGCTTGCTGGTGTTGACGCGGCCGCGAATGCCGTCGGTGCCGAAATACTTGCGGGTCATGGGGAGAACATCCTGGTCGAGGGGCAGTATGCCGAAGCACTAGGTAACAAAGACTTGCGGCCGCGGCATGTCACCTAGGGTTACGCTGTATTTCACATACTACTTTTATCGATAGATTTCAAAGTCTTGAGTCCGGCCTTGAGGGGGCCCGGGGCATGGGTTCGGATCATGTCGGCGCCATGATCCGCCGCGAAATACTCGGCCGCCAGGGTGGCGCCCAGCGTCTCGGCGCCCTGGGGCGGGCGCCCACCCCGCAGGAAGGATTTGCGCGAAACCGAGATCAGCAGCGGCAACCCATAGCGCTGTTTCAGCTCCGGCAGGCGGCGCAGAATCTCGAAACTGTTTTGCGGGTCTTTCCCTAAGAAGAAGCCCATGCCGGGATCCAGCACCAGCCGTTCGCGCGCGATGCCGGCGCCGGTCAAGCTCGCGATGCGGTGATCGAAGAAGCGGGTAATGCGGCCAAAAATTTCCGCGACCGGCACATCCATCCCCACCGCGATGCCGCCTTCCTGCACCATATGCATCACGACCAGGCCACAACCGGATTTTGCCAGCGCCGGATACAGCGCGTCATCGGGAAAGCCGTTAATGTCGTTGATCCAGTCGAGGTGTCGCTCCAGCGCCCAGCGCTGCACGATCGGCGAAAATGTGTCGATCGAAAGCTTGAGGCCCCGGGCTTTCAGCGCCGGCACCACGGCGGCCAGGCGGGTGATCTCCAGCTCGGACGGCACCGACGAGGATTGGGGATTGGACGACGCCGCGCCGATATCGATCACATCGGCGCCCGCGGCCGCCAGCAGCTCGGCATGCGCGATGGCGGCATCGGTGTCGAGATATTTCCCGCCATCCGAAAAGGAGTCCTCAGTGATGTTGAGAATGCCGAAGATTTTCACGTTCAATCCAGGACTTCCACACCCAGGCCCGGGTGCATGCGATAATGCGCCAACCGCGACGAAAGCGTGCCGGCATGCAGTTCCAGCTTGTGACCATCGGGGTCGAGAAAATAGAGCGATAGCCCTTCGCTGCGATTGTCTTTCCAGATCACCGAACGCTTCGCAATGGTTTCAGACAGCACGTCGAAACCATCCACATCAACATCGAAAGCGATATGTGTGTAACCTGGATCGGGCGACACTGATGCTTCAAGCGCGAGACAAAGCCAAAGCGAACCGGCTTCGAGATAGGCACCTTCGGCCCATTGCGCGCGCAAACGGCAACCCAGCAAATCCCGATAAAAGGTGATGGAGCGATTCAGATCGCTGACAGCCAGCGTCAGATGATTCAATCCGGAAATTCGAGGCCCGCTCATGGCCCCACCATAACAAAAGAAAAGGGCGGCCAAAGCCGCCCTATCCTATTCCTTGTGAAGAACCTCAGCGAGGTTGCGGCTCGGGCGCGATGATCGGTCCCGGACCCGACGGACGCGGCTTGCCGACGGCCGGCACGGACGGACCTTCCCCGCGCGGCAGCGCGGGCTCTTCATACGGCGTGCGGACCGGCGGAATGCCCTTGAGCAGGCCGATGATCTCATCGCCGGTCAGGGTTTCATATTCCAGCAGGCCGCGCGCCAAGAGGTTCAGGTCGCTCGAACGCTCGGTCAGGATGGTCTTGGCCGCGTTATAGGCCTCGTCGATGATCCGCTTGATCTCGGCATCGATCTTCTGCGCCGTCGCTTCCGAGATGTTCTGGGTGCGCGATACCGAATGGCCCAGAAAGACTTCTTCCTGGTTTTCGGCATAGGCGATAGGGCCCAGAGCGTCGGACATGCCGAAGCGGGTGACCATGGCGCGGGCCATGCGGGTGGCCTGCTCGATGTCGGACTGCGCGCCGGTCGTCACCTTCTCGTGCCCGAACACCAGTTCCTCGGCCAGGCGGCCGCCAAAGGCCACGGCGAGGTCGGACTGCATCTTCTGGCGGGTCAAGGACAACTGATCGCGTTCCGGCAGGCGCATCACCATGCCCAGGGCGCGACCGCGCGGGATGATGGTGGCCTTGTGGATCGGGTCGGAACCTTCGACGCTGATGGCGACGATGGCATGGCCGGCCTCGTGGAAGGCCGTGAGCTTCTTTTCCTCGTCGCTCATGGCCATGGAGCGGCGCTCGGCGCCCATCATCACCTTGTCCTTGGCGTCTTCCAGCTCGGACATGGTGACGACGCGCTTGCCGCGGCGGGCCGCCATCAACGCGCCTTCATTGACCAGATTGGCGAGATCGGCGCCCGAGAAGCCGGGCGTGCCGCGGGCGATGACGCGCGGTTCGACATCCGGCGCCAGCGGCACCTTGCGCAGGTGAACGCGCAGGATCTTCTCGCGGCCGGCGAGATCCGGATTGGGCACGACGATCTGGCGGTCAAAACGGCCGGGACGCAGCAGGGCAGGGTCCAGCACGTCGGGACGGTTGGTGGCGGCGATCAGGATAACACTTTCATTGGCCTCGAAACCGTCCATCTCGACCAAGAGCTGGTTGAGGGTCTGTTCGCGTTCATCGTTGCCGCCGCCCAGGCCGGCGCCGCGATGGCGGCCGACCGCGTCGATTTCGTCGATGAAGACGATGCAGGGGCTGTTCTTCTTGGCCTGCTCGAACATGTCGCGCACGCGGCTGGCGCCCACGCCCACGAACATTTCGACAAAGTCGGAGCCGGAAATGGTGAAGAAGGGCACATTGGCCTCGCCGGCGATGGCGCGCGCCAAGAGGGTCTTGCCGGTGCCCGGCGGGCCGACCAGCAACACGCCCTTGGGAATGCGGCCGCCCAGGCGCTGGAATTTCTGCGGGTCGCGCAGGAAGTCGACGATTTCCTTGAGATCGTCCTTGGCCTCGTCGACGCCGGCAACGTCTTCAAACGTGACGCGGCCGGAGCGCTCGGTCAGCAGCTTGGCGCGTGACTTGCCGAAGCCCATCGCCTTGCCGCCGCCCGACTGCATCTGGCGCATGAAGAAGATCCAGACGCCGATCATCAGCAGGAAGGGCAGCGCGTTC
>DATFFI010000210.1:0-12793 GCA_035250225.1 Rhizomicrobium sp. | reverse complement strand
GGATGGAGCGCATGATTCCGGAATGTTCCTTGCTGCTGGAACGGGTCCAGGCCGGGAGCGCCGTGATCATGGAGCTGGAATAGCAAACGGGAGAGCGCGTGACACAGAAGGGCCCCTGGGAAAATCTGCCGCCGCGCAAGCCGGGCGAGAAGCCGCGCCGTGGCGGCGCCTCACGGCGGGGACTGTTCCTGTGGCTGGGCGTGCTCGCGGCGCTGGGCGTAACGCTGTTCGTGCTGGACCGCTGGTTTCCGGGCAGCCGCACCGGCGCCGACAACGCCTATATGGTGCAGACGTTGGCGCTCGTGGCGCTGCTGTCCAGCGGCCTTCTGTTTGTTGGGCGGACAGACTGGCGGCGAGCCGCGCGCAATGCCGGACTATGGCTGGTGGTGGCAGCGGTTCTGATCCTGGGCTACGCCTATCAGGACCCGTTGAAGAATATCGCGCTACATTTGCGCTCGCAGATCGTGCCCGGCTATGCCGTGGCGACCGGAGAACGCGAACTCACCATCTCGGAAAGCAACGGCGGCAGCTATCTGATATTCGGCGCCGTCAACGGCGCCCGGATACGCTTCCTGGTCGATACCGGCGCCAGCGACATCGCGCTCAGTCCGAGCGATGCGCGCAAGGCGGGTATCGACACAGGCGCCTTGCGGTATGAGAGGCCCTATGCGACCGCGAACGGCGTGGGATATGGCGCGACCGTTACAGTGGACAAGCTGACGGTTGGGGCAATTACCCTCAGCAATGTTCCGGTTTCGGTGCAGCAGGCGGAGATGGGAGTTTCCCTTCTGGGGATGGACTTCCTGCGCCGCCTCAAATCCTACTCCGTCCAGGATCGCAAACTGATCCTGCGCTGGTAGTCTTAGATCAGCTTGGAGGCGACCAGGCCGAACTTGGCCTTCAGGTTGGTACCGGCAAGTCCCGTGGCGCCAATGACGACCAGCGCGATAAGACCGGCAATCAGGCCGTACTCGATGGCCGTGGCGCCGCTTTCGTCCTGGATGAAGCTCTTGATCAGCCGCTCGCGGTCCGAAGGCTTTACTGTGTTGGAAACCCCTGTTCGCAGGCGCCAGATTTTCACATCCGACCCCGTAGCGGGATCCTAGCAGGATTCAAATGTCGAAAATAATCCACTAGGATGGACTTTTTTGCCCTGTTGCATATTCTGATGCATTATAATATGCATGATAATGACATGGAGGCGCGCGTGCACACCCTAAAACTGCGGCAAATCGGTACTTCGACGGGACTGATCTTGCCCAAGGAATTGCTGGCGCAGCTGAGGGCTGAACGCGGCCAGGAAGTTTATGCGGTGGAAACGGCTAACGGCTTCACCATCACAACACTCGATCCGCGTGTTCATAAGCAGGTGGAGATTGGGGAAGCATTCATGGAGCGATATAAGGATACGTTCGCCGCCCTGGCGAAATGAAAAAGCTTGTCTGGATCGATAAGGAAGCTCTCTTCCTGCTTCATGCCCTGGGCCTAGCCCGATTTGGCGGAGCGCCGGGCATTCGTGACGCGGGATTGCTGGAATCGGCCCTCGCGCGTGCCCGAAATACCTCTCTCTACGAGCCAAAGGCGGATGTTCCGTCTCTGGCAGCGGCCTATGCTTTCGGTATCGCAAAAAACCATCCATTCGTTGATGGCAACAAACGGGCAGCATTTCTTTGTGCGGGTCTTTTCCTCGAACTGAATGGCTGGCGGCTTGAAACCACTCCTGCTGAGGCAATCTCCGCCATGATGGCGCTGGCAAGCGGACAGATCGAGGAAGCTCAACTCGCGATTTGGCTAAAATTGCATTCGACCAAGGTCTAGCAATTTGCTGAAACCTCCTTCGCGGAAGCTGGTCTGACGTGATTCACGTGCGTCCGCGGCTATGGTGCTTGCGGAGATGCGAGATCGTTTCAGAATCTGGATGGACTGTTTTCTTTCATTTCACCGGAGCCCCGGGTTCCGGTGAACCATCCACCGCGCAGAATACGATATCGCTATCAAAGCCTGCCGCTGCAGGCGGCGGGCGTGAGAGTAGGAAATGGTGAGGCCTTCAGGCCTTGTTGTGGGCAGCGTTAAGTTAACAGGTTAAGCCCGCATCCTGTGCCGACGCCGGAAAAATCGGTATCGGCTCAGACGCATGGCATGTGACAGGCGCGGCCGGCAGAAGACAGGCTGATAGCTGGGGCAAAGCCTTCAGCAATAGTCCCGCGGCTGCGCGTCGTCGGACTTAGACCAACTTACCAGCGATTTCGTTGAACTTGGCGAGCAGGTTCTGGCCAGCCAGCTGGGTCGCGGTGATGATGACCAGCGCGATGAGACCGGCAATCAGGCCATACTCGATGGCTGTGGCGCCGCTTTCGTCCTGGACGAAATTCTTGATCATGGAATGCCCCATAGTTGGTTGAGCGACGGGGGATAACAGCGTCGTAATATCTGAGCCACGCATAATTGCGAGCAGCGTTAATGGCAACGCTTAACGCGTGACGTTAATCAGTGTTACTGCCGCTGCCAGCTTCGCCGCCAGGATATCCGCGTCTCCTGAAAGATGCAGGTGCTTGAGCCGAGACATCTCGCCCGAACGAATGACGATCTCCGCTTTGCGCAGCGCCAGAATCTCCGCCAGAAAGGCGATCAAAGCCGCGTTCGCGGCCCCGTCCACCGGTGGCGCTGTCAGCCGGATTTTCAGGACCGGCGTGCCGTCCGCGCCGGTTTCAACGCCCTCGATCCTGTTGCGGGACGCGCGCGGGTTCAACCTGATCGCCAGCCGTACACCGCCCGGCGCCGCCGCCCAGGGGGTCATGACGCCAACTTCGCTAACTGGCTTAAGAGCGCCTTGATGCCGGCCAGGCGCTCGTCCGGCGTCGGCCAGTCGCGCGTTACCACCACTCTCTGGTCGGGCCGCACTTTCATGGTGCCGCTATGGGCGGCGATGAATTGTACCAGCCTGAGCGGCTGGGCGAAGGCATTGTTGCGGAAGGACAGCGTGCCGCCCTTGGGGCCGGCATCGATCTTCTCCACGCCGGACGCCTTGGCCAACTGCTTGATGAAGACGATCTCGAACAGATGCTGGACCTCGTCCGGCAGTTTGCCGAAGCGGTCGATCAGTTCGGCGGCGAAACGGTCGATTTCTTCCCGCGTCTCCAGCGACGATAGCCGGCGGTAAAGCGACATGCGGACATTGAGGTCGGCGACATAATCCTCGGGGATCAGCACCGAAGCGCCCAGATTGATGGTGGGCGACCATTGGTCGGCCATGGCTTGGTCTGTATCGCCTTCCTTCAGACCGGCGACTGCCTCCTCCAGCATCTCCTGGTAAAGCTCGATGCCCACTTCCTTGACATGGCCGGACTGTTCCTCGCCCAAAAGGTTGCCCGCGCCGCGGATATCCATGTCATGGCTGGCGACCGAGAAGCCTGCCCCCAGCTGGTCCAGCGATTGCAGCACTTCCAGGCGGCGGGTGGCGGTGTCGGTCAGCTTCTTCTCGGCCGGCGTCGTCAGATAGGCATAGGCGCGCGCCTTGGAACGGCCGATGCGGCCGCGCAACTGGTAAAGCTGCGACAGGCCGAACATGTCGGCGCGTTGCACGATCATGGTGTTGGCGGTGGGAATATCGAGGCCGGATTCGACGATGTTGGTGGAAATCAGCACATCGATCTTGCGCTCGTAAAAGGCCGTCATCACCTCTTCCAGCACGCTGGGGGCCATCTGGCCATGCGCCACTGCCGGCTTCACCTCCGGCACCGTGGCCTTCAGGAAGACTTCAGCTTCGCGCAGATCGGCGATGCGCGGCGCCACGAAGAAGCTCTGGCCGCCGCGATAATGTTCGCGCAACAGCGCCTCGCGCACCACCAGGGGATCAAAGGGCGTCACGAAGGTGCGCACCGCCAGCCGATCGATCGGCGGGGTGGTGATCAGCGACAGGTCGCGCACGCCAGACAAAGCCAATTGGAGTGTGCGCGGGATGGGCGTGGCGGTCAACGTCAGGACATGGACATCGGCCTTCAGGTTCTTCAACCGCTCCTTGTGCACCACCCCGAAATGCTGCTCTTCATCGACGATCACCAACCCCAGCCGTTTGAATTTTATGCTTTCGGCCAGCAGGGCATGGGTGCCGACCACGATATCGACCGCGCCCTCTTCCAGCGCTGCTTTGGTCTCCTTCGCTTCCTTCGCATCGACGAAGCGCGAAAGCTGCCGCACCTTGAGCGGGAAGCCGGTAAAGCGTTCGGCAAAACCGCGATAGTGCTGCCGCGCCAAGAGCGTGGTCGGCACCACCACCGCCACTTGCTCGCCCGACATGGCGGCGACGAAGGCGGCACGCATGGCGACTTCGGTCTTGCCGAAGCCGACATCGCCGCAGACCAGGCGGTCCATCGGCCGACCGGCGGCCAGATCGGAGACAACATCCCCGATGGCCTTTTCCTGGTCCTCGGTCTCCGAATAGGGGAAGCGGGCGGCGAACTCGTCATATAGGCCTTGCGGCGGATCGATGGCGGGCAGCGCCTTGAGCTGGCGGGCGGCGGCGATCTTGATGAGCTCGGCGGCGATGGCGCGCACCCGCTCCTTCATCTTCGCCTTGCGCAATTGCCAGCTCGCGCCACCCAGCCGGTCCAGTTGAGCGCCTTCGTCCGAGCCATAGCGGGTCAGCAGTTCGATATTCTCGACCGGCAGGAAGAGTTTGCCCCCGTCATACTGAAGCTCCAGGCAGTCATGCGGCGCGCCCAGCGCATCGATGGCCTTCAGGCCCAGGTAACGGCCGACGCCATGCTCGATATGGGTGACCAGATCGCCCGGCGCCAAAGTCGAAGCCTCGGTGAGGAAGTTCTGCGCCCGGCGCGTGCGCGTCTGGGCCCGCACCATGCGGTCGCCCAGCACATCCTGTTCCGACAGGACGGCAAAATCCGGCCCTTCGAAGCCGCGCTCGATCCCCAGGCAAGCAATGGCGAAGGCGCTTGTGTCCAGCTTGAGCGCTTCGGGAAAATTCTCGACCTTGCGGATGGGCGTCACGCCGTGATCGGAGAGCACGCCGCCCATGCGCTCGGCCGAACCATCGGTCCAGCTGGCCACCAGCACCCGCTTGCCGGCCACCTGCAGCGCCTTGAGGTGATCGGCAGCAGCCTGGAAGACATTGAGATTGCCGCCGGTGACGTTGCTTTGGCGTTCGGGCGCGAAATCACGCCCCTGTCTGCCGCCGGCATCGACGCTGTTTTTGCTTTCCGGCGCCTGGAACGGGGTGAGATCGCGCACGATGTGCGGGATCAGCGCCGTCTTCCAGTCGGCATCGCTTAAATACAACGTGGCGGGTTTCAGCGGCTTGTAAGGCGGCGCTTTTATTTTTGGGTCGCTCCGGCTCTCGCCGACGCTCCCGACTCCCGCGCCTTGGGGATACAGAAAATCCTCGCGGGTCTGGAAATAGTCCCGGATCAATTCAATACGGGCGGCCTTGGCCTCTTCCACCTGATGGCCCAGCAATATCAGGGAGCGCGGCAAATAATCGAACAGCGTGTCCAGATGGTCATGGAACAAAGGCAGCCAATGTTCCATGCCCTGCGCCTTGCGGCCGGCGCTGACGCTTTCATACAGCGGATCGTCGCCCGCGGCGCCAAAGGCGGCGACATAGCCGGTGCGGAAGCGGCTGATCGCCTCGGGCGAGAGCAGCGCCTCGCTGGCGGGCAACAGGGCGATGCGTTCGACCGTATCCTTGGACAATTGGGTTTCGGCATCGAAGCGGCGGATGGCGTCCAGCGTCGCGCCGAAGAAATCCAGTCGCAGCGGCGATTCTTCTCCCGGCGACCACAGATCGACAATGCCGCCGCGCAGGGCGAAATCACCGGGTTCACGCACCGTGCCGGCACGGGCATAGCCATTGGCGGCCAGGAACCTGATCAGCGCCTCACGATCGACATCGTCGCCGGTCTTTGCCGCGAAACTGGCCTGGGCGATCCAAGCCTTGGGCGGAACGCGTTGCAGCGCCGCGTTGATGGTGGTGACGATAACGCAGGCGCCGCAGCCCCGCGCCAGAACCGCCAGAGTGGAAAGCCGGGTGCTGGCGATATCCGGCTTGGGCGAAACCCGGTCATACGGCAGGCAGTCCCAGGCCGGGAAGGACAGAACCGTCGTGGCGGGCGCGAAAAAGCGGATGGCGCGGACAGCATTCTCGGCGGCGGTATCGTCGGTGGCGACGAACAGCACCGGGCCGCCGCGCCGGCGCGCCGCTTCCGCCGCGATATAGGCATCATGGCCGGCGGGAGCGCCGGTGACGGTCAGGCGGCCGTCCTGCTTAGCGATATAGTCTAGGCGTTCCAAATTTGATCCTTGCGGCCGCAATAGCTTTTCAGCCCGGCGAAAACGGAATTGTCGTGGGCGGCGGGCACCGGTTCGGCGCCACGCAACCAGGCATAGACGTCCTGATCGGGGGCGGCGAGCAGCGCCTCGAACTGGTCGAGGCCGTCCTCATCCAGCGCCGCCAGATGCTCCTGCGCATAGGCGCCGAAGATCAGGTCGACCTCCTTGAAGCCACGCCGCTGGGCGCGAAACAAAAGCCGTTTCCGGCGGTTCTCCGAAGAGCCACCCTGTCCCAGGTCATCCATGGCCGGGATATAGCCCCGACGGCGCGTTGAGAACAACGGCCCGAGCCCATAAAGTTCCGAAGTCATGCGCCCCTCGATTCTCTTTCCGCTTTTCGCTGAAATCCGCACTCTTTCCGGGGTGGGACCCAAGCTGGAAAAGCTGATGGCCAAGGTGGCGGGGCCGCTGCTGCGCGACCTGGTGCTGGACCTGCCGGTGGGGGTGATCGACCGCTCCTATCGGCCCAAACTGGCCGCCGCCGAGGCTGGCCGCATCGCCACGGTGGAAGTCACGGTGCTCGACCATCTGCCGCCGCGGGTGAAAAGCCAGCCTTATAAAGTGCGGGTCTCGGACGACAGCGCGGTGATGGAGCTGATTTTCTTTCGCGCCCAGCCCGACTGGCTCAAGACCATCCTGCCGGTCGGGGGGCGGCGCGTGCTGTCGGGCCGGATCGAGCGCTTCAAGGAGAGGCTGCAGATGGCCCATCCCGATCATGTGGTAGCGCCGGAAGATGCAGCCGGCATGCCGCAGCATGAGCCGGTCTATGGCCTGACCGAAGGCCTGCCAGGAAAATCCATGGCCAAGGCGGTGCGCGGCGCGCTGGAGAAGGTGCCGGCGCTGCCCGAATGGCAGGATGAGGCTTTCCTGCAGGCGCGGAAATTCGCCTCCTTCGGCGAGGCGCTGGCCAGCGCCCATGCGCCCATCCACGAAGACGATCTTTCGCCCCTGACATTACCGCGCCAACGCCTGGCCTATGACGAGCTGCTCGCCAACCAACTGGCCCTGGTGTTGATCCGCGCCCGCCTGCGCGAGGGCAAGGGCCGGCCGGTGACCGGCACCGGCAAGCTGAAGGCTGCGGCGATTGCCGCCCTGCCTTTTGCCCTGACCGACGGCCAGTTGCAGGCCCTGGGCGAAATCGAAAATGACATGAAAAGCGAGCGGCGCATGTTGCGGCTGCTGCAGGGCGATGTCGGTTCGGGCAAAACCGTGGTCTCGCTGCTGGCGATGCTGGGCGCGGTCGAAGCCGGACTGCAGGCGGCGCTGATGGCGCCGACCGAGCTTCTGGTGCGCCAGCATTGCAGTACCTTGCAACCTTTCGCGGACGCGGCCGGCATCCGGCTGGCGGCGCTGACCGGCGGCGAGAAACAGCGCGAGGCGCTGCTGGCCGAACTGAAGGACGGCAAGATCGATATCCTGGTCGGCACCCACGCGCTGTTCTTGGAAGATGTCGCCTTCCGCGACCTGGGGCTGGTGGTGGTGGACGAACAGCATCGCTTCGGCGTGCATCAGCGCATGACGTTGCAGGCCAAAGGCCGCACCGATGTACTCGTCATGACCGCGACCCCGATCCCGCGCACCCTGGCGCTAACCGCCTATGGCGACATGGAAGTCTCGAAGATCCTGGGCCGCCCGCCCGGACGCCAAAAGGTCGCTACACGCGTGATGAGCGCCGACCGGCTGGATGAACTGATCTCCCATCTGCGCCTGGCGCTGGATCGTGGCGACCGCGCCTATTGGGTCTGTCCGCTGGTGGAAGAGTCGGAAAAGATCGACCTTGCCGCCGCCGAGGAGCGCGCCCAGATGCTGCAAAAGGCTCTGGGGCTTCCTGTTGGCCTGGTGCATGGCAAGATGAAGGCGCCGGAACGCGATGCCGCCATGGCCGCCTTCAAGGCGGGTGAAACCAAACTCCTGGTCGCCACCACGGTGATCGAAGTCGGGGTCGATGTGCCACAAGCCACCATCATGGTGGTGGAGCATGCCGAACGTTTTGGGCTGGCGCAGCTGCACCAGTTACGCGGGCGCGTCGGGCGCGGCAGCGGCAAATCCAGCTGCATGCTGGTCTATCACGGCCATCTGGGCGAGACCGCGAAGGCGCGGCTGGCCACCATGCGGGAAACCGATGACGGCTTCGTCATCGCCGAAAAGGACCTGGAACTGCGCGGCCCCGGTGAGATGCTGGGCAAGCGGCAAAGCGGCGAGGAGGAATTCCGCCTGGCCGACATGGCTGCGCATGGCAATCTGCTGGCGGCGGCGCATGACGATGCCCGGCTGATCCTGGCACGCGACCCCGAACTTTCCAGCCCGCGCGGACAGGCCCTGCGGGTGCTGCTTTATCTGTTTGGCCGCGACGAAGCCGTGCGCTATCTAAGAGCCGGCTGAGGGAATCCCATGAGTGATTATGTTTTCACGCCGCCACCGCCGCCTTCGCTGGCGGTTGCCGGAACCGGGTCCCGCTTCCCCGTGCGCCGGATCTGGTGCGTCGGCCGCAACTATGCCGCCCATGCCCGTGAACTGGGCAATGATGAACGCGAGCCGCCTTTCTTCTTTTCCAAGCAACCGGACATGCTGGTGGCGGGCGGCGGCTCTATCCCCTATCCCGGCCTGACGGGCAATCTTCACTACGAGGCCGAACTGGTGGTGGCGCTGAAAAGCGGCGGCAACGACATTTCCGAAACCCGCGCCGCGGAGATGATCTTCGGTTATGCCGCCGGCCTGGATATGACGCGCCGCGACCTGCAGAAGCAGATGCAGGAAAAAGGCAAGCCATGGGAAATCGGCAAAAGCTTCGAACAGAGCGCCCCCATCGGCATCATCACGCCGGGAAGCACGCTGAAAACAAGCGGTGCCACCCGCCTCACGGTCAATGGCGAAACCAAACAATCCTCCGACCTCTCGCACATGAGCTGGAACGTGGCCGAGATTGTCGCTCGCCTGTCGCGCCAGGTAACGCTGGCGGCAGGCGACGTCATTTTCACCGGCACGCCCGAAGGCGTGGGCCCGGTGGTGCGGGGTGACCGGCTGTGGGTTGAAATCGAGGGCCTGACGCCGCTGGATATCGGCATCGCATGAAGCTGGGGCTCGGCACGGTCCAGTTCGGTCAGGCCTATGGTGTTTCCAACACCGGCGGCCAGGTTTCGCGCGCCGAAGCGGCGGCGATCCTGGCACGGGCGGCACAGGCCGGCATCATGGTGCTGGATACGGCCGCCAATTACGGCGAAGCGGAGAAGGTGCTGGCGGCGCTGGACACCGCGCCGTTCCGCATCGTCACCAAAACGGGCCCCGTAAAGAACGGTGTCGAGACTGTGATTGCCCGCGCGCGCCGGTCAGTCGACATGCTCAATGCCGACACATTGCTGGTTCATGCGGCGGCGGATCTGGATGAACCCGGGCTATGGCCCGCGCTGCAACAGCTGAAGGTGGAAGGCGTCTTCCGTAAAATCGGAATTTCCACCTACTTTGCCGATGATCCTGCCGCCATGGCGAAACGCTTTCGCCCGGACGTGATGCAGTTGCCGTTCAGCCTGCTGGACCAGCGCCTCTTGCAGGATGGCTCGCTGACGCGGTTGAAGGATTTGGGCGTCGAAATTCACGCCCGTTCGCTGTTCCTGCAGGGATTGATGCTGATGCCGCCCGGTGACGTGCCGCCGCATCTGCAGGGCGCCGGCCCGCACCTGACAAAGCTGCGCGCCCGCCTGGCTGCCGCCGGCAGCACACCGCTGGCAGCGGCGCTGGGCTTTGTGCTGTCGCGGCCCGAGATCGATATTGCGCTGGTGGGCGTCACCGCGCGGGATGAACTGGACGAAATCATTGCCGCCGCGGCCCTCCCCCTGCCCGCCATCGACTGGTCTGCTTGCGCCATGGATGACGAACGTATCCTGACCCCCTCGCTATGGAACCGGCCTTGAAGCACCCTTTCCTGCTCACCCTCTCCTGCCCCGACCGCAAAGGCATTGTGGCGGCGGTGGCGAATTTCCTGGCCGGGCATGACGCTTCCATCGTCGATTCCAGCCAGTTCAACGACGCTCCGGCCGACCAGTTCTATATGCGGGTGGATTTCGTCAGCGAGAGCGACCTGACGCTGGAGGAGGTGCGGGCCGCGTTCGAACCCATTGCGCGCACTTTCAAGATGCAATGGACCCTGTATGACAAGCTGGCGAAGCCGAAGCTGCTGATCGCCGTGTCGAAATTCGGCCACTGCCTGTATGACCTGATCCATCGCTGGCGCTCCGGCCTGCTGCCAGTCGAGATTGTCGGCGTCGCCTCCAACCATGATGACATGCGCGCCTTCGTCGAGTGGAGCGGCATCCCCTGGTATCGCCTGCCCGACGGCAAGCCGGCCCAGGAGCAGGCACTGCTGGACATGGCCAGGGATGCCGATCTGCTGGTGCTGGCGCGCTATATGCAGATCCTGTCGCAGGATGCCTGCGCCGCACTCTCCGGCCGCTGCATCAACATCCATCATTCCTTCCTACCCAGCTTCAAGGGCGCCAAGCCCTATCAGCAGGCTTTCGCGCGCGGCGTGAAGATCATCGGCGCCACCGCCCATTACGTCACGCCCAGCCTGGATGAAGGCCCCATCATCGAACAGGATGTCCAGCGGGTGCATCACGGCCATACGGTCGAGGACTTGGTCGCCTTTGGCCGCGACGTGGAATGCCGCGTCCTGGCCCGCGCCGTCACCTGGCATATCCAGCGCCGCGTCATGATTGCCGGCGACAAAACCATCGTTTTTGCCTGACCGCCCGGCCTGGTTCCACCCGGGTTTCGTGCCGGAACCCCGCCTGATTCGGCGTTTGCGGCTTTGTCCAGGCGGGCACGTACGATAAAATGCCTCCCGGCGGGGGCCGTATTGGGCTGGAAGACGATGGCGCGAGTTTACAGTCTGGACCCGGACTTCGAGTTGGATTCCGATTCCCGCCCTCCCGTGAGCAATTACGTCGCCGGCGCGGCAGATAGTCCGGTTTCCACCCACACCACTGCCGATGCTGCCGCCGCGCAGAAAACCGTGGTCGAGTATGCGGCGCCGGTGGCTCCCGCCCTGAATGAGGAAACCACTTTCCTCAGCGGCCTCAATCCCGACGGCACGCTGGCACTCTATTCCTATGCCGCCTGGAACAATGACCGTCCCGCCACCTATACCGGCGGCTATACGCTTGCCTACAAATGGCACGCCGACGGCAGCGCCCCGACGGCTGGAACGCCGGGCGGCATTGTAACCTATGCCTTCAACGCAGCGTCCGGATGGAATGCCGACGAGACGGCGGCTTTCACTGCCGCTTTGACCCTCTGGTCGGCGGTCGCCAACATCTCCTTCTCCCTGACCTCGGATTATGGTCATGCGGGCATCCAGTTCACCCGCGGCAGCGATGACCGCGCCTATGCGGATTCCGATTTTGCGCCGCTCACCCAGGACACTGGCCGCACGGATGGAAACGAACTGCTTCGGCTGGAACAGTCGAAAGTCTCGATAGACACCAGCGTAGCGGGCTTCGGCCCGATCGGATCCTTCAGTGGACCGAACAACATCTTCTCGCGATCCGGCGGCTATCCGCTGCATACCATTCTGCACGAAATCGGACACGCCATAGGCCTTGGCCATGGCGGGCCCTACAACGGCACCAAAGTCGCCTCCCAGCAATATGGCCCTTATGACACAAGGCTTTATTCGCTGATGTCCTATTTCAACAACAGCAGCGCGAACCAGTATACGCCGGTCCATTCCACCTTCTGGAATTCGCGTTACCCCATCACTCCCATGATCGCCGACATCCTTGCGATCCAGCGCATTTACGGGGCCGCGACCGACACGCCCCTGACCGATGTCACCTTCGGCTACAACACCACCATCTCCGGCCCGGTCGCGAATTTCTTCGACTTCAACACGAATACGACGCCCGTCGTCACCCTCTGGGCCGCCGGCAGCAACAACGCGCTGGACCTCAGCAATACCAGCGATGCGACCATCAACCTGAATCCCGGCACCTTCAGCAGCACCCACGGCCTGACCAACAATATCGCCATCGCCTATGACACGCGGATCGGCCGCCTGGTCGGCTCGGCCGGCGGAACGACGGTCACCGGCAACGACGGTGGAAATCATATCGACGGCGCCGGCGGCGATGACGTGATCCATGGCGGCAGCGGCAACGACACGCTGCTGGGCGGCACGGGCGCCGACAGGATTTACGGCGGCGGCGGCGTCAACACCATCACCGGCGGGAGCGAATCAGACACCGCCGGCTACGCCCTAGCCTGGTCCACCTATGCCATTACGCGCAATGGGGACGGTTCCCTGCTGATAACCGGGGGCGGCGTGAGCGATACACTGCGCGAAATCGAGCTCCTCGAGTTCGCAGACCAAACGATTGCCGTAACCTCCCTTGGCGCCGGGGCTATATTGGGTGGCGACGCAGGGACTGGAGCGCAAATGCCGTCACAGGAAGAACAA
>DATFFI010000209.1:0-20774 GCA_035250225.1 Rhizomicrobium sp. | reverse complement strand
AGACCGGCGTGCCGGAATTGTCGCGCACCCGCGCGGTCAGGACCGCACTTTGGCGGGTGCGGGCTTCCGCTTCGGCCGCTTCCGCCAGGATACGCCGCGCCTCGCTTTGCATCTGCGCCTCGCTGGCAAATTCGGAACCTTCCGCATCCAGCATTTCAAGCTTTTCGCGTCCGACATCGAAAAAGTACCGCATGGGGCACCACCTTTCGGCGCCATGCTGGCGGCCGGCCCCTGAACGGGGCCGCAATGGGCTATTCATCCGGCGTTCAGGCGCCTCACTCGTAGCGCAAGGCATGGATGGGATTGGCACGGGCGACGCGCCAGGCATGGGTGAAGACGGTGGCCCAGGCGATCAACAGCGCCGCCAGCCCGATGCCCACAAAGTAAAGCGGATTGAGCGTGATACGATAGGCAAAGCCTTCGAGCCAGCTTTGCAAATAGTACCAGGCAAGCGGCCAGGCGATGGCGTTGGCCAGCAGAACCGGAACCGAGAATTGCCACAGCAGCAGGATGATCACGTCGCGGTCGCGCGCGCCGAAGACCTTGCGGATGCCGATTTCCTTGGTGCGCCGCTCGGCGGTGAAGGCCGCCAGGCCGAATAGGCCCAGCGCCGAGATGAAGATGGCGATGGCGACAAAGGAGGCAAAGAGCTCTCCCTGCTGTACATCGGCGCGATAGAGCCCCTCGAAACTATCATCGAGAAAGGAACGCGAGATCGCGGCTGACGGTACCATCCGATGCCAGGTGCGGTCGACGAAGGCGACCACACCTGGCATACCCTGGCCGGTAAACCGCACCGAAACAGCGATGGAGTTTTCCCTGTCGTTGACGAATAGCGAGGGTTTAGCCGGTGTGCGCGCACCTTTGAACCGGACATCGCGCAGCACGCCAGCGATGTGCAGGCTGTCCTTGTCCAGGCGGATGGTCTTGCCTACCGCGCCTTGCACGGTAAAGCCAAAATACCGGGCCGCTGCTTCGTTGATCAGCAGATTGTGGCCGTCATTATGGGCATCTGGCGAGTTGATCACGCTGTCCTCACTGCGCTTGTCCGACAGTAGCCGTCCCGCCGCCAGCTTCATGCCGTACAGGTCGATGAATTCCGGCGTGATTTGCAACATCTCGGTGATCAGCGGCGCGGGCTGGCCCGGAACCTGGACAGTTTCGACGCGAAGGTTTGAAGAAAAAGGGGTGTCGCCGGACGAGGCTACCCCTGCAATACCGGGATAGGCGCGCAACTGCGCCATGAAGCTTTCGCGCGCGCTGGCGGTCATGCGGCCGGTGCCGACCACTAGAATGTTGTCGCGACGAAATCCAAGCTCCTGGTTGCGGGCAAAGTCGATCTGATAAAACACCACAAAGGTAACGATCGCCAGCGCGATCGAAACCGTAAATTGCAGCAGCACCAGCACGCTGCGCAGCCCGCCCGACCCCGCCTGCCCCGACTGGTTGCCGCGCAAAGCGGTGACAGGACGAAAGCCCGACAGAACCAAAGCGGGATAGATGCCGCTGATCAGGCCCGCCGCCGCCGCGACAAGGACAATGACCAACAGCAGAGCCCAATCCTGCAGATAGTGCAGGGCGATCGGACGCTGCAGGAAGGCGTTATAGGTTGGCAGCAGTATCTCGACCAAAGCCAGGGCAAAGATCAGCGCCACGGCCGCCATCAACACGGATTCGCCCAGGAACTGGGTGGCAACCTGGTATCGGCTGGCGCCCATGCATTTGCGCAGGCCGATTTCGCGCGCCCGCATCATCGCCCGCGCCGTGGCCAGATTGGTGAAATTGAAGCAGGCCGCCAGCAGGATGACCAATCCGATCAACCCCAGTCCGTAAAGCGTCGTCCAACTTCCCGGCGGCACGCGAACGCCGATATGGCTACTCATATGCGCGTCGCGGAAACGCACCAGTTCCACCTGCATGATCTGGCTTGTCGGCTGGCGAATGCCGGCCTCGGCGAAGAAATCGACCATCCGGTCCATCACCGGTCCCAGCTTGGCCGCGACCATGGCGGGATCGCTGCCCGGCGCCAAGCGGATGTAACCGTAACCGCTGAAATGGAACCAGGCTTTTTTGTCCTTCTCGCCGATGCGGTCAGCCGGTGAGAAATGAGGAATGACGGCCTCGATCTTGAACTGGGTGTTGTGCGGTACGTCGCGCATCACGCCGGTAACCCGCAGCGACACTATGGCTTCCGGACAGCTCGTCTTTCCCGCACCACAATTGATACGACTGACTGTCACCGTGCGCCCGACCGGATCGGCGGTACCGAAATATTTGCGCGCCAGCGCTTGCGACAGCACGATGGATTCCGGGCGCTGCAGCACCTGGCCGGGATCGCCCGCCACCAGCGGCAGGCCGAGAACGGTGAAAAGATTGGCGTCGGCTTCGTTCACCTCTTCTAGAAACTGCCGATCACCAACCTGCACCGTCATACGCCCCGGCCACAGCCGGGTCATGGCCGTCACATCCGGAAGGTGGTCCTTCATCAGGGCCGGCAGCGGGAAAGGTGCCAGGGCGAAATGGTCCTTCGGAGTTCCCGGCAACTGCGCCGTCACGTCGACGCGATACAGATTGTCGCTGCCCGACAGCCACTTGTCGAAAGACAGCTCATCGCGAACGAACAGGATGATGAAGATCACGCAAGCCAACCCTACCGCCAGTCCCGCGATACTGATGAAGCTATACAGCTTGTGGCGGAGCAGATTACGCCAGGCCGTGGCGAAATAATTCCCCAGCAACTCTCCCTCCTACTCGTAGCGCAGCGTGTGAATGGGATTGGCGCGGGCGACGCGCCAGGCATGGGTGAAGACGGTGATCCAGGCGATCAACAGCGCCGCTAGGCCCGCCGCGAAGAAGTAGAGAGGGTTCAGCGTGATACGATAGGCAAATCCCTCCAGCCAGGTTTGCAGGTAATACCAGGCGACAGGCCAGGCGATCAGGTTGGCCAGCAGCACCGGAATGGAGAATTGCCACAGCAGCAAGAGCGTGACGTCCCGGACGCGAGCGCCGAAGACCTTGCGCAGGCCAATTTCCTTGGTGCGCCGCCCGACAGCGAACGCCGCCAGTCCGAGCAGACCCAGGCAGGAGACGAAAATGGCGATGACGACAAACACGCCGAACAGTTCGCCCTGGCGTTCATCTGCCTGATACAGCCGGGCGAAATTATCGTTCACGAAGTAACGATTGATGGCTCTGGTGGGCGCAAAGTCCCGCCAAGCCTGGTCGATGAAGGACAGGGCCTGCGGGACGGCGTCGGGGCGGAGGCGCACAACCACGGAGGCGGGAAATTCAGGATCGTAGACATACATGGTCGCTTTGGCCGGTTCGCGCGCGCCGTCGAACATGGTGTTGGCGAAAACCCCGACGATCTGGACATGGCTCTTGCCGACAAGAATGGTTTTTCCCACCGCCTGTTGCGGCGTGAAGCCGAAATTCGACGCGGCCATCTGGTCGATAAGGATGTTGCGGCCTTCATTCGCCCCGTTGGCGGAACCACCCCGCGCGTTGAAGCGGTCCTGCGCACGTTCGTCTGACAACAATCGTCCCGCCAGCAACCGCATGCCCAATAGGCGTGGCATATCCGCGCCGATGACAAGTTGGTTCAAGGCGACCGGATCCGGACGGCCCGGCACCTGGGCGGACGGCAAGGCAAGGCTGTAGGAGCCGAAAGGAACTGCATCGGTCACGGCGACGTCCATGATGGTAGGATGGGACCGCAGCTGCTGAACAAAGCTCCCGCGGCCATCCAGCATCACCGCGCCGTTGCCAGCGACTACGAGCAGATTGTCCTTGCGGAAGCCCAGATCGACGTTGCGAGCAAAACTGATCTGCCCGAACACCACGGCGACCGCGATACCCAACC
Organism: Rhizomicrobium sp.; assembly: GCA_035250225.1. Classification (GTDB taxonomy): domain Bacteria; phylum Pseudomonadota; class Alphaproteobacteria; order Micropepsales; family Micropepsaceae; genus Rhizomicrobium. The sequence goes on along the minus strand of DATFFI010000209.1, from coordinate 16,912 downwards.
CGATCGACACGGCGAATTGCAGGACCACCAGTATGGTCTGCAGGCGGCCGGAGCCGGCGCGGCCCGCATGGCCGCTGCGCAGGATTGCGGAAGGCCTGAAGCCCGACAACACCAGGGCGGGATAAATACCGCTGAGCAGCCCCGCCACGAGGGCAATCAACGCCATCAACGACATCCAAGTGAGATCGTAGCGGATAGCAACGGGATGCTGGAGCAGCCGGCCAAAAGCCGGTTCCAGAATCTCGGCCAACGCCAGCGCGACCGTGAGCGACAGCATGGCCGTCAACACCGCTTCGGCGAGAAATTGAAAGACCAGTTGGCCGCGGCGGCCGCCAAGCGTTTTGCGCATGGCTATTTCCCGCGCCCGTAAGGAGGCGCGTGCAGTCGCCAGGTTGGTAAAGTTGAAGCAGGCGACCAGGAGAATCAGAATACCGACGATGCCCACGCCATACAGCGTCACCCGGCTGCCGGCCGGCCTCTGGTTGAACCGCCAGCGACTCGAGTCCAGATGAACGTCGGCAAAGGGCGTCAGGTGAATCGCATAGCGCTGGCTGCCCGCGCGCCGGTCTGCTTCAACCGGAATAAGCCGGTCGAACAGGGGCGCGGACTTGGCCAAAACCGTTTCAGGCCTGGCGCCGGGCGCCAGGGCGACATAACCAAAGCCGGGGTTGGCCGTCCACGCCTGCTTTATCGGTTGGCCGATGCGATCCACAATCGAAGTGTTCGGCAGGAACACCTCACCTTCGAGATGGGAATTGTGCGGGATATCCCGCATCACTCCCGTGACTTTCAGGGGAACCAGGCGCGTGGCGCAGTCCATGTCGGCCGTCGCGCAATTCGCCGTGGCCCTGAGCAGCTTTCCTACTGCGTCGGTGGTGCCGAAAAAGCGGCGCGCCGCACTCTCCGACAAGACCACCGATTCCGGATCCTGGAAAATGGTGGTTGGATCGCCTTTCACCAAAGGCAGATGGATAACCTGGAAGAAGTTCGGATCGACTTCACCAACCTGCTGCCGGAACTGGCGGTCACCGGCGAAGAGCGTCATGGAAGTGAAGTTGAGACGGGTCATCGCGGCGACTTCAGGGATGCCGTCCTGCAGGGCGGCCGGCATCGGGAACGGCAGGACCGCTAATTCCAGGGGTTCGCGTCCCGGCGAATAGTATATCTTCTCGATCCTGTAGAGATTTTGCGTGCTGGGGATCCAGCTGTCGTAGGACAATTCATCCCGGATAAACAGCAGCACGAAGATGACGCAAGCCAGGCCGAGCGCCAGGCCGCCGATATTGATGGCGCTGTACAGCTTGTGGCGGAGCAGATTGCGCCAGGCCGTGGCGAAATAATTCCCCAGCAACTCCCTCTCCTACTCGTAGCGCAGCGTGTGAATGGGATTGGCGCAGGCGACGCGCCAGGCATGGGTGAAGACGGTGATCCAGGCGATCAACAGCGCCGCCAGACCAACGCCCACAAAGTAAAGCGGATTGAGCGTGATGCGATAGGCAAAGCCTTCGAGCCAGTTTTGCAAATAGTACCAGGCAAGCGGCCAGGCGATGGCGTTGGCCAGCAGCACCGGAACCGAGAATTGCCACAGCAGCAGGACGACCACGTCGCGGTCGCGCGCGCCGAAGACCTTGCGGATGCCGATTTCGCGGGTACGGCGCGCCGCGGTGAAGGCGGCCAGCCCAAACAGGCCCAGGCAGGCGATCAGGATGGCGATAGCGACGAAGACGGCAAAGACGCGTCCCTGGCGCTCATCGCCCTGGTAAAGCCGTTCGTAGCTGGCGTCGAGCAGCTGGTGCTGCACCGCGACACCAGGGATGAAACGGCGCGCGGTCTGCGCGATATGCGCCATCGCCTCCTGGGTGCGCGCCCCATCTATGCGGATGACCATGTTCTGCATGTCAAGGGGCGTATGAACATAGACCGTCTGGATCACGGGTGAGCGCACCCCCTCCACCAGCGTATCGGCGGCCACGCCCACCACTTTCATATGCGCCCTGCCGAAGAGGAAGCTTTTGCCGATGATCTGGTGCGGCTCATAGCCCAACGCCTTGGCCAAGGTGACGTTGACCATGACGTTATGGCCTTCATTCTTGGGCAAGTCTTCGGGCTCGTCGTAAAATTTATCCTCTTCGCGATTGTCCATCAGGGCGCGGCCGGCGAGGATCTTGATGTTGTAAAGCCGGAAATAATCCTGCGACACCGAATAATTTGTGGGCGAAAGAAATCCGGTATCGCCCGGCCGCCGCGTCGGCAGCACATCGTTGTTGCCCATGAAGGGCATGAAGCTGGTGCGCGCCACCTGGACGATACCGGGGCCGCGCTCCAGCATCCGGATATAGCTTTTGATTCCCTCTTCCGACAACCGACCCGCCGTGCCAGTGAAGACGACATTCTCGCGGGTGAACCCCAGATCGATATTGTGGGCAAAGGCGATCTGCTGGAACACGGTCAGCGCGCCGATACCCAGCCCGATCGAGACCGCGAATTGCGCCACCACCAGCGTGGCACGAAGCCGGCCCGAACCGCCTTGGCTCGATTTGTTGGCGCGAAGCGTGGCGGCGGGCCGGAACCCCGACAGCACCAAGGCGGGATAAATGCCGCTGATCAACCCGGCCGCAACGCCGACGCCAATCACAGCCAGGGTCAATTGCCAGTCTGCCGCATAGCGGAACGACAGCGGCCGCGCCATGAAGCTGCCATAGCCCGGCAGCAACACTTCCACCAGCGCGAAACCGATCGCCAGCGCTATCAGCGCCATCAGCACGGATTCGCCCAGGAACTGGGCGATCAACTGGCCGCGGCGCGCCCCGACGCATTTGCGCAAGCTGATTTCACGCGCCCGCATGGTGGCGCGTGCCGTCGCCAGATTCATGAAATTGAAGCAGGCCACCAGCAGGATCAGCACGCCGATAACGCCCATGCCATACAGCATGGTCCAGCTTCCCGCCGGCTTCATGGAGTTATAGCGATCAGTGGTCAGATGGGCATCGGAAAACGGCGTTAAATGGGTCTCGACCAGCTTGCTGCCGGGCACGCGCACGCTGGTGAAGCGCGTAAAATCGATGGACCGATCCAGGATCGGGTTCAGCTTGGCGATGACCCGCGCCGGATCGGCGCCAGGCGCCAGGGTGATATAGCCAAAGGAATTGTTGGTGGCGAGCCAGTTGGCCTTGGTGTCCTGGTCCATGCGATCGGCCAGCGAGGTGTTGGGCAACAGGAAATCGAAGTCGAACTGCGTGTTGTGCGGCAGGTCCCGCATCACGCCCACGATCCGCAGCACCACCATCTGGTTGGCGCAGACGCTGTCATTGCCGCAGCCGCCGCGGCCGGTCGTCAACGTCCTGCCGACAGGATCGGCAGTGCCGAAAAATTTACGCGCCGCGCTCTCGGAAATCACCAGATTGTCCGGCCGCGCCAATACGCTGCGCGGATCGCCCGTCACCAGCGGGAGCGCGATGACTTGCAGGAAATTGGGATCAACGACGCCGATCTGTTCCCGAAACTGGCGGTCGCCCGCCGTCAGAGTCATGACTTCCTGAACCAAGCGGGTGGCGCTGGTGACTTCCGGAATCTGTTCGCGCATCGCCCGCGGGATCGGCACCGGGGCCTGGGCGGTGGGAATCTCACCACGGCCGGACACATGGAAAGTGACTTCGACCCGCCACAGCCTGTCGCTGCCCAGAATCCATTTGTCGTACGACATTTCATCGCGCACGAACAGGATGATCAGGATGGCGCAGGCCAGCCCCACCGCCAGCCCGGCGATGTTGATGAAGCTGTACAGCTTGTGCCGCAGCAGATTGCGCAGCGCGACGGTGAGGTAGTTGCGGAACAAGACGGGCTCCTACAGGACCTGGCGGATGCTCTCGGTGACGATCGCCCCATCCAGCAGATTGACGATGCGGTGGGCATACTCGGCATGGAGGTGGGAGTGGGTCACCATCACGATGGTGGTGCCTTCATTGTTGAGCTGGGTGAGCAGCTGCATCACTTCCTCGCCATTGGCGGTATCGAGATTGCCGGTGGGCTCGTCGGCCAGGATCAGCTTCGGCCTTGCCACCACGGCGCGGGCGATGGCGACGCGCTGCTGCTGGCCGCCGGAAAGCTGTGACGGCATGTGACGGGCGCGATGGGCGATCTTCATCCGCTCCAGCGCCTCGGTGGCGCGCTTGCGGCGTTCTGCGGCCGGCACGTCGGCGTGATAGAGCAGCGCCAGCTCGACATTCTCCTGCACATTCAGTTCATCGATCAGGTTGAAGCTCTGGAAGATGAAGCCGATGGCGCTTTTGCGCAGATCCGACAACCGGCTTTCATTGTAGCCGGCGATATTGGTGCCGCCGAACCAGTATTCGCCGCCGCTGGGCGCATCCAGCATGCCGACGATATTGAGGAAGGTGGATTTGCCGCAGCCAGAAGGCCCCATCACGGCCACGAACTCGCCGGGTGCCACGTCCAACGTGATGTCGCGCAGGGCGGTCGTCTCGACCTCGTCGGTGCGATAGACCTTTGCCAGATGTTTGAAAGAGATCATTTGCGTCCTCAATTGTAAAATTCGATTCGGTCCATTTTCAGGAAAGCCTGGTAACCCGAGACGATCACTTTCTCTCCCGGCTCCAGACCTTCCACCACTTCGACAAATTCGGGATTGCGGCGGCCCATCCGGACATTGCGGCGGATGGCGACGTTACTGTCGGGCGCGACCGCGAAGACCCAGTTGCCGCCGGTCTCCTGGTAGAAGGGACCATTGGGCAGCATCCTCGCCGTGCGGGCGCCTCCCAGCACCAGCTTGATATCGATGGCCTGGCCGACATGGATGCCAGAAGGCGCGGCGCCCTCGAAATAGAGATCGGTCTTGAAGGTGCCGTTGGTGACCTGGGGATAGACCTTGGCGATCTTGGCGCGGTAGTCGCGGCCATCCAGGGTGAAGCGCGCTTCCTGCCCCACCAGGATGCTGCCCAGATAGAACTCATCGACCTGCGCGATCAGCTTGAAACGGTCGGCGGAATTGACCTGGCCCATCACCGCGCCTTGGCTCTTGGACTGGCCGATCTCGGCATCCAGCGCCGTCAATTGCCCGTCCATCGGGGCGCGGATGGTCAGTGCCTCGACACCGGCGCGGGTGATGTCGGCGCGGGCGCCGGTTTCGCCGTTCAGCTGGGTGGCACGGACTTTCTCTTCGGTATTGCGTGCCGCGATGGTCGCGGCCAGCAGCTTCTTGTTATAGGCCAGCGACAATTCTTCCTGGCGCAAGGTGCTGGCGGCCAGCGCGCCGCCGGCCAGCAGCGCGCGATCACGCTCGATATCGGCGGTGAGCTTGTCGATCTGGTTCTGGATATCCAGCAACTGCTGCTGGAAGCGGAAGCGCGACTGCTCGAACACAAGCTGCTGCGAGGCCACCTGCAATTGCAGCGCGGGGTTGGAGAGTACGACCAGCGCCTGCCCCCTCTTCACCATCGCGCCGTCTTCCACCAGCACCTGTTTGACCGTGCCGCCCTGTTCGGTGGTGAGATAGGCGGTGATCAGCGGCGCCACGCTGCCGCGCACCGCGGCGTAGTCCTCGAACGGACCCTGGGTCACGGTGCTCAGCGTCAACTGGTTCAGCGGGGCACGATAGACATTGCCGCCGCGCGACATCAGCCAGACGGCGCCGCCGGCCATGGCCAACACCACCACACCGGCCAGCGCCAGCTTTGGCCAGCGGGGTTTGCGGGCGATGGCGCGGTCCTGTCCGGCATCGAGAGCCAGCGGCATACTTTTGCCTCCCAGGAGGCGATGGAGTCGGAAATCGACGTTCATGCGACCCAAATCGCAAGCGCCGTGCCAAATTTTTCTCTTTTATTTCCATATGGTTAGGTATTTGAGGTGACAGCGTACTGTCCGCGTACGTACACTAATGCGGACACCTGTTCGTTTCCGGACACCTGTGACCCCGCTAGAAGCCCGCATTCTGGTCGTCGACGACAATGAAGACATCCTGCAGGCGGCCCGGCTGCTGTTGAAGCGGCGCTTTACCGCCGTCACCACCCTTTCGGATCCCACCCAGCTTTCCACCCTGGTGCGGCGCGGCGCCTTCGATGTGCTGCTGCTGGACATGAACTTCGCCCCGGGCGCCGATAGCGGCGACGAGGGCTTGGCCAAGCTGGCGGAAGTGATGGCCATCGACCCCGAAGCCGTGGTGGTGATGGTCACCGCCCATGGCGATCTGGAACTGGCGGTCGAAGCCATGAAGAAAGGCGCCGCCGACTTCGTCACCAAGCCCTGGGAGAATGAACGCCTGGTCGCCACGCTGATGGCGGCACTCAATCTGCGCCGTGTCCGGCGCGAGGCGGCGGAACTGCGCCAGCGCCACAAGGGCCTGGCGGCCGCCACCCATGACCGCGGAAGCGGGGCCGATTCCGGCATGATCGGAACTTCCCCGGCCATGCTGTCGGTGTTTGGCGCCATCCGCCGCGCCGCGCCCACCGACGCCAATGTCCTGATCCTGGGCGAGAACGGCACCGGCAAGGAGTTGGCGGCGCGCGCGCTGCATCGCCTGTCAGCCCGCGCCCATGAAGCCTTCCTGCGCGTCGATCTGGGGGCGCTGGCGCCGCAACTTTTCGAAAGCGAATTGTTCGGCCATCGCCGCGGCGCCTTCACCGACGCGCGGGCCGACCGCACCGGTTACCTGCGCGCCGCCGCCGGGGGCACGCTGTTCCTGGACGAAATCGGCAATGTGCCGCTGCACCTGCAGAGCAAGTTGCTGACGGTGCTGGAGCGGCGCGAAGTGATCCCGGTGGGCGCCGAACAGCCCGAGCCCATCGATGTGCGGTTGATTTGCGCCACCAATCTTTCCCGTGAAAGACTGGGCGACGAAGACCGTTTCCGTCCCGACCTGCTCTATCGCATCAACACGGTGGAAATCACCTTGCCGCCCCTGCGGGAGCGACGCGAGGATATTCCCCTGTTGCTGCAGCATTACGCCGCCTTCTATGCGCAGAAATACAATCTGCCACCCCGGCGCCTTTCCGCCGCCCTGATCGACCGTCTTGCGGCATGGTCCTGGCCCGGCAATATCCGCGCCCTGCGCCATGCGGTCGAGCGGGCGGTGATCCTGTGTGAAAGCGACTTGCTGGGGGTCGAGGATTTTCCGCTGTCCGACAGCGCCGCGACGCCGCAAGCCGGCCCCGACACCGCGCGGCTGGACGAAATCGAAAAGACCGCCATCATGCGGGCGCTGGAAAAACATGGCGGCAATGTCAGCCGGGCCGCGACGGCGCTGGGGCTGACCCGTACCTCGCTTTACCGGCGGATGGAGAAATATGGCCTTTAACGGCTTCACCGGCTTTCAAGGCGGCATCCTGCTGCGGGTGACGGCGCTGGTCGCCACCCTGGGCCTGCTGGCCTGGATGGCGACGCATACCGGCTGGTACGTCACCATGCTGCTCTGCGCCGGGCTGGCCGTGGCGCAGATCGTCCTTTTGATCCGCTTTGCCAATCGCGCCGGCCAGGAAGTGGCGCGCTTTCTCGACACCATCGCCTTCGACGATACCTCAGCCAGCTTTTCCGGCCTGATGCGCGACAGAAGCTTCCGCGACCTCGGCGCCAGCATGACGCGGGTGCTGGACCAATTGCGCCAGGGACGCGAGGAGCGGGAAGAGCAATCGCAATATCTGCAAAGCCTGATCGCCCATGTACCGGTATCGCTGGTCGCGGTGGACGAAGACGGCAGCGTCCAGCTTCTCAACCTTGCCGCACGCCGCCTGTTCGGCGAGGCGTGCACCGCACGCGGCGATTTTAACCGCTATGGCCAGGCTTTCGCCGCCGGACTGGAAACCTTGCGGCCGGGCGATGGGGCCATTGTGCGGATGGAGCGGGCCGGCGGCGCCGTGCCCCTGAAGGCCACCGCCACCGATGTGATGTTGCGCGGCCACAAGCGGCGCCTGATCTCGCTGCAGAATATCGCCACCGAACTTTCCGCCCAGGAGCTTGCGGCGTGGCAGACCGTGATCCGGGTCATGGCGCATGAGGTAATGAACTCCCTGACCCCCATCACCTCGCTGGCGTCCACGGCGCGCGACCATATCGGCGATGCCATCGCGCATCTGCCCGAAGGTTCAACCGCCCGCCCGGGGCTGGAAGATGCCGGCGAAGCGCTGGAGACCCTGGCGCGGCGCAGCGAAGGGCTGCTGCAATTCGTACAAAATCATCGCCGCTTGACCAAGCGCATGGTGGCGCAGATTCAGGTCGTGCCGGTACAGCGCATCTTTATCCGGCTGCAACGCCTTCTGGCCGATGAACTTAAGACCCGCGACATCGCTCTGACGCTGAACGTCGTGCCCCAGACGCTGGAGATCGCCGCCGATATCGACCTGCTCGACCAAGCGTTGATCAACCTGGTGCGCAACGCCATGGAGGCTTTGCGCGACACGCCGGCCGGGAGCATCGAATTGCGGGCGGCACAAGAGATGGGCGGACGCGTGGTGATTGCCGCCATCGACAATGGTCCGGGCATTCCCGTCGACCAGCGCGAAAAGGTCTTCGTTCCCTTCTTCACCACCAAGCGCCAGGGCAGCGGCGTCGGCCTCAGCCTGGTGCGCCAGATCACGGCCGTGCACAATGGCAGCGTCGCCATCAGCGAAACGCCGGGCGGCGGCGCCACCGTGACGATGCGCTTCTGAGCGAGCAAAAAGACCCGCAGCGGGTCAGTTGGCGGGCTGTTCGTCCGCGATCCGGGTGATGCGATAGACCTTGGCCGGTGGGACATTACGCATCGTCCAGCCCAGGCCCTGCGATTTGAGGCCCAGACCGTCCAGCACCTGACGGCGGATGGGGCACATCCAGGCATAGGTGAACTGATAGAAAGCGCCGCCTTCGCGCAGATGCGCAAAAGCGCCGGCCAGGATATCGGTGACTTTGGGATCCGGCATCGACAGCAGCGGCAGGCCGCTGATGACGGCGGCCAGCGGCGCGCCTTCGAACAGTCCATGACCGGAGAGATGCGCGGCATCGATATCGACGATGCGCGCCCGCGGAAATTGCCGTCCCAACTTTGCCGCGAAGGTCGGTTCGGATTCCACCAGGGTCAGGCTGGCTTCTTCCACACCACGCGCCAGGATGGCGCGGGTGAAGACACCGGTGCCGGGCCCAAGCTCCAGGACCGGCCCCTCGCTCAGCTCCCGCGTCATTTCATGGGCCAGGGCCTCGCCCGAGGGCGCCACCGCGCCCACCCGCAGCGGGTCGCTGAGCCAGGTGCGGAAAAAATGCACGGAATCCGATGCAGCGCTGGTCATGACTTCCCCTCACCCTGGGCGGCCAGATAGCCAACCCAGTCCTGCCTTAAAGCAAGACGAGCACTGTATAAACGCCAATCTGACAACAGGCTGACGACGCTCGATTTTTGATTTGTGTGGGACTGCCTGGCGCCCACTCGGTCCGCTGAAGCGGCCCTCCGTGGCGCTCAGTTTTCGTAAGCTCGCTGCGCAAATTGGTGAGTTTGCCTGGCTGCCCACTCGGTCCGCTTCGCGGCCCTCGGTGGCGCCTGATTTTCTAAGCGGCAAAGCCGCTAAGAAAATCATGGCGCTCCCACCGGGAATCGAACCCGGGTTTCGGCCTTGAGAGGGCCGCGTCCTGACCGCTAGACGATGGGAGCAAACGAGGGCGGGCTTATACGCGAGCGGCCTCCCCTGGGGCAAGTTCCCGCCTAACTCCCCGGTTCCGCTTGGAAATCCGCAAATCGGGACCGGAACGGCGAGCGCTCCTTCCCGTTGTTTTCCTGCAACCGCCTCTTTGTCATTCGCCATGCCCCGCTTCTTTTTCCATGTCCGCGAAGGGGCCGATGTCAGCCGGGACACCGAGGGCCAGGAATTGCCCGATGTCGAGGCCGCCCGGCGCGAGGCCATCAGCACCAACCGGGAAATGCTGGGCGAAAGACTGCTGCATGGCGGCCCGCTCAATCACCGCCAGATCGAAATCGCCGACGAGACCGGCCATGTCGTGGACACTGTCAGCGCACAGGAGGTGCTGTTCAAGCACGGCAAGCTGCAAAGCTATGACGACGATGTCACCAAATCGGCTTCGGTGAATTTGCCGGTCAAGTAGACGAAGGCCTTGAGTTCGTCCTTGCCGGCGATCAGCCAGAGGAAACCTTCTTCGTCTGCGCCCAACAGGTCCATCGAAGACGGCACGGCGACGCCGTTGGGATGCGAATGATAGCAGCCGATCACGGCCTGGCCGTCGGCGCGCGCCATTCTCAGCGCCGCGAAGTGATCGGCGGGATCGATCTCGAAACGGTCGGACAGCGCCGCGGCATTGCGGGCCGGATAAAGCGCCAGCGCATGCGCGTCGGCGCCGCTGCGCACGCCCAGGATCAAGCCGCAGCATTCCCGCGGGAAGGCAGCCCGGGCCTCGGCCAGGACCTGAAGCCGCAAATCTTCGGGAAACGCCAATCTCATTGCGAAGCCGATCTTACTACGGAGCTTGTGTCCGGACCTGGGTCGTCTTGGCGCCGGTGGCCATGTCGATCACCTGCACCTCGTCGCCGGCCGGCCCCTGGACATGCAGCACCAGCTTGCCGTCGTCCGCCTGGGCGGAAACGATCCGGGCGCCCGGCGCCAGAGTGAGCGAGAGCAGCGGCCCGGCGGAGCCCACCGGCGCCGTGGCCACCGGCACGGCCTGGCTGCGCTTCGCCACCAGGGCGCGGCCATTGACGACAAAACCCCACACCACCGCGAACAGGGCGAGCACAAGCAGCACCGTCATGGTAATCACCATCGCCCAGGCGGCGCGGCGCAAGCCCGGTCGGGATTCCTGGGCGGGATGGGACATGTCTGGCACGGCTTCTGGCACTGAAAACTCCGGGGACGGAACTATACGCATGGCGCAGGCGGACGAAAGTCATGCCGGCTGGCGGCTGGACCGTTTCCTCGCCGCTGCCCTGCCCGAGTTCAGCCGCGCCCGGTTGCAGCAATTGCTGGCCGAAGGGGCGGTATCACTCGCCCAACCCGAAGAGCGAGCCCGCAAGGTAAAAGACGCCAACCACCGGGTCAAAGGCGGCGAGATTTACCGATTGCGGGTTCCGCCGGCGCGGCCGACCCGCCCTTTAGGACAGGATATCCCGCTGCAGGTGGTGCATGAGGACAAGGACCTCATCGTCATCAACAAGCCGGCGGGCCTGGTGGTGCATCCGGCCGCCGGCAATCCCGACGGCACGCTGGTCAACGCCCTGATCGCCCATTGCGGCGACAGCCTGATCGGCATCGGCGGCGAAGCGCGGCCCGGCATCGTCCATCGCCTCGACAAGGACACGTCGGGCCTGCTGGTCGCCGCCAAGAACGAGCGGGCAATGGTGAGCCTGGCCAAGCAATTCGCCAATCACACCATCGAGCGCGCCTATCACGCGCTGGTCTGGGGTGCGCCGCGTGTTTCCTCCAGCACCATCGAAAGCCAGATCGGCCGCAGCCAGTTCGACCGCAAGCGCATGGCGGTCTTACGCGGCGGCGGCAAGCTGGCGCGCACCAATTATAAGGTACTGGAAAAATTCGGTCCCGCGGAGCGGCCGTTCGCCAGCCTGATCGAATGCCGCCTGGAAACCGGACGCACGCACCAGATCCGCGTCCATCTCACCCATCTGGGCCACCCTTTGATCGGCGATCCGCAATATGGCCGCGCCCGCCAGGCGCCACGCGCCAAGAACCCGGCGGAGGAGACAGCGTTTACGGCGGCCACCGGCTTTTCGCGTCAGGCCCTGCATGCCCTGGTCCTGGGTTTCCAGCATCCCACCCGGCACAAGAGCATGCGTTTTGAAACGCCCTGGCCGGAGGATTTTGCGGGGCTGGTGGCAGCCTTGAGAGGGCTGAATTAGGCAAAAAAACCAGGAAAACACAGGTTTTCTTCCCCCGCGCGGCAAAGCCGCTGGCGGGGGAAGATGTCGCCGGCAGGGCGCCTTTGGGCGCCCGCGAGGCGACAGATGGGGGTTCTTGAAGAGCAAGTTCCCCATGCATACCTATCCGCCTCGGGGCACGAGGGTTCAAAGCGCCGGTTCCGGCGTTAGAGTCCCTCGCACCCACCGGCCAACGGGCCGGAAGAGAAGGGGATGACATGAGCAGCAGAGGTTTACCGGTCCTGGCAGGCGAAAGCGGCCTGTCGCGCTATCTGTCCGAGATTCGCAAATTCCCCCTGCTCTCGGCTGAAGACGAATACATGTTCGCCAAGCGCTGGCAGGAGCATGAAGACCCCGAGGCGGCGCGCCAGCTGGTCACCAGCCATCTGCGCCTGGTCGCCAAGATCGCCATGGGCTATCGCGGCTATGGCCTGCCGCTCTCCGAAGTCGTGGCCGAAGGCAATGTCGGCCTGATGCAGGCGGTCAAGCGCTTCGAACCCGACAAGGGCTTCCGTCTTGCCACCTATGCGATGTGGTGGATCCGCGCCGCCATCCAGGAATATGTGCTGCGGTCCTGGAGCATGGTGAAGCTCGGCACCACCGCCGCGCAGAAGAAGCTCTTCTTCAACCTGCGCAAGGCCAAGAACCATATCGGCGCCATCGAGGAAGGCGACCTGACGCCCCAGCACACGGCGCAGCTGGCCGACCGGCTGGGCGTGACCGAACGGGAAGTGACGGACATGAACCGGCGCCTGTCCGGTCCGGACTCCTCGCTCAATGCGCCGCTGCGCTCGGAATCCGAAAGCGAATGGCAGGACTGGCTGGCCGACGACACGATCGACCAGGAAACCCGCCTGGCCGAGCGCGAGGAAATGAGCGATCGCCATGCGTTGCTGGAAAACGCCATGCGCGAGCTGACCGACCGCGAACAGGAAATCATCCGCGCCCGCCGCCTGCGCGAAGAGCCGGCGACACTGGAAGACCTATCGCAGAAATTCGGCGTCAGCCGCGAGCGCGTGCGCCAGATCGAGGTCCGCGCCTTCGAGAAGCTGCAAAAGGCGATGCAGGCGGCGGCCAACACCACGCCGAAGGCGCTGACCGCGTCAGCTTGATGCTGCGTCCCCGATAATTTTCGCGCCACCTGCCCCAATTTGTTCCGAGCCGCGATATAATCGGGGCAACCGGGAGGGGTGGGCATGATCCGGCATTGGGTTCTGGCGTTGCTTGCGGCTTTTCTGGCCGCGCCGGCCGCGGCCGCCGAAACCGCCTTCCAGGAGGCGGCCCTCGCAATTCCCATGATCAATGGCAACGGCAACAAGCTGGAACTGGCAGGAAGGATCTGCGTGCCGCAGGGGGCTATGAAGCCTCGCGTGGTGCTGCACAATCACGGGCGGGCCCGTAATCCACACCAAGCGGTCATGCTGGGATGCGACGGCCAGTTGGCGCAATGGTACATGGCGCGCGGCTTCGCGGTGGCTTTCATGCAGCGGCGCGGCTATGGCGCCACCGGCGGCCGGCTGGTCGAAGATCCCGCCGGCTGCGGCGGTCAGTTCAACTATGTCCGGGCGGCGTTGGAAAGCGGGCGCGACATCGCGGCGACCGTGGCTTTCCTTTCCGTGCTGCCATACCTGCGTTCCGACGGCATGGTGGTGCAAGGCCATTCCGCCGGCGGCCTCGCCACCATCGCCTTTGGGGCGTTCAACGACTCGCGGGCGGCAGCGTTGGTGAATTTCGCCGGCGGCCGCCGTTGTGGAGACGTCAATGAAGCGTGGGCCGCGGCGGGAGCGATAGGCGAAGCGTCGAAAGCTTCGGTGCCGATGCTCTGGATGTACGCCGCCAATGATTACTGGTGGCCGCCCGACTATGCGCTGCCATTGCACCGGGCATATACAAGCGCCGGCGGCAAGGCGACCTATGTTGGTTTGCCGGCTTACGGGAACAGCATGATGATAGGGCATAGCGATATTGTATCCGGCGAGGGTGCTTCGAATCTGTGGGGACCGCCACTGGAAGCCTATCTCAAGGAGCGGGGCGTCATGGGCGCCGACGGCAAGGCGGCGCCCTGAAGGTCATATCGCCGATCACGGACGCGGTGAAGCTGGAACCGTCGTTTCCAGCTTCACCCCCTCGAACCATTCGCGCCATTCTTTTTTCATGGTGTCCGAACGCAAGAAGGAATCCTGGGTAATTGCATCTCCGTGCCAATTGCGCTGGACTAGAAAACTCACACCCGGTCCTTCCAGCGCCTTCAACCAGACGATTTCGTGTTTCTTCAGCGTTATGTCGGGGCGGGGCGGATCGGTGGAATCCTGACAGTGCAACAGCAGCGTTGCCGTTCCATAATTGGCAGCGCTTCCGGGCGGCGCCTGGCGATCGGTCTCGGTGCTCTCGCTGCTTTCCAAAACGTCCAGCGTACCGCAGCTTTTCCGGAAGAGTTCGGTGAAGCGACCGGTAAGCTGGGCCGCCGGCACAAGCCCGCTTTGCACCAAAGTCAGCACCGCCATCTGGGTCCAGTCGCGGCCATTTTCTCCCTTCAACACCCAATTGCGCGTGAAGACGCCGCGACTATTTTCCGTCGTGACATACTGCCATCCGCCCATTTCGGGCATCACCAGCATGCGCTGCTGCGGCGGCGGCGCAGGATTTTGGGCCTGCGCGACCCCGCCCAGGAACAGGGAAAGAAACACGGCGTGGAAACAGGTTTTCATGGCGCGCCCTTTTTCGGAAGATTAGCCCTCGGGATTGGAGGCGAAAACCCGCCAAAGAGGGGGGCTATTGCCGCATTGGCTTGTCGGATGTGTTGCCCAGTGGCGCATTCTCGCCATCGACGCCCTCGCGCCGGTCGTCCGTGTCGGCGATGAACTCCCCAAACATGGCCAGACCGTCTTCCAGATAGTCGCCCAGCAGCGGCAGACCCAGCAGATATTCCGCCGTGCGGCCGTTATGCGCATCGCGGGCTGTCGCCACCGCTTCGGCCCATTCGTCGAGATCGAAGGTGCCGCGGCCCAGCCAGGCCAGCGCCACCAGCCTGATCTGCTGGTCGGCGCGCAGGGATCGAATTGCGCCCGTCAGTTCCTCGCGCACCGGATCGTCGCTCTTGTCGGCCAGGACATCGGCCTGGCCGTCATCGGTGGGATTGGAGCCGGAATCGGGATTGTCATCGGCTACCTTCACGTCGAATTCGCGCGCCTTGAGGATGATGAACGTCACCGTATCGAGCGGCAAATCCAGCTCCGGCGCCGGTTTGCGGGGATCCTTTTCACCGACGGAAGGGGCATAGTGGACCATGGCGTTTTCCGAATTGCTGTTTTGCAGGTGAGAGAACGCACCAGTTCCGGCCCCTGTTCCCGTTGACGCCCGCGCTCCATCGACCTATACCGGCTGCGGGCCACGCCTCCCCAACGAGGTGCAATCATTCTGAGAGGAATGAACATGACCGGTAAGATGCCGGCCGTGCGTCCCGCACGGCCTTTTTTTTCGTCCGGACCCTGCGCCAAACGGCCGGGCTGGACGCCTGAAGCGCTGAAGGGCGCGCTGGTGGGACGCTCCCACCGCTCCAAGCCCGGCAAAGCCAAGCTGAAAGACGCGATCGAGCGCACCCGGGTGTTGCTCGGCATCCCCGCCGATTATCGCTGCGCCATCGTGCCGGCCTCCGACACCGGCGCGGTGGAAATGGCGATGTGGTCGATGCTGGGCGCCCGTCCGCTCGATCTCTTTGCCTGGGAAAGCTTTTCCGAGGATTGGGTCACCGATGCGGTCAAGCAGCTGCGCCTGCCCAACACCCGCACCTTCAAGGCGCCGTATGGCGAATTGCCCGCGCTCAACGAATATCTGCCCGGCCATGACACTGTCTTTGTCTGGAACGGCACCACCAGCGGCGTGAAGGTCCCCAATGGCGACTGGATCCCGGCGGACCGCAGTGGGTTGACCATCTGCGACGCCACCAG
This sequence comes from Rhizomicrobium sp., assembly GCA_035250225.1. Taxonomy (GTDB): domain Bacteria; phylum Pseudomonadota; class Alphaproteobacteria; order Micropepsales; family Micropepsaceae; genus Rhizomicrobium. The sequence continues at coordinate 1,108 of DATFFI010000209.1, read as the reverse complement.
CGCCGCCTTCGCGATGGAACTGCCCTGGGACAAGCTCGATGTCGTCACTTTCTCCTGGCAGAAAGTGCTGGGCGGCGAAGCGGCGCACGGCATGCTGGTGCTGTCGCCCCGCGCCGTGGCGCGGCTGGAAAGTTACACGCCGCCCTGGCCGCTGCCCAAGATCTTCCGCATGACCAAGGGCGGCAAGCTGGTGCAGGGCATCTTCGAAGGCGAGACCATCAACACGCCATCGATGCTGGCGGTGGAGGATTATCTCGACGCCCTCGGCTGGGCCGAAAGCATGGGCGGCCTGAAGGGCCTGATCCGGCGCTCCAACGACAATCTCAAGGTGCTGGAAGACTGGGTCGCCGCCAGCGACTGGGCCGGCTTCCTCGCCCGCGATCCCGCCAGCCGCTCCAACACATCGGTCTGCCTCCGCGTCGCCCATCCCGATTTCGTCGCGCTGGCCGATGCCGCCCAGCAGGACAAGCTCAAGCAGCTCACCAGCCTCTTGGAGAAGGAGGGGGTCGCGCTGGATATCGGCGGCTATCGTTCCGCCCCGCCGGGCCTGCGCATCTGGTGCGGCGCCACGGTCGATACGGCCGATGTCGCCGCCCTGACGCCATGGCTCGACTGGGCCTGGTCGCAGGTCAAGGCTTCCTGATTGCAAACTTTCGCGCCGCGCCTGCGGCCGCCTCCCCGATGGGGAATGACTATGGAGTGTTCCATGCCCAAAGTACTGATCGCCGACAAACTGTCCCCCGCCGCCATCGCCATCTTTCAGGATCGCGGAGTCCAATTCGACAACAAGCCCGGCATGACCAAGGAAGAGCTGCTCGCCTGTGTCGGCGACTATGACGGCATCGCCCTCCGCTCGGCCACCAAGATCACCAAGGACGTGCTGGCCGCCGCCAAAAAGCTGAAAGTGGTGGGCCGCGCCGGCATCGGCGTCGACAATGTCGATATTCCCGCCGCCACCGCCGCCGGCGTGATCGTGATGAACACGCCGTTCGGCAATTCCATCACCACCGCCGAGCATGCCATCGCCCTGATCCTGGCGCTGGCGCGTGAACTGCCCGCCGCCAATGCATCGACCCAGGCCGGCAAATGGGAAAAGAACCGCTTCATG
>DATFFI010000208.1:0-12080 GCA_035250225.1 Rhizomicrobium sp. | reverse complement strand
CTGGGCCCAGATCGACGCCACGCCCTTCGGCCAGGGCCGTCCCTTTTCACGCAGCGAACTGGACCGCATCCTGCGCGAAGCCATGTTCGAGCCGGAACGCTGGGAGCGGGCGCTGTATGCGCCGCCGGTGGCGACGCGCCGGCTCGCCAGCACGGGAGCGGGTTGGGAGCGCATCGGTTCGCTGCTGTTCCCCGCTTTGGGCGGCGTGCATGTGGTGGAAGCGAAAAAGTCGATCTATGGGATGACGCCGCTGCCGGCGGAAGCGGCGACGGCGCCCGCTACGTCTGTGCTGAATCCGGATTTCTCTCATTCTTCTTCAGCAAGAAGATAGCGCCCGGCGCCAGAAGATTCGGTCCGAAGAAGCCGCGATTGACGGCATAGGGCTGCATCCGCCGGGTGCGCCCGGCATCGTCCAGGGTGTGCGCCTCGACAATGATGGCCCCCATCTTCTGCGTCAGGTCGACGAAATCGGCCAGGGTGCAGAGATGGATGTTGGGTGTGTCGTACCAATTATAGTCAAGTGTGCGGGTGCGCGGCATCCGCCCCAGCAGCGCCAGAGAGAGGCGCACCTTCCAATAGCCGAAATTGGGCAGCGATATCGCCACGCGGCGGCCGATCCGCAGCATGTCGTTCAAGACTTTTTCGGGCTTTTCCGTCGCCTGGATGGTCTGGGACAGGATCACCGCGTCGAACACGCCGGCGGGATATTCCGACAAATCGGTATCGGCGTCGCCCTGCACCACCGACAATCCGCGCGCGACGCAGGCATTGACGTTCTGCTGCGAGATTTCGATGCCGCGGCCATCGACGCCCTTGGCGCGCACCAGATGCTCCAGCAGGGCGCCGTCGCCGCAGCCGACATCCAGCACCCTTGTGTCGGGACGGATCATGTCGGCAATGGCGGCCAGTTCCGGGCGCAGGCTCATGTCAGCTCACGTCCCACCGAACGCATGAAGCCCTCGACCGCGGCGAACATTTCCGGCTCGTCGAGCAGGAAAGCGTCATGGCCCTTGTCGCTCTTGATCTCGACAAAGCTGACATTGCCGGCCACGGCGTTGAGGGCATGGGCGATATATTTGTTTTCCGACGGCGGGAACAGCCAGTCGCTGGAAAAGGAAATGATGCAGAAGCGGGTGGGCGAACCCTGGAAGACGGCGGCCAGCTTGCCGCCATGCTCTTCGCCCAAGTCGAAATAATCCATCGCCCGTGTGATGTAGAGATAGGAATTGGCATCGAAACGGTCGACGAAACTGGCACCCTGGTAGTGCAGGTAGGACTCGATCTGGAAATCGGGCGCGAACTGGAAGGACAGGCTGGCGCGGTTCTGCAGGTTGCGGCCGAACTTCCGCTGCAGCGCCGCTTCCGACAGATAGGTGATGTGCGCGGCCATGCGCGCCACCGACAGGCCCTTGGACGGGAAGGTGCCGCTGTTGAGATACTCGCCATTCTTCCAGTCGGGATCGGCCATGATGGCCTGGCGTCCCACTTCATGCAGGGCGATGTTCTGGGCCGAATGGCGCGCGGCGCAGGCGATCGGAATGCAGGCGCGGACATTCTCAGGATAGGAGGCGGCCCATTGCAGCACCTGCATGCCGCCCATCGAGCCGCCGATCACGGCAAAAAGCTTTTCGATCCCCAGCGCATCGACCAGCATCTTCTGCGCCCGCACCATGTCGCGGATGGTGATCAATGGAAAGGAAAGGCCATAGGGTTTGCCGGTCGATGGATCGATATCGGCCGGACCGGTCGAACCCATGCAGCCGCCAATCACGTTGGCGCAGATCACGAAATAGCGGTCGGTATCGATCGGCTTGCCGGGACCGACCAGCGACACCCACCAGCCGGGCTTGCCGGTGACGGGATTGGCGGAGGCGACGAACTGGTCGCCGGTCAGAGCATGACAGATCAGGACGGCATTGCTCTTGTCGGCATTCAGCGTGCCGTGGGTCATATAGGCGACCGTCACCGGCGACAGGCCGCGGCCGCAATCCAGCGGCAGCGGCTGGGCGAAGGTGATCGCCTTGCCCTTGTCGGCTTCATGCGCGGTTACGGGCCGCGAAAAACGGGGTTGTTCCACCATAACAAATGCTAGCTAAGACCCCCCTGACCCTCTGTCAATGAATAGCCGTTCTGCTTTGCTTTCCGGAGTTTCTGCGGCTATGACGCCACCATGACAGAGCCCGCGCCCAAGCCCGGCATTCTGGACATCGAACTCTATGTCGGTGGCCGCTCCGCCGTGCCCGGTGTCGACAAGGTTACCAAGCTCTCGTCCAATGAAAGCCCGCTGGGCCCCAGCCCCAGAGCGGTGGCGGCGCTGGCGGCTGCGGCCCACGACCTGCAACTCTACCCCGACGGCTCCTCGAAGCTTCTGCGCGACGCCATCGGCAAGGTGTACGGCCTCGATCCCGCCCGGCTGGTGGTGGGCGGCGAAGGCTCGGGCCCGCTCCTGACCCTGCTGGCCAATGCCTATCTGCGTGCCGGCGATGAAGCGATCTTCAGCCGCCACGCCTTCCTGATCTACGAAATCGCCACCCGCGCCAACAGCGCCCGGCCGGTGATCGTGGAAGAGAAAGTCACCAACAGCGGCATCAAGATCGATGTCGATGCCATGCTGGCCTCGGTCACGCCCAAAACCCGCATGGTCTATATCGCCAATCCCAACAACCCCACCGGCTCCTATCTCACCAAAGACGAGATGAAGAAGCTGCATGCCGGCCTGCCATCCCATGTGCTGCTGGTGATCGACGGGGCGTACAGCGAATTCGTCGATGCACCCGATTACGAGACCGGGCAGGAACTGGCGCAGGCGCACGCCAATGTGGTGATGGCCCGTACCTTCTCGAAGATTCATGGTCTGGCGGCGTTGCGGCTGGGCTGGGCCTTTGTCCCGCAGGCGGTGGCGGACGTGCTCAACCGCATTCGCGGGCCTTTTCCCACCTCGCCGCTGCAGCAGCAGGCGGGCGCCGCCGCCATCGCCGATCAGGCGCATGTTGCACGCGCGGCCGCCCACAACGCGCAATGGCGCCGCTGGCTGACGGACGAGATCCGTAAGACCGGCCTGAAGGTGGATGACAGCGTCGCCAATTTCGTGCTGATCCATTTTCCCTCCGGACCGAAAGACGCCAAAGCGGCGGATGCTTTCCTGATCAGCCGCGGCATCATTCTGCGCGGCGTCGGCGCCTATGGCCTTCCCGATGCGCTGCGCCTGACGGTGGGCACGGAAGAAGCCAACCGCCTGGCGGTGGCGGCGCTGAAAGAGTTTATGGCTTAGCGCTTATGGCCTGGGCCGCTCGCCCGCGCTACGCGCGGTCGCTCCTCTCAGTACAGCGCTTCCAGCAGGGCATTGATCATCATGCCCTGTTCCGGCCGCATCCCGTTCTGCTTGCCGTTGAATTCGGTGGCGGTGACGTTGGCGGTGCCACCCTTGTCATGCCAGGCCGCATGCGCGGCCTTCGGCGAGGCTTCGCCCTTGAGCAGCGCCGCATAGGCTTCGCCGCCCGTCAGCGTCTGGTAGAGCACCAGGTTCTTGAATTGCTTGCCAAAGGCAAAGCCCATATCGCCCTGTGCGGCCTCGGCCGACACCACCATGTCGATGGTCTTGCCGCCCGGCCCACGGCGCATATGAAACTGGGCGCGGCCCAGGGCGAGCGTTTTGGAAACGACCTGTACGGCATCGACATCGAAGCGTGCCAGGCCATTGGCATCGCGCAGCGCACTGGCGCGTATCGCGCCGGCCTGGAAGGAAAAGCTCTGCGGCCGTTCCGCCGCATCGGTCCAGTTGAGGCGCTGCATGCCGGTGGCTTCGAACACTTGCTTGTCGGCGCCATAGGCCAGGCTGTGCAGCGCGACGCGGCCGCTCTGCCAGCGGAACGCACCATGTGCGCCCTGACCCCGGGCCGAGAAATTCTCGAACACGGCATCGACCCGGAAGGGGTAGCCGGAGATCGTCACGCTCGACCAGTCCAGCGTGACGCCGGGAAGCGCTTCGCGGCCCTTGATGGCGGCCAGCCTGTCCTCGAAGGCGCTGGTCGCGCGCCACCAATGGAACGAGATGGCGGCGGCAATCACCAGGACGAGCACCAGTGGGCCATAGAGGAAGATGCGACTGGAGTAATTCATCGGAGCGACGGCCCAGCAGGTTCAGAGGCTCGCTAGTTACACTTTGAGTAACCGCAAGACAAACAGGAATCGCAGCCTTCCAGCGCCACGAAGCTGGCATCGCCGCAACGCGGACAGAAACGCGCCCGCGCCCCTTCCACCGGCAGCGCATGCAGGTTGGGCAAGGTGCCGGACAGGCTCAGGTTGCGCCGGCCCATGAAGCCAATCTCCACCATGTGGCGCTCGATCACCTCGCCGATCGCCGCCAGCAGCGAGGGCACATAGCGTCCGGCCATCCACTGGCCGCCGCGCGGATCGAAGATCGCTTTGAGCTCATCGACCACGAAGGAGACATCGCCACCGCGGCGGAACACCGCCGAGATCATGCGCGTCAGCGCCAGGGCCCAGGCATAGGCTTCCATGTTCTTGGAATTGATGAAGACCTCGAAGGGGCGGCGGCGGCCGTCTTTCTCGATATCGTTGATGGTGACATAGAAAGCGTGGTCGCTGTCCTGCCATTTGATCTTGTAGGTGCGGCCGATCAGTTCTTCGGGCCGGTCCAGCGGCCGCATCATATAGACCACGCCGCCGCGTGGGGATGGTTCGGGCAGCGGCAGCTCCGGTTCCTTCTCGCGCGCGAGCATGGTTTCGGCGGGGATGACGTTCTTGGGCTCCTCGAAGGACAGTACCGCCCCGGTCACGTCATTGGGGCGATAGGTGGTGCAGCCCTTGCAGCCCAGCCGGTAGGCCTGGAGATAGACTTCCGCGAAATCCTCGAAGGCGATGTTGCGGGGGACATTGATGGTCTTGGAGATGGCGCTGTCGATGAAGGGCTGCGCCGCCGCCTGCACCGCCAGATGATCTTCGGGACTGATGGTCTGGGCGCTGACAAAATAATCGGGCAAAGCGGCGTCGGCGCCGAATTTGGCGCGGAACTGCCGCACGGCATAGTCCTCGACCTTCTCTTCCTTGCGGCTGCCGTCGGGCTGCAGCACCTTGCGCGTATAGTCGAACGCGAAGACCGGTTCGATGCCGCTGGAGACATTGTCCGCGAAGAGCGAAATCGTGCCGGTGGGCGCGATCGAGGTCAAAAGCGCGTTGCGGATGCCGTGGGCGGCGATGCCGCCATAGATATCCGGCGGCAACGCCTGGATATGCGGCCGCGACAGATAGGGGTTCATGTCGTAAAGGGGAAATGCGCCTTTTTCCTTCGCCAGTTCGATGCTGGCGCGATAGGCGGCGTTGCTGATGGTCGCCAGCCAGGTCTTGATCAGGATCAGGCTGTCGAGCGAGCCATATTTGACGCGTGCCATGATCAGCGCGTCGGCCAGGCCCGTGACCCCAAGTCCGATGCGGCGCTTGGCCAGCGCTTCGCGGCGCTGCGCCTCCAGCGGAAAGCGCGAGACATCGATGGCATTGTCCAGCATGCGCACGGCTATGGCGGTAAGCTTTTCCAGCTCGCCCAGATCCATCGCGGCATTGTCCTCGAAGGGATTCTGCACCAGCCGGGCAAGGTTGATCGAACCCAGTAGGCAGGCGCCGTAAGGCGGCAAAGGCTGTTCACCGCAATTATGCGCCCATAGGCCATTGGCATCGAAGGCGTTAAGGCCGGGAATCGCGGCATCGAACACTTCTGCTTCGCCATCGGGGGCCGTGCCCGACACCCGGGCGATAAAGGGCTCACGGTTCAGGCGGCGGCGGTATGCGGACAAGGAATGGTTGAGACGCGCTGCCTTGGCCGTGTCGGCAAAGCCAACCCGTTCCGCAAAGAGAGCGAGATTTTCGCCGCTGACGGCAAGTTCGTGCTGGGCCGCGGTATCATAATATTTGCGGCCGCCGCGTCCGTCCGGCAGCAGCGACCGCCCAACCGGACGGCGGTTACGATAGAGTGTGCTGGCAATACCCAGCCGCAGCAACATGCGCTGTGCCGCTTCCAAAAGCGCGATATTGCTTTGGGCCAGGCGCACACTGACGCCCTTTTCCTGCTGGCCTTGAATGCTGCCATCGCTGTCAAAGAGTCCGCGCAGCAACGCGGCGCAGAATGAAGATGAGCGTCTCTCCACCGCATCGGTGATCTGTTTTCTGCCGGGCGCCAGGCCATGATCCAGGGCCAGTTTTTTTAGGCTCGCCAGCGACAGGCGATACTCACCCCGGCCGGGAACGCTCATCCACCCCTGAAAATCGGCGCGGTGCGGCAGGCAATGGGCAGCCGCGAATGCCGCGTCCATGACGCCGCGCATGCCGGGCCGTTCGTCGCCGCCATTCACAGTCGCCGCTCCGGGCCAGACCGAGAGGACGGCCTTATCCGCTTTGAGGACGCCGTCGCCCAGCAGCAGGCCCAGCAAATATCCTTCCGCTTGCTCCCGTTCACCGGCAGGCCCCCAGGCCGGCGCGTTGCGATGATCATGCAGCAACAATTCATCGTCCGTCCGCAACGATCCCGCTTCGGCCCACTCCCAGTCACAGGACCAGCGTGTGCGCTGTGTTACCTTGCGCAGGCGGTGATCGGCTGTCAGGCGGAGGCGATATCCCTCGCGCGTCTCCAGTGAGATCACCGGCTTGGTGCCTTGGGAAAAGAAACCACGCGAGTCGCTCGGCCAATATTTTCCGTCGGCCACGGCCGTGAAGGACCGCCCGACAAGCTCAGCGATACGGCGGGGCCCTTCAGCGGTGTGAATCCAGCTATCCCCCGTCAGACAGGGATTGGTGGCGGCGATGGTCTCGGCATAGCCCAGATTGTTCAGGGCATTGATGCGGTCGACAAAGATCACGCCGGGTTCGGCATAATCATAAGTCGATCGCATGATACGCTCCCACAGCGCGCGGGCGGGAATGGTGCGCCAGGTGGTGCCGCCAAAGACCAGCGGCCAGTCGCCGCCGTCATTGACCGCCGCCATGAAGGCGTCGCTCACCAGCACCGACAGGTTGAAATTCGTCAGCCGTCCCGGCGTCCGCTTGGCCTCGATGAAATCTTCGATGTCGGGATGGTCGACGCGCAACGTCGCCATCATGGCGCCGCGCCGCGCGCCGGCGCTCATGATGGTGCGGCACATCGCGTCCCACACCTCCATGAACGAGACCGGGCCGGAGGCATCCGCGCCGACGCCCTTCACGCCGGCGCCCTTGGGCCTGAGCGTGGAGAAGTCGTAGCCGATGCCGCCGCCCTGCTGCAGCGTCAGCGCCGCTTCGCGCAGGGCGCTGAAGATGCCGTCCATCGAATCTTCGATGGTGCCCATCACGAAGCAATTGAAGAGCGTGACGCTGCGGCCGGTGCCGGCACCGGCCAGGATGCGGCCCGCCGGCAGGAATTTGTGCCCCGCCAGGGCGCCGGCGAAGTCCTGCGCCTGGGCGGTGCGATGTTCAGGCTTCTCCGCCTGCGCCAGGGCCAGCGCCACCCGGGCCCAGCTCTCGGCCATGTCCTGGTCGATCGGCGTGCCGTCGGCCGCCTTGAAGCGGTATTTCATGTCCCAGATCTGGCGGGAAATTGGGGTCATAGGAGTACCAATCACAAAGGCGGCAATGGTTCCAATGTCGCCATTCTGTTCACTTAACGTTCCTCTGTCTATCGGGTGGCGTCAGCCAGGAGGCTTAAGCCAGCAGCTGCGCCGTCGCGGTTTCGATCCGCTCTTCCAAAATAGGCATGAATTCCGCCCTTTTCAGCCCCGGCGGGATGGGGTCCAGGAAGGCCAGGGTGATGGTGCCGGGATGCTTCCAGAAGCCCCGCCAATAGGCGCCGGAGTTCAGCGCCACCGGCACGCACGCCACCCCCAATTGGCCATAGAGCCCCGCCACCCCCGGCTTGTAGTCGGGCGGCGCGCCTGGCTTTTTGCGGGTGCCTTCGGGGAAGATCACCACCGGCCGGCCTTGGGCCAGAACATCTCGCGCTTCCCGCGCCATGTTGCGCAGGGTACTGGCGCCGCCGCCGCGGTCGATGGGGATGGCGGCGGTCTTGCCCACATACCAGCCGAAGAAAGGGATCAAGAGCAGCGAGCGCTTGAGCACGATGCCGGGATCGCCCAGCACGATATGGAGCGCCAGCGTGTCCCAGGTGCTCATATGCTTGGCCGCGACCAGCACCGGCTGTTTCGGCACGGTGCCGGCAACACGCATATCGATCCCGGCGAACAGCTTCAGCCCCCACAGCGTTGCTTTCGCCCAGCAGGAGGACAGCCACAGCGCGCCCTGGCGCGGCCCCAGCAGCAAGGGCAGCGCCAGCGTGCCCATCACAATGGTGACGGCGGCGAACCAGAGCGCGAACAGCAGCGAGCGGCAAAATATCATGCGTGCGCGAAGCTGGTGACAGCCAGGCTGGCGAGATACTTGATGTATTCGCGCTGCAGGAGCACGGCGGTGTCGCGGCGGCGCCACCAGTTGGCGACATCGACGCTGCCATTCTCCACCGGATAGGCGATCAGCATGAGCCCAGGCATGGCGGCGTGGAATTCCCGCATCGCGCGCGGCATGTGATAGCGGGCGGTGACGATCACCAGGCTGCGGAATTTATGCTCCCGCGCCCATTCCGCCGCTTCCTCGGCATTGCCATGGGTGTCTTCCGCCGAATAGCCGATATCGGCGCAGCAATCGAAGCGCGGGCCGCCTTCGGCCATGCGGCCCAGCGTTGTCTTTTCCGTTTCCATGTCGACGCCGCTGACCAGCAGCCGCGTGCCGGCACCCCGTTCCAGCAGCGCCACCGCCGTATCCAGGCGGGCGCCGCCACCGGTCAGCGCCACGATGCCGTCGGCCCGCGCCGTCGCCGGCGTTTCCGGCAGGCGCCCCAGGAACAGCAGGAAGCCCGCCAGATAAACCAGCAAAGCCGCCAGGATGACGCCGAAGAAAATGCGCATGGCTCAAGGATAGCAGCCGCTCTTTGTTATGCTCAAGCAGGCTGAAAACGCCTAATAAATAGCCCTTACCACCGACAGGACCGAAAGCCGCGCCGTCGCCCAGGCAATGGCGGAAATCACCACCGGCACCGCCGCCAGCCAGGCCAGTTCCGACCATGCCAGCGACAGCGGCGGCAGGAACGGCACCGCCTCGACGCCGAAAATCTCCAGCCCCGCCAGGCCCTGAAACAGCAGCCCCGCCAGCACCGTGCCGGCCGTGGCCGCCAGCAGCGCCGAGATGAAGTAATGCCATTCGATGTTGCGGGCGATGAAGCCGGCACGCGCGCCCATCTGGTGCAGCAGCGCCACCATGTCGTGATGCGCATCCAGGCCCGCGCGTGTGGCCAGCGTCACCACCGCGGCGGTGGCGCCGGCGATCAGCAGCAAAATACCGTAAGCGGCATAGCGTACCGTGTCGGCCAGGCCTTCCAGGCGCGACAGCCAGCGGCGGTGATCGTCCAGCACCGCATGCGGCGCTTCGCTTTTCAGCCGTGCCGCCAGCGCCTCGGTATCAATGGCGCTGCCGGGCACGATCTCAGCATCAATCAGCCGGGGCAGGGGAATGCCGGCGACGGCGCCGGACTTGCCGATCCAGGGTTCCACCAGGGTTTCGATTTCCTGGGTTGACAGGACACGCACCTGCGCCACGCCCGGCGTGCCGTTCAGCACCGCAATGGCGCTGCGCACTTCGGCTTCCAGCGTCCTATTGATGTCGCCGCTTTCGGGCGGCAGCACCTGGACCGTGACGCGATCCGACAATCCCTGCTGCCAGCCTTCGGCGGCGCGGGCGGCGATCATCGAGGCGCCCAGCGCCAGCGCCGCCAGCAGCGCCATCACCGCGATGACGAAATCCAGCGGTGCCGCGCCCTTGTCGCGCGGCATGATATGGCTGGCCGAAATGTCTTTCTCGCTCATGCCAGGCTCGCCGCCACTTTGCGCATTTCCATCACCCGGCCTTCCACCAGCCTGATCTCGCGGCCGCGCGTCGCTTCCACCAGCATGCGGTCATGGGTGGCGATCAGCACGGTGGTGCCCAGCCGGTTGAGCTCGGCGAAGAGGCGGATCAGCTTGGCGCCCATTTCCGGATCGACATTGCCGGTGGGTTCGTCGGCGATCAGCAGGTCGGGCCGCGCCACCACGGCGCGGGCGATGGCGACGCGCTGCTGCTCGCCGCCCGACAGGGTGGCGGGCTTGGCTGACATGCGATCGCCCAAACCCACCCAGGACAGCAATTCGCGCACGTCGCGGGCATATTCGGATTCCCGCTTTCCGGCCAGGCGCAGCGGCAGGGCGACATTGTCATAGGCCGACAGATGCGACAGCAACCGGAAGTCCTGGAAGACGACGCCGATGCGACGGCGCAGGGCGGGCAGGTCGCTGCGGCGCGCTGTCGCCAGATCTTCGCTGAACAGGGTTATCAGGCCGCGGCTGGGCGGTTCGGCCAGGCAGATCAGCTTGAGCAGGGAGGTTTTGCCCGCGCCCGACAGGCCGGTCAGGAAGGTGAAGGAGCCCGAGGTCAGCTCGAAACTGACATCGCGCAGCACTTCCGGGCCGCTGCCATAGCGCATGCCCACATTCTCGAACCTAACCATACTTCGAACTTAGCCTTTGCTCGCCTTGCGGTCATGGGCCTTTCGCCCCTATTTTCGCAGGCAAATCACGATGCTTGAGGCTGATTCTGGCCGATGATTCTGACCTGTCCCGCCTGCACTACCCGCTATACGGTCGATGAGGCGAAATTCCCCGCTTCCGGCCGCACGGTCCGTTGCGCCAAATGCGGACATAGCTGGCATCAGCCCGGTCCGGAACCGGAGCCCGCGCCCGAACCGGAGATTGCGCCGGCTGCCGTCCTGGAGCCCGAGCCCGACGTCACGCCGGCCGCGGCGGAGGCAACACAAGCGGCCGTGGCGGCCGAGCCCGAACCCCCGCTGGAAGAACCGTTCGGTGCGCCGTCGGCCGGCATCCGCGCCTATGCGCCGCCGGCCCAGGTGCCGGAGCGCTTCCGGGAACAGAAGCTCCAGACCGCCGCGGTGGTGGCAGGCTGGGTCGGCCTGGTCGCGGTGGTGCTGCTGATCGGCTATTCGGCGGTGCGCTACCGCCAGGATATCGCGGCGATCTGGCCGCAATCGGCCGGCGTCTATTCCGGCCTGGGGATGCCGGTAAATTCCAGCGGCATCGATTTCCGCAATGTCACCTATCGCCGCGAAAGCGAGGATGGCCAGTCGGTGCTGGTGGTGACCGGCCAGATCGTCAATGGCGGCGCCCGCGAATTGCCGGTGCCGCAGACGGTGCGGGTGGGGCTGACCGACATCGACAATCGCGAGCTCTATCACTGGACCTTCAAGCCCGACGCCACCGTGCTGAAACCGGGCGCCCAGTTGCCCTTCCGCACCCGGCTTTCCAGCCCGCCCGCGGCGGCGCGGTTTGCCGTCGTGACCTTCGCCAAGGAATGACGATGCGGAACCTGCCGGCGGTGCTGTTCGGCGCCGAGGATATCGCCGCACGCCTGCGCATTCTCTGCAAGCAGTTGGCGGTGTTGCCCGAACGGCCGCAGGTGGCGGCCCCGGTGCTGGTGGGCGCTTTCGTTTTCGCCTCCGACCTGGTGCGGGGCCTGGCGGAAGAAGGCGTGCATCTGGAAACCGAAATGATCTGGCTGCGCTCCTATGGCAATGAACGCACCGGCAGCGCCATCTCGGTGCTGGCGGCGCCGACCGAGCATGTGAAGGGCAAGCATGTGCTCTTGGTCGATGGCGTGCTGGATAAGGGCCATACCGTGGTGCGTTCGCGCAAGTTGTTGCTCGAAGCCGGCGCCGCCTCGGTCCGCACCGTGGTGGCGGTGGACAAGCGCAATCACGATGCCGTCGCCCAGGCCGATTACGCGCTCTATTCCGGTGTGCAGGATTTCATCGTCGGCTACGGCATGGACGATGCGGGCCGGTACCGCGCGCTTCCATATATCGGGAAAGTGGAAGCCTAAGCCTAGAGCAAAATCCGATCTGATTGAATCGGCCGGGATTCCCGGGATTGGCGAATCGTGATTCAAGCTGCTGGCTGGGCAGGAGGCCAGCAGCGATGGCGCGACCCTATTCCTTGGATTTG
>DATFFI010000207.1:0-6355 GCA_035250225.1 Rhizomicrobium sp. | reverse complement strand
GGCGCAGATCGATCGCGACCTGGCGCAGCTTTCAGGCCTGACCGGGCGGATCCGCACCTATACGGTGTCGGGCGGCATGGACAAGGTCCCGCAGGCGGCGCGCCGTTATGGCATGACCGTGTCGCTGGGCATCTGGATCAGCGCCAACCTGGCCGAGAATGAGAAGGAAATCGATCTCGCCATCCGCACCGTGCTGGCCAATCGCCGCGTCGTCGACCGGGTGATCGTCGGCAATGAAACCCAGCTGGTGGGCTCGGTTTCGCCGGACCAGCTCAATGCCTATATCCGCCGTGTGCGCGACGCGCTGCCGGCCCGCATCAAGGTCACCACCGCCGAGCCCTGGTCGACCTGGCTGCTGACGCCGGAAGTGGCGCAGGAAGTCGACGTCATCTTCGTCCACCTGCTGCCCTATTGGGAAAATGCCGACATCACCGGCGCCATCACCGCGACGGAAAAATTCTACAACAGTGTCGCCGAGGCCTTCCCCGACAAACCTATTGTGGTGGGCGAGGCGGGCTGGCCTTCGGAAGGCCGCACCCGCGGCCACGCCGAGGCGACCGTCTCCAACGAGGCGCTGTTCATTCGCAATTTTGTCAGCCGCGCCATGGAGCGGGGCTGGGACTATTACCTGCTCGAAGCTTATGACCAGCCCTGGAAGCATGTGAATGAGGGCGTGGCGGGCCGTTATTGGGGCCTGTTCGACGCTTCCGGCAATCCGAAATTCGCCTTTACCGGTCTGCTGCGCACCTTCCCCGCCTGGCGCAGTTACGCCCTGTTCGGCGCCGTGCTCAGCCTGCTGCTGGGCCTCCTGATCCTGGGCCGCATGCCGCGTGTGCGCCAGACCGGCTATCTGATGATGGGCGGCCTGATCGCCCTGGTCTGCACCGGCCTGCTGGCGCTGATCGACGCCACGGCGCTGGAATATATCGGCTCGGTCGATGTCGTGGCGATGATCGCCATGTCGCCCCTGGTCCTGCTGGCCTGCGCCATCATCCTCACCGAAGGCATCGAACTGGCCTCCAGCATGTGGCGGGTGGACCGCCGTATCGTCACTGCTGCCGTGCCCCAGGCGCCGCCGCGCGTCTCCATCCATGTGCCGACCTATAACGAGCCGCCGCAGATGGTGATCGAGACGCTGAACGCTCTGGCGGCGCTCGACTATGAGAATTTCGAGGTCATCCTGCTGGACAACAACACGCCCGATCCGGCGGTGTGGCGTCCGGTGGAGGCGCATTGCCGGGTGCTGAACGCGCAGGCCGAATGCCCACGCTTCCGCTTCTTCCATTTCGAGCAGCTCAAGGGCTTCAAGGCCGGCGCCCTCAACCGCGCCCTGGCGCTGACCGATCCCAAAGCCACCCATATCGCGGTGATCGACAGCGACTACCGGGTCGAGCCTTTCTGGCTGCGCCGCGTCGTGCCCTATTTCGCCGATCCGTCCGTGGCGCTGGTGCAGGGACCGCAGGATTACCGCGACGGGCGCGAGAATCTCTTCAAGACCATGGCCTATGAGGAGTATCGCGGCTTCTTCCATATCGGCATGGTCGAGCGCAATGAGAGCAACGCCATCATCCAGCATGGCACCATGACCATCGTCTCGCGCGCGGCGCTGGAAGAAGTCGATGGCTGGAGCGAATGGTGCATCACCGAGGATACCGAACTCGGGCTGAAACTGTTCGAGGCCGGTTATGACGCCGTCTATATCCCCCAGAGCATGGGCAAGGGCCTGGAGCCCGACACGCTGGAAGCCTTCATGTCCCAGCGCTATCGCTGGACCTATGGCGCCATGCAGATGCTCAAGCGCCATGCCCGCGACATCTTTCTGGGCCGTTCCGGCCTGTCCTGGCCGCAGCGTTACCAGTTTCTCTCCGGCTGGCTGCCCTGGATCTCGGACGGGCTGGGCATGGTGGTGACGCTGATCGCCATCGCCTGGACGCTGGGGATGTGGCTGCTGCCCGATATGGTCGATGTGCCGATGCCCGCCTTGTCGGCGGCGGCCATGGCGCTGTTCGCCACCAAGCTGTTCAAGACACTGGTGCTCTATCCGCCCAAGGTGCGTTCCGGCCTGCGCGGCGCGGCCTATGCCTCGGTGGCAGGGCTGGCGCTGACCCACACGGTGGGCAAGGCGATGTGGTCGGGCCTGCTGACCTCCGGCGCCCCTTTCCTGCGCACACCCAAGTGCGAGGACAGCGCCCGCTTCAGCCAGGTGCTGCGCGTAGTCTGGCAGGAGGCGGTGCTGCTGGCGCTGCTGCTGGTGGCGATGACCTCGATGCTGTTCGACCGCGGCCTGATCGATCCGGCGATGACGCTGTGGATGGTGATGCTGGCGGTGCAGAGCCTGCCTTACGCCGCCACCTTCATCACCGCCTCGATCAGCGCCATGTCCAACCGCGGCGCCGAAGCCACGCCGGAAACCCCGGCGGTCGATCCGGCGGTTCCGAAAGCCGCCTGAAGCGGCCTGAAGCAGCCTGGAGGCCGCCAAGAAAGTTCCGCCACTCCCTTGTAAAGCAAGGTAGCAGGGCCATATACTGGACGATGCCGTCCCGATGCTGGGCTCCGGGCAGGGAATTTGGTGGAAATGCTGACCTTTCTGACGATTCTGTTTCTTCTCTACTGGCTGCCGACGCTGATCGCGATCGTGCGGCGGACGCCCACCGCCTTGGGTGTGGCGGCCCTGAACTTCTTCGGTTTCCTGATCATCCCCTGGTTTATCGCGCTGTTTCTGGCGCTGGCGGTATCGCCCGCGCAGGAGCGCGTCGTGATCATCGAAGGCCGCGCGCGGGAAATTTAAGCTCCTATTGTCATGCCCGCGAAAGCGGGCATCCAGCAGGCGCGCGGCAGCGCGCCAAAAAGACTCTTACGCCCGCGGACGCGGGCTGACTGGATTCCCGCTTTCGCGGGAATGACATTTTTTAGAGCTTCAGCACCGGCGGCACCAGCTTGCCGGGGTTGAGGATGTTCTTCGGATCGAAGGCCTTTTTCAGCGTCCGCATCGCGTCCAGTTCCTCATGGGATTTGTAGCGGGGCAGGGCGTCGCGCTTCTGAATACCGATGCCATGCTCGGCGCTGATCGAGCCGCCGAACTCCTTGACCACATCATGCACGACCAGCTGCATTTCCTCCCACAGTGCCAGGAAGGCTTGGCCATCGCCATTCTTCGGGGCGCTGAAATTGAAATGCAGATTGCCGTCGCCCAGATGGCCGAAGCTTACCGGCCGCGCTCCCGGCGCCAGTCTCAGAACCTCCGGTGTAGCGCGGGCGATGAAAGCCGGCACCGACGCCACCGGGACTGAGATGTCATGCTTGATCGAGGCGCCTTCCTTCTTCTGGGCCTCCGAAATGCTTTCGCGCAGCCGCCACAGCGCGGCAGCCTGGGCCTCGCTGGCGGCCACCGCCGCGTCCGCAGCGGCGCCGAGGCCCTCCTCGAACAGGGCAGGCAGGTCGACACCTTCACCGGCGGTCGCTTCCACCAGGACATACCAGGGTGAGTGCGCGCTTAGGGGATCGCGGCTGTCGGGGATATGCGCCAGCACCAGCTCCAGTGCCAGCCGCGGGATCAGCTCGAAGGCCGAAATCAGCCCGCCGGTGCGCGCCTGCATCTGCGCCAGCAGGTCCAGCGCTGCAGCCGGGCTTTCCACTGCGGCAAAAGCGACGGCGCGGCTCTTGGGCTTGGGGAAGAGCTTAAGCGCCACGGCCGTCACAATACCGAGCGTGCCTTCCGAGCCGATGAAATTCTGTTTGAGGTCGTAGCCGCTATTGTCCTTGGGCAAGAGGCGCAGCAGGTTCAGTAGCGTGCCGTCGGCCAGCACCACTTCCAGCCCCAGCACCAGGCTGCGGGTCATGCCGTAACGGATCACATGGGTGCCGCCGGCATTGGTGGAGACGTTGCCGCCGATGCTGCAACTTCCTTCCGAGGCCATGCTGAGGGGAAAGAACAGGTTCGCCGCATCGGCGGCGTGCTGGATCTCGGCCAGGGTGACACCGGCCTCGGCGATCAGCGTCATGCCTTGCGTATCGATGGCGCGGATGCGGTTGAGGCGCTTGGTCGACAGCAGCACTTCGCCATGAAACGGAATCTGGCCGCCCACCAGGCCGGTATTGCCGCCCTGCGGCACCACCGGCGTGCCGGTCTCATGGCAGATGCGCAAAAGAGCCGAGACTTGCGTGGCCGCGGTCGGCTTGAGCAGCAGCGGTGAATGGCCTTCATACTTGGCGCGCGATTCCACCAGATGCGGCGCCATTTCTGCCGCATCCTGGCTGAAGCCATTTGGACCGGCTGCTTCCTTAAGGCGCGCAATTGCGTCAATCATCTGGGCGCCGCCGCCCGCCGCAAGCGGTCATTGATAGCTTCGCCCAGGCCGGTTTCCGGAATGGGCGAAACCGCGATCGCCGCCACCTGGTCGTCCATGTCGCGCAGCATGGCAAAGAGATTGGCGGCAGCCTCCTTGAGATCGCCGCGTGGGCTTAAATTCAGCCAGGCATCGTCCACTGCGCCGAATCCCAGCAGCGCTTCCCCGGCTTCCGCCCGGGACGCATTGAGGCGCAGGCGTGCATGTGGAGCGTAGTGGCTTTCCAACTGTCCCGGCGACTGGATCTTGCCGCCCGCAACGGCCAGCGGCCCGGCAACCGCTTCGATCTCTTCCCGCGCGATGGCGCCCGGGCGCAACAGCACCGCCTTGCTACTATCAAAGCCGATCACGGTGGATTCCAGGCCCAGCGGCGTGGCGCCGCCATCCAGGATCAGATCGACCTTGCTGCCCAGCTCCTGCGCCACATGCATGGCATTGGTGGCAGTGATGCGGCCGCTGGCATTGGCCGATGGCGCGGCGAGGGGGTGGCCTGCCGCCTTGAGCAGGGCGGTGGCGACGGGATGCGCCGGCATGCGTAGCGCCACCGTATCCAGGCCAGCGCTGACCAGCAGCGAGACGCTGGCATCGTCGCGCCGCGGCAATACCAGGGTCAGCGGTCCGGGCCAGAAGGCGGCGGCCAGCTTTTCCGCCGCGGGCGTGAAATCGGCCTGGCGCCGCGCGGCATTCAGGTCGGTAATATGCACGATCAGCGGATTGAAATGCGGCCGCCCCTTGGCGGCGAAGATGGCGGCCACCGCCTCGCCATTGGTGGCGTCGGCGCCCAGGCCATAGACGGTCTCGGTCGGAAAGGCGACCAGGCGGCCACGCGCCAAAAGGCGCGCCGCTTCCGCAATAGTGTCCGCGCCGGCCTGCCGGACGCGATCGATCAGCGTCTCCATCGATCCTCTTTAGCGGCCTGGGACGCCGATGTCAGCCGCTGGTCTTTGCGGCTTCCGGACGGGGCGGAAACGGCACGGCCGCCAGCGGCGCCGGCGGATGCATGCCGGCTGCTTCCAGCGTCTGGCGGACCTTGCCCCGCAGGTCCGAACGGATGGCGACGAAATTCCGGTTGGCCACCCAGGCATGCACCAGCAGCAGGGTGGCGGTGCCGCTCAGGGCTTCGACCTCCACATCAGGCGCCGGCTGCGGTAGCACCCGCGTATCGGCCTTGAGCATCTCGACGATGGCGGTGCGCGCGGCCTCGATATTGTCGGCATGGTCGATATCGACGCTGAACTCGACGCGCCTGGTCTTGAGCCGGGAGAAATTGGAGATGGTGCCGGCGAAGATGCTGGTGTTGGGAATGGAGATATAGACGCCGTCATCGGTGATCAGGGTGGTGCGGAAGAGGCCGACCTCGTCCACCGTGCCGATGATTTCCGTCACCTTGATCTTGTCGAAGGCGCGGAAGGGACGCAGGCCCAGCAGCATCACGCCGGAGGCGACATTCGAAAGCGTGCCCTGCAATGCCAGGCCGACGGCGAGGCCCGCGGCGCCGACCAGGGCGATCAGCGAGGTGGTCTGGATGCCGAACTGTCCCAGCACCGCCACCAGCGTCACCGCCAGAATGGCATAGCGCACCATGGTGGCGATCAGCGGCTTCAGGGTGGGATCGACCATATGCAGATTGGCCATGGCCTCGCGCAGCCAGCGGCTGATCCAGCGCGACAGGGTCCAGCCGATGATCAGGATCAGGGTCGCCGCCAGGAAGGCCAGCGCCCCGTTCACCAACATGACGGTGAGGGCGGGCATGGCGTCCTTCACATTGTCCGGCAGGGTGATGGCGGCGGGCAGAGTAAAATCTTGGGCCTGCATGAATAAGCCTGTTTCCTATATGGGTTTGACCGCGTTCCAGTTTCGCGGGCATAGAAGACAAATGCATGGGAACCGCAGCTGGATGCATGTCGCGGGCGGCCTGATTTTGGCCGCATTTTCCGCCCTGTTTTCCGTCGGGCCGGTTTTGGCCGCGGATATTGCGTCCTGCGCCGGCGGCATCGAAATTTCCCGCG
>DATFFI010000206.1:0-4335 GCA_035250225.1 Rhizomicrobium sp. | reverse complement strand
CGACGCCGGGCTTGGCGGGCGTCTTGGCGGCGGCGGGCGTTGCAGTTGTAGGCTTGGCGCCGGCTTTGGAGGTTTTCTTGCTCATTTCTTTTTGGCCTTGAGAATTTGGGCGATAGCGTCGATTGCGCGCAGATAGCCTTGCGCCCCAAAGCCCATGATGATTCCGGTGGCGCCTTTGGACACCCAGGAATGGTGGCGGAAGGCTTCACGCTTCGCCAGGTTGGACAGATGCACTTCCACGATCGGGATGGTGCAGGCCGTCAGCGCGTCCAGCACGGCGACCGAGGTATGACCATAGCCGGCGGGGTTGATGATGATGGCGGCCCCCATCTTGCGCGCCTCCTGGATCCAGTCGACCAGATCGCCTTCGCGATTGGTCTGGCGGAAGACCACCGAAAACCCATGGCTTTTGGCTTGAGCGGCGCACATCTCGCCGATCTGGGCCAGGGTCGTCGTGCCGTAAATCTCAGGCTCACGCTCCCCCAGCAGGTTGAGGTTGGGGCCGCCCAGAATGAAGATCGGCAAACTCTTGTTATCTTTGGCATTTTTCGCCATATACGGTCCCTGTTCGGAAGCGATTCAAGCCTTATAATCGTATCCTTTGCAGAACGGAAATCCTTCAAGGACAGCAGCATATGGGCCTCAATGTCACTCTCAACGGCGAAGCGCGGCAGGTGCCGCAGCCAAGCAGCGTCGCCGACTTGCTGACGGGCCTGGGGCTGGACCCCGCCAAGATTGCGGTGGAGCGCAATCTCGCCATCGTGCCGCGCTCGGCCTATGGCGCCGTGCAGGTGGAAGAGGGTGACCGCTTCGAGATCGTGCATTTCATCGGCGGCGGCAATGCGCCGGTGGCGGTACCCCCGGCGGATGCGCAGCAGCCGCCGAAAACAAATAAAGCAGACAAGCCGTTCGCCATCGCCGGCAAGAGCTTCCAGTCGCGCCTGATCATCGGCACCGGCAAGTTCAAATCCTATGACGAGAATGCCCGCGCCCTGGAAGCCAGCGGCGCCGAGATCGTCACCGTGGCGGTGCGGCGGGTTAATTTAAGCGACCCTGGCCAGCCCAGGCTGATCGATTTCATCGACCCGAAGAAATACACCTATCTGCCCAACACGGCCGGCTGCTACACCGGCGAAGAGGCGGTGCGCACCCTGCGGCTGGCGCGCGAAGCCGGCGGCTGGACCCTGGTCAAGCTGGAAGTGCTTGGCGAGAAGAAGCTGCTGTATCCCGACATGCTGGAAACGCTGCGCGCCTGCGAGATGCTGTCCCGGGACGGCTTCCAGGTCATGGTCTATTGCAGTGACGATCCCCTGATGGCCAAGCGGCTGGAAGACATGGGGGCGGTCGCGATCATGCCGCTGGCCTCGCCCATCGGCTCGGGCATGGGCCTGACCGCGACGGTCAACATCCGCATGATCATCGAGGACTGCAAGGTGCCGGTGATCGTCGATGCCGGCATCGGCACCGCCTCGGACGCGGCGGTGGCGATGGAGCTGGGCTGCGATGCGGTGATTTCCAACACCGCCATCGCCCATGCCCAGGATCCGGTGAAGATGGCCACGGCGATGAAGCTGTCGGTGGAAGCCGGGCGGTTGGCGTGGCTGGCGGGACGGATGCCGAAGAAGGCGTATGCCGATCCGTCGAGCCCTCTCAGTGGGCTGATCTAAAGTACGATTTGTCATGCCCGCGGAAGCGGGCATCCAGTGCGCCCGCGTCCGCGGGCGCAAAAGAGTCTTTTGGCTCGCTGATGCTCGCCTGCTGGATTCCCGCTTTCGCGGGAATGACAACACTAACGCTCTAACTGGCCTTCTTCTTCAGCGCCGCCGCAAAACCGGCCTCATCCATCGCGCCGGGATACATGATCCCGTTGATGACGAAGGTCGGGGTGCCGTCCAGGCCGGCTTTCTTGGCGAAATCGTAGGAGGCGTTCACCGCCTGGGCGATTTCGGGCTTGGCCATGTCGGTGCGCAGGCGGGCGATATCGACGCCAGCCTTGCGGGCATCCTCCATCACCATCGCGTCGGTGATGTCTTCGGTGCGGCTCATCAGGGCGTAATGGAAAGCGAGGAACTTGTCGGGCTGGGTGCGTGCCACGGTGGTCGAAGCCCGCGCCGCCATCATGGCGCTTTCGCCATGCAGCTCCTGCAGCGGCATTTCGATGAAGGCGAAGCGCGTGTCATGCTTGCGCCGTTCGTAGATTTTCTGCACCGCCGGCAGCGAGGCGCGGCAGAAGGGACATTCATAGTCGTAGAATTCGACGATGGTGTTGGCCGCCTTTTCCGGGCCGGTCACAAAGGCGATCCTGGGGTCGAAGAAGGCCTTGAGGCCCACCTTCCTGACCGCGGCCTGGCGGGCTTGCGCCGCCTGGGCTTCTTCCAGCCGCTGGGCGCTCTGCGTCATCTCGGCCACCAGCTGCGGGTGGGTGAGCAGGTAGTTGCGGATCCGGATTTCGTTCACCGGCATGATTCCGGTATTGGTCATCACGATCACTGCGGCCACCGCGATCATCGCGCCGCAGATCGCGGTCACCAGGGTCGAGACGATATTCTGCATGTCCAAAAACCCGATTGAACTTCCTGTTCAGCGCCGCTGCCGTGCGGCCATCGCGACGCTGATAATGTCGTTGGCCCGCTGCCAGTCCGCGCCGCCCTGCGGCAGGCGGCTGCGCGCGCGGGCGGCGAAATTGAAGGCCTGGGGCAGGTTGCCGACAACATAGTTCGATTCGGCCGTCGCCAGGTCCGCCATGGGCAGGTTCTTCATCATGTTGTAGGCCTTGGCGACCTGATACCAGGTAAACGGATCCTCGTTTTCCACCAGCAGGGCGGCCTTGAGGTTGTTCAGGGCCTCCGGCGCGATGGCGGGATTGTCCAGCGCAAGCTGGGCCGTGCCCAGCGCCATGCGCAGCAGCGGCGACTGGGGCTTGAGGCTGACCGCCTTCTGATAGGCCGGAACGCCCAGCGCCGGCCGGGCCATCATCACATGGATCTGGCCCAGCACCTCATGGAAGTAGGGATTGTTGGGCTCTTCGGCGATCAGGCTGTTGATCTCGGCCAGGGCGCTCTGCAGCTCCGGCTTTTTCATGTATGCCATCGCTCTGGCATAGCGGGCGGCGGCGGATTTGTTGCTCAGGGGATAGCGGCGCAGCGTCTCTTCCGGCTGCAGGGCAAAACCGGCCAGCTTGGCCTGGATCATCTGCAGGGCATGGACGCTTTGCGGCGGATCGGGCACGTCGCGATAGGGCGAGGTATCGAGGGCCGTCTGCAAGGCCGAGACGCGATCCTGGCCGATGGGATGGCTGACGGCGAAGCGGTTGACCTTGTAGGACATGCGCGCCTGTTCGTCCGCCATGCGCACAAAGGTGTTGTACATGCCCTTGGGCGACTGGCGGGTGTCGCGCAGCAGCTTGACCGCGATCTGGTCGGCGCTGGATTCCTGGACGCGGCTGAAGGCGTTGAACTGGTTGGCCGCCACGGACTGGCCCATGCCGATGATGGCCATGCCGGCGGGGCCGCCGCCCGCCACCATCGCCGCCACGCCCACGATCAGCGACAGCAGCATGGGGATGCTGGCCTTTTCCATCGCATCCATGCCGCGGGTGAGATGCCCGCCGGAAATATGGCCGGTCTCATGCGCCATCACGCCGATGATCTCGTTGGGCGTCTTGGATTCCAGAAGCATGCCCGCATTGAGGAAGATATCCTGCGGGAAGGTGGCGAAAGCATTGAAGTCCAGCCCGCTGATCGCGAAGACGCGGACGGTGTTGATGTCCAGGCCCGCAGCGCGCGCCAGCGGGATTTCCCAGCTGCGCAGCAATTCCTCGGTTTCGGCGTCGCGCAGGGCGAAGATGGCGTTGTTCTGGGCCTGCACCGGCGCAGGGTTCAGGGGCAGGAAGGCGGCCAGCATGCTGACAAAGCCCAGCGCAAAGCCCAGCTTGCGCCAATGCGTCCTTGTGGACGCCCTGACAGGGTTGCAAAACGTCAAGGCTTGAACTCTCCTCTTAGCCCGCGTTTAAAGTCTTCCCCCGGGGCCGGACCGTAGGTGGACGCGCGGACAAGGTCAACGAAGGGCCCGGACAGGGACGAAAAGCCCCGGAAACTCAAGGAATTTATGCCAGTCATGTCGCGATTCCGTGCGCTTGCTTTCGCCAGCCCTCTTTCCGCTCTGGTGTTTCTGGGCGGCTGCTCCTGGTTCACCGCCGAGGGCGATACCCGGGCTGCTACGGTGCAGACCGCGAACGCACGGCACCTGGTGGTGGGGGACGAGCCTTTCGCCGTCCGCACCGCCGCGACGGTCCTGTCCCAGGGCGGCAGCGCCGTGGACGCGGCCGCCTCCATG
>DATFFI010000205.1:0-14010 GCA_035250225.1 Rhizomicrobium sp. | reverse complement strand
ACGACGGTATCACCCGGCGCCAGGCCTTCGGTAACGGCGACCTTTTCACCTTCCTGCACCCCCAGCCTGATCGTGCGTGTCGACACGGTCTTGTCGGGATTGACGATGAAGACATAGGTGCCGTCGGAACCGCGCTGCACCGCCGGCAGGGGAATGATGGTCTGGTCGTGCAGCGTGTTGACGATCAGGCGGACATTGACGAACTGGTTCGGGAAAAGTTTGCCGTCCTTGTTGTCGAACATGGCGCGCAGCTTCACCGAGCCGGTCGACACGTCGATCACATTGTCGACCGTCGCCAAGGTGCCCGAAGTGATCTTGGCGGTCTGGGTGCGGTCATAGGCGTCGACCGCCAGCGTGGCGCCGGCGCCCATCTGGGCATTGATGGGGGCGACATTGTCTTCCGGTACGGTGAACAGCACCGACATGGGATCGAGCTGGGTCACCACCACCAGCACGTTGCTGCCGGAAACGATGTTGCCGACATCGACCAGGCGCAGGCCGACGCGGCCACTCACCGGCGAGATGACGCGGGTATAGCCGAGATTGATGCGGGCAGTCTGCACATTGGCCTGGTCGGACTGCACCGTGGCGGTCGTTGCCGCGACCTGCGCCCGCGTGGCGGCCAGCTGCTGCTGCGAAATGGCGTTCTGCTTCATCAGCTCTTCATAGCGGGCCAGGTCGGTTTTCTGGTTGGCAAGGTTCGCCTGGTCGCGCGCCAGCACGGCTTCGACCTGGGCCAACGTCGCCTGATAGGGACGCGGATCGATCTCGGCCAGCACCTGGCCCTGGCGGACCATCTGACCTTCCTGGAAATTGATCCGCAGCAGCATGCCGCTCGCCTGCGGCCGCACCTGCGCGGTGGCGAGCGGTGTCACCGTGCCCAGCGAGTTCACCGTCACATTGATGTCGCCGCGCTCGGCGGTGGCGACGGCCACCGGCTGCGCCAGCTGCGTGCCGCCGGGACCACGGTCACCGGGACCGCCTGCCGTGCGGAAGCCCATGCGCGGGTCGGGCGTCAGCGCCCAGACCACGCCGGCAATGACCGCCAGCACCAGGACGAACCAGATGGGCCGCGAGAGGCGCGGATTGTTCGCGCTCCAGCGCTTGACCTTGCCCCAGGTGGAAAGCTCATCGTCGTGCCGGATGGTCATTGCAGATCCAAATTCCAGGATTTCAGTTGGCAACCCAGTTGAAAAAAGCGGGATGTTGCCGGCCGCAGAACGGGGCCCGTCTTCCGGCTTCTATACCCTTTGTGCCGGGCTGTGAGATAGCAGCCACAGGGCCCGAAAATATGTCGAATCTGTCTCAGATTCCGGGGGTTCTGGTACATCTGACGCTTGCGCGCTATGTGCTGCCGCGCGATCCCTGCTTCACTCAGACAAGAATTTGGACACAGCTTGCTCCAGAACATCATTCACGATCTGTTCGTCCTGGTGCAGGAAACCGCCCGAGCCCACCCTTTCTGGTGTTTTCCCATCGCCGCGGCGATCGCCTTCAGCGAGTCCTTTGTCGGCATTTCCGCCCTGATCCCGGGCACCGTCCTGCTGCTGGCCATGGCCGGGGTGATCGAAACCAGCCATATCCCGATGTTTCCGGCCATTGCCGGGGCCTTTCTGGGATCCATGGCAGGTGATTGGATTTGCTACACAATCGGCATCAAATATCACCACCAGATCGTACATTTGCGGCCCTTCCGCCGCTTCGAGGCCCAGATTGAAAAAGGCTTCGATTTCTTCCGCCGCTGGGAGGTCTGGGCCGTCTTTATCGGCCGCTTTACCGGCCCCTTCCGCTCCATCGTCCCTTTGGTGGCGGGCATGAGCGAAGTCCGCTTCTGGGCCTTCCAGATTCCCAACGCCGCCGCCACGGCCATCTGGGCCACCGGCCTGTTCGTTTTCCCGGCCCTGCTGATGCGGCTCTACAACAGCATAACCACATGGCTGGGAATGGCTTAATCGCCTTTTTGGCCCACTGAAACGTCAAGTTAAGACAGGGTCGCAATGATGCGGCATGGGTCTTACCTTTGGAAATCTCGGACTGGGACAATGGGCGCGCGAAGTCGGCCGCTGGGTACCCCCCGCCCTGCTGCGCCATGCCGGCCAGCCCGCCGCCCTCTTCTTCCATGGCGTCGAACCCGCCACCCGCGACCCCCGGCTGCAGACCAATCACCATGAAGTCGAACATTTCCGCGCCATCCTGACGGCGCTCAAGGAATTCGACGTCCTGCCCCTGTCGATGATCGACGAAGTGCTGGCCGATCCCGCCCGGCACAGGCGCAGCATCTTCCTGATGTCCGATGACGGCTATCGCAACACGCTGACCGTCGCCGCCGACATTCTCGATGAATTCCAGATGCCCTGGACGCTGTTCGTTTCGACCGCGCATATCGGATCGGGCATGCCCAATCCGATTTTCCTGGCCTGGCTGTTCTTCATGCATGCGCCGCAAGGGGAGTATCGCCTGCCGCACTTTCCGGCGCCGCTCTGCCTGGATGATGAAGAAAGCCGCGAAAATATTGGTTTTCTTGCCGCGGACCATTTGCGCTATTTGCCGGCGGAAAAAGCCGGCGAAGCCCTGGCGGCAATGCGCGATGCCTTTGCGCCTGGCCGGCTCGAAGCCCTGATCGCGGAATTTTCCTCCGAGCATTTCCTCAGCTGGGACGAAGTGCGGGCGCTGTCGCGGCGCGGCGTCACCATCGGCGCGCATGCCGATACCCATTGGCCGATGCATGAAAATCAGAACCGAGCTTACCTGACGCAGCAGGCGAAAAACTCGCGCCTGGCGGTCGAACGCGAAGTCGGCGCCTGCCGTTTCTTCGCCTATCCCTTCGGCAACAAGAAGGATGTCGGCGCCGGCGCATGGCGCGCGGTGCGCGAGGCCGGCTTCAGCCATGCCTTCACCACCCTGTCCGGTTCGCTGGCGGCGGGGGGCAATCCCTGGCTGCTGCCGCGCTATGGCCTGGGACCCAGGGACAGGCACATCGGCGCCCTGGCCCCCCTATTGTTTGCCGGTAACCCCCGGCTCCGGGCCTGGCAGGACTCTTTGAAGTGATCCCCTCCGGCCTTCGCAACTTTGCCGCGGTGCTATGGCCAACTCCCCCTCCAATCGCTTTCGCGATGAAGGGGAGGCTGGCCTGAAAAGACACTGCCCTGGCCCGTTTTAGAACCAGATCGGGTCATTAACGTACTATTTCGTACAAAAAGTTCCCGTTTGGCTGGCCTGCCGGCTGGCCCGGGCCCTGCAACGACCGGTTCCGAGAAGCCGCCAGCAGGCCCAAAGCGTGTCGATTCAGGACCAACCCTCTCTTCCTTCGCTGTTTGCCGATGCGGAACTGCGCCTGTGGGTCCCCTCCCAGGCCGCGCCCATCCTGGACGCCAAGCGGGCGCTCGACATCACCGTCAGCGCCGCCGCCATTCTTTTCCTCCTGCCGCTGCTGGCGCTGGTCAGCCTGGCGGTGGCGCTGGAGTCCCGGGGGCCGGTGCTGTTCTGCCAGCGGCGCCGCGGCCAGGGCGGCGAAATTTTCGGCATCCTCAAATTCCGCACCATGCGCGTCCTGGAAGACGGCGACGACGTGGTGCAGGCGAAGAAACACGATAATCGCATCACGCGCGTTGGCCGCTTCCTGCGCCTGACGAGCCTGGACGAGCTGCCGCAGTTTCTCAATGTGCTGCTCGGCGACATGAGCCTGGTGGGCCCGCGCCCCCATGCCCTGGCACATGACGAATATTACGGCGCCCATATTCCTGCCTATGCCAGGCGCCAGCAGGTCAAGCCGGGCATCACCGGCTGGGCCCAGGTCAATGGCGCGCGCGGCGAGACGCCCGAACTTGCCGATATGCGCAAGCGCATCGATTTCGACGCCTGGTATGTCGATCACAAAAGCTTCGGCCTGGATCTCCTGATCCTGGCGAAAACGCCCAAAGCCGTCCTCAGCATGCGGAATGCCGGCTGATGCGCGTCTCGATCAACGCTCCCGAATTGCCGCCGCAATTCGAAATCTTCTCGGCCCCGGCGCGCGCCGCCAATGACAGCTATGCCGAGATCGAACTGGGCGGACTCAAGACCGCCTGCCTCGGTCGCGACGAACTTTCGCGCCTGATGCTGGCCGACTGCATGGCGGCGCGCCGGACCGACATCCATCCGCCCAAGCTGGTCTTCGCCTCCAACGGCCATGCCATCGCCCTGTCGGCGCAGGACCCCAATTTCCGCGCCACCTTTGCCCAGGGCGACATCATCCATGCCGATGGCCAGGCATCCGTCTTTGCCTCGCGCCTCCTGACCAAAACCCCGGTGCCGGAACGCAGCGCCACCACCGACTTCATCCATGACGCTGCCAGGATCGGCGCGCCGCACGGCCTGCGCTTTTTCCTCCTGGGCGCCACCGAAGAGGTCAATGCCGAGGCGGCGCGCGTTCTGGCCCAGACCTATCCCGGCATCCGGATCGTGGGCCGGCTGCACGGCTATTTCAGCGAGTTCGAGGAAGAAGATATCTGCGACGAAATCAACCTCACCCAGCCCGACGTGATCTGGGTCGGCCTTTCGGTGCCGCGCGAGTATGAATTCGCCGTACGCAACAAATTCCGCCTCAAGGCGGGCTGGCTGGTGACTTGCGGCGGCTGTTACAATTTCGTAACCGGCGCCTATAAGCGCGCCCCCGAATGGATGCAGCAGGCTGGCCTGGAATGGCTTTTCCGCCTGGCGCGCGAACCCAAAAGACTGTTCTGGCGTTACGCGGTGACCAATCCGCTGGCGATATTTTTACTTCTGACCCGTACAAAGAGCCTCGCCCCGGAACCGGTTCTGGCCGAGCCGGAATTGCAGACCGTCCTGGCCGCATAGGGACACGTTCATGTCACAGCCCGCGTCGGCCTTGAGTCTGGCGGCGCCCCCACAGGGGCGGCTGCAGGGATTGTGGGCGCTGGCCTGGCGCTATGGCATTTCCACCATGGGTCCGGTGGCGGTCTCCGGCGCCCATTTCATCGCCTCGATCATCTTCCTGCGCGATCTTCATGCCGACCAGTTCGGCCTCTTTTCCTTCGTTTTGATCGTCGGCGCCTTCGCCATGAGCATCGCCGGCGCCGGCTTCGTGTTGCCGGCGACACGCAGCGTCATTGCCGGCGAGACGCGCGACACCGACGCCAGCTTCAAGATGAGCCTGGTGGTGAGCCTGGCTTTCACGCTCGTTATCGGCGCGCTGCTCTGGTTCAGCGGCGCCACCGCCGCCGAAGCCGTGCCGCTGGCGCTGTTCGGCGCCCTGTCGGGCTATCGCTGGTTCGCCCGCGCCTTGTCCTATGTCCATAACCGCATGACGGCGGCGATCCTGTCCGACCTGATCTACAGCACCATCATCCTGGGCGGCCTTGGCATCATGGAGTTGTCGAAGAGTGTCACGCTGGCGAGCGGCGGCCAGTTGCTGCTGCTGGCTTCGGTGCTGAGCTTCGTGCCCTTCGGCGGGGAATTCGTCCTGGGCCAGTTGCACGCCATCCGTACCGGCCGCCTGAAAGCCTATCTGCCGATCTTCAAGGACCTTACCGGCTGGTCGCTGCTGGGCGTGGCCCTGACGGAAGCGACGCTGAACGCCCATGCCTATTTCGTCACTTTGATTGCCGGCCCGGCCGCCTTCGCGCTGCCGGCGCTGGGCATGCTGCTGATGCGGCCGGCCTCGCTGATGCAATCCTCGCTGCCGGACCTGGAACGGCCCGCCATGATGCGCGCCATCGCGGCGAATGATCACAAGAAGCTTTCCCGGATCCTGCGCCATTTCCAATGGGCGCTGCTGGCCGTGCTGGTGGGAACCGTGGCGGCCGCCGTCGCCGTTCTCACCCTCTGGCCGCAGTTGCTGCTGGTCCATTACCAGATGGACGATGTGATGCTGGTGCTGGCCTTCTCCGCCGCCATCATGGCGGCCCGCTCGCTGCGCACGCCGCTGGCGGTGCTGCTGCAGGCGGCGGGCGCGTTCAAGCTGCTGGCGCGTATCGGCGGCTGGTCGGCGCTGGTATCGGTCACCAGCACGCTGGCGCTGCTGCTCACAATCGGGCCGATCGCCTCGCTGGGCGGCATCCTGGCCGGCGACATCACCATCCTGATCACCATCTGGGTGGTCACGCGCCGCTTCAAGCTGTCGGACGGGAAGCTGTTGCATGGCTGACCATGTCGTCATCGCCATTCCTACCTTCCGCCGCCCGAAAATGCTGGCGCGGCTGCTGGAGGCCGTGGCGCAGCTGGAAACAAGCGCAACGATTTCGGTGCTGGTCGCCGACAATGACGCCGAAGCCCATCAGGGTTTCGATTTGTGCGAGGCCATGGCGCCCTCCTATCGCTGGCCGCTCAAGGGCGTGATCGCCGAGCGGCGCGGCATCGCCCAGGTGCGCAACAAACTGGTGGCGGTAGCGCTGGCCGACCCGTCGGTCGATTTCGTCTGCATGATCGACGATGACGAATGGCCGGCCGCCGACTGGATCGAGGAATTGCTGCGTGTGCAGCGCGCCACCGGCGCCGATGCGGTGCAGGGTTCCATTCTGTTCGAGGCCGGACAGGGCGGCTCGCATTCCACGCCCGATATTCGAGGGCTCACCGGCCCGGTCGCCATGCTGCAGGGTGCCGGCAACCTGATGCTGCGTGGCCAACGCCTGCGCGCCATGACGCCGCCCTGGTTCGACCCGGCCTTTGCCCTGACCGGCGGCGAGGATGCCGAATTCTTCATGCGCCTGAAATCCGAAGGCGCGCGCCTGGCCTGGGCCGATGACGCCCGCGCCTATGGCGATGTTCCGCAAACCCGTGAAACCCTGCGCTGGACGCTGTCCCGGGCCTATAGCAACGGCAATACCGACATGCTGGTGCGCCGGAAATACCGGGCGGGTCCGGTCCTGCTGCTGACCGAAACCGGCAAAATCCTCGGCACACTCTTGTTGTACGCACCGCTTGCGCTCATTCTCGCGGCCAGCCCGAATCGCAGGGCATTCCCGCTGGAAAAGCTTTTCCGCGCCGCGGGCAAGCTCGGCGCCCTGTTCGGCGCGCGCTACAACGAGTATGCCGTCATTCATGGCGAATGAAACTTTCGCGCTGACCCCTGCCCCGGCCCGTACCACTAGCGGGCCTTTCTTCGGCCCAAGGTTGGCCGGCATCGCCTTCACCGTCTTCCTGCTGCTGGTCTTTGTCGGGCTTGAGCCCTTCGCGCCGCGTGCCGATGTTTCCAGCTATGGCGGCGTTTCCCGGGGCGACTCGCTGCGCCAGATCACGTATGTCGGCGCTTTCGGCCTGATTGTCCTGGCCGCCCTGATGCAGCAGGGCATGGCCGCGATCCGCGCCATACCCATCAGCATCGCGCTGCTGCTGGGCTGGTGCCTGGCGTCGGCGCTGTGGTCGGCACAGCCGGACGTGGTGATCCGCCGCGCCGGCCTGGAAGTCATCATCGTGCTGTCGGTGTTCTTAGGAATCGAGACGCTGGGCGCGGCCCGGGCCTTCGCCATCTTCAAATGGCTGCTGCTGGCCATCCTGGTGATCAACTGGCTTTCGATCCCCGTCATCCCGGCCGCCAGGCATTTCGCCTCCGAGATCGATACCGCCCTGATCGGCAACTGGCGCGGGCTCTACGGCCACAAGAATATCGCCGGTGCGGTCTCGGCCATCACCGCGCTGGTCTTTCTGTTCGGCCGGCACGGCAGGGGCAACTGGATCGGCATCCTGGTGGCGCTGGCCGCCACCGGCTTCCTGGTGATGTCGCAATCCAAATCTTCGCTGGGCTTTCTGCCCCTGGCGGCAGCCGCCGGACTGGCCTACCGCATGTCCTGGCGCGATGGCCTGTCGCGCGCCATTCTCCTGGTGGTGACGATCCTGGCGCTGTTCGGCCTCGGGCTGGCTACCGTTTTCTATTCCGACGAACTCTCCCGCATGCTGTCCGATCCGCGGGAATTCACCGGCCGCTCCGCCATCTGGGCGGCCGAGCTGGCCTATATCGCCGATCACCCCTTCCTGGGCCACGGCTTCGGCACCTTTGCCGATTCCGGCGGCCTGTCGCCGCTGCATGGCTATGTCAATGACAACTGGGTCGAGACCGTCAGCCATGGCCATAACGGCTATCTGCAGCTGCTGGTCACCATCGGCGGCATCGGTTTCGCCCTGGCAATGGCCGCCCTTGTGGTCCGTCCGTTGCTGCGCTTCTGGCGCCTGGCCCATGACGATTTCCGCCCCATGCTGTTCGCCCTCTTCGTCTTCGTGCTGCTGCACAATGTGATGGAGTCGGACTTCCTGGAGGGCGACGGCGTCTCCTGGGCCACGATGCTGTTGGTTATCGCCTGGTTAAGAAATTCGGACCTGACGCAGGCCTCCAGCTAGCTCGAGCCCGCCATTTCGCCGGGCGACAAGCAGCATCCGCCAGCTTCCTTCCCCCGCGAACGGAGCGACGAGCGGGGGAAGGTGTCGCAGCGAGGTGTTTGCGAAGCAAACCCGAGCTGCGACGGATGGGGGTACAAACGACAATTCCTTAACCGAAGGTAGCTAGGATTGGCGCCGTTATGCGCCCACCTTTCTTCAGCGTGATCATCCCGGTCTATAACCGGGCGGGACCTCTGCGCGAGGCCATCGCCTCGGTGCTGGCGCAAACCTGCCAGGATTTCGAGATCGTGGTGGTGGATGACGGCAGCCGCGACGATCCCGCCGCGACAGTCGCCGCTTTCGCCGATCCTCGCATCCGCCTTGTCCGCCAGCGCAACCAGGGTGGCGGCGCCGCCCGCAACCGCGCCATCGATGAAGCGCGTGGCCGTTTCATCGCGCCGCTGGATTCCGACGACATCTTCCTCTCCCATCACCTGGCGTCCATGCGCGACGTGCTGGAAGGCAGCGAAAAGATGGCGGCCTTTGCCCGCATCCGCGTCGATCGCGGCCAGGGCCGGATTTTCCTCAAGCCGCCGCGCGGCCTGAAAGCCGGCGAGCATATGGCCGAATATCTGCTGTGCGACCGCGGCTTCGTGCCCACCATCTCGCTGGCGGTGCCGGCGGGCCTGGCGCGTCAGGTGCGCTATGCCGATCTGCCGCCGGCCGAAGACACCGATTTCGCCATCCGCCTGTTCAATCTGGGCTGCCGCTTTGTGCTGGTGGAAGAACCCGGCGCGGTCTGGCGCGATGTCTCCGATCCCAATCGCAGTTCGGCCAGCCGCAATGCCGAAGCCTTCCGTCAATGGCTGGACGCCATGAAGCCGGTGATGCCGGGGCGCGCCTGGCATGGCGGCCGCGGCTGGGCCTATGCCAAGCTGGTGAGCCACACCAGCCTGCGCCAGGCGCTGAAGCTTTATTTCCAGGCCGCCATTCGCGGCTGCTTTCCTCCGCGCCTGGTCGTGATCGTCCTGCTGCAGATTGTCTTGAGCGATGCCGGCTATCGCCGCCTGGCCGACCGCGTCATTTCCTGGCTGCGCACGGGCCATCGTGAATCCAAGAGGTGCGAACCCAAGCACAAGGTCCCGGCATGATCGGCCGCCGCCAGGTCCTGAGCGGCGCGTTGAGCCTGGCCGCCGCGCCGGCCTTCATACCCGCCTGGGGGCAGGAAATGCGCTCCCTGCGGCTGATGGCCGCCAACAAGGGCATCCTGTTCGGCAGCGCCACCGCCAGTTTCCAGTTCAAGGATCGCGATTTCACCACCGCCCTGGCGCGGGATGCCGCCATCCTGGTGCCGGAATATGAAATGAAGCGCGATGAGCTGGAGAAGAGCCGCGCGCGGCTGGATTTCACGGCGCTGGACGGAATTTTCAACTTCGCAAAAGCCAACGGCATGGCGATGCGCGGCCATCCCCTGGTCTGGTACTATGCCAAT
The DNA here is from genome assembly GCA_035250225.1 of Rhizomicrobium sp. Classification (GTDB taxonomy): domain Bacteria; phylum Pseudomonadota; class Alphaproteobacteria; order Micropepsales; family Micropepsaceae; genus Rhizomicrobium. Next base: position 4,208 of record DATFFI010000205.1, on the reverse strand, counting down.
CCGCCCTGGCTGGTCGAACTGCTCAAGCAGAGCCGCGACGCCAATCTGATGACCGCCTATATCGATGCGGTGATGCGCCATTATCGCGGCCGGATGCATTCGGTCGATGTCGTCAATGAAGCGATCGCCGAAGACGCCAATGGCCTGCGCCCCTCACCCTGGCTGACCGCGTTCGGTCCCGGTTATATCGACATGGCCTTCCATGCCGCCAGGGCCGCCGATCCTGCCTGTCTGCGCGTCTATAACGATTGGGGCTGCGAACAAGGGTCCGCGCATAATGACCGCTTCCGCGCCGCCACCTTGCGGCTGCTGGACGGCCTGCTGGCGCGCAACGTGCCGGTGCAGGGACTGGGGTTGCAGGCGCATCTGTCGGCCTTCGGCAACAAGGTCGACCAGCGCAAGCTACGCAGTTTCCTGAACGAGATCAGATCCCGCGGCCTGGCACTGTTGGTCACCGAACTGGATGTCGATGACACCGGCGGGCCGCTGGACGCAGCGGAACGCGACCGCGGCGTCGCCGATGAAACCAGGCGCTTTCTGGACGTGGTGCTGGATGCGCCGAACCTACAGGCGGTGCTGACCTGGGGCCTGACCGACCGCTATCTCGATCCGCCGGATGAGTGGAAGCTCAAGCTGCTGCGCTGGAAGAGCCGCAAAACGCCGTATGACGACAAGATGGCACGCAAGCCGATGTGGAGTGCGCTCGCCGACAGTTTCGCCGGTCGGAAAGTTTATTATTGACCCTACTTCTGTTCCGGAACGGGACAGATTCGCCTGCTTACAAATTCACCGAAGGTTGACTGGTCGGGCGTTATTTTGGCGGCGATGGTCCTCAAGATTCTCATCGCGTCCGGCACCGACTGGCCGTTTCCCGCGCGGCTGGCCCATGCCTTTACCAGCCTGGGGGCAAGGGTTGAGGGACTTTGCCTCAAAACCAGTCCGCTGCATGTCTCGTCGGTTCCCGCGCGGCTGCACCGTTTTTCGGCGTTGCGCCCGACGCACAGCCTGGCCGAGGCGATAGCCAAAGCGAAACCTGATCTTTTCATTCCCTGCGACGACCTGATGGCCGAACTGGCCTGGCGCCTGGCACAGGCCGATCCGTCCTTCGCGGTTTTGATAAATCATTCCAGCGGCAACAATGCCGCCTTTCCCATTCTCTCCGCGCGCAACGATTTCCTGCGCGAAGCCAAGGCGGCCGGCGCGCCGGCCGCCGACACGATTGCGCTTGAAAAGCCGGCGGATCTGGACCGCGCCCTGGAGCAGTTCGGCCTGCCCCTGGTGCTGAAGGCTGACGGCAGCTGGGGAGGCGCCGGCGTCGCCATCGCCCGCGACGCGGCCCAGGCCCGCGCTGCCTTGCACCGCTTCGCGCATCCGTCGCGCCTGAGACTGGCGATCCAGGCGATCAAGCGCGGTGACCCATCCCGCCTGGTGCGCGCCCTGATGCCCCTGTCGCCGCGTCCCGGCGCCCAGCGCTTCGTCGCCGGTCATCCCGCCACCAGCGCCATCGCCTGCTGGCGCGGCAAATTGCTGGCGGCGCATCATTTCGACGTTACCGTCGCCAGCGCCGAGGACGGCACCGGCCCCGCCACCGTGGTGACCCGCACGGCCTGCGCCGCGATGGCCGACAGCGCGGCCACGATCGCGGCCCGCTTCGCCCTCTCCGGCCTTTACGGCCTGGATTACATGCGCGACCAGGGCGGCAAGGTCTTCCTGCTGGAGATCAACCCGCGCGCCACGCCCACCAGCCATCTGGCGCTGGGCATGGGCCATGACCTGGTGGCGGCGCTGCTGACGGCCGCGGGCCAGCCCACGCCGGACCGGCCGGCCGTGACGGACAAAAACCGCATCGCCCTTTTCCCCCAGGAAATGGGCCGCGATCCGGCCAGCCCTCATCTGACCGCGGGTTATCACGACCTGCCGCTGGGCGATCCCAGTCTGCTGACGGCCCTGAGCGGCAGCAGACAAACCTTAACCAGTTTTTCGCCAGCCTTTTCGGGCCTTTCGGGCTCGGAACGCACTCCCAATCCGGCGCGGCGTTAACCCTTTCTCAGCTAGCCATCCCCTAAATCTGTGAGGCCGGTTCTCCAGGATGGGGACCCGCGCCCGAAAGGCTGCCTCTTGTCCCTGCCCGTCACCCGGCCCCTGACCCCGCATGCGCCACGTCCGGCAGCGCAGGGTTTTGATCTGGCCGATTTCATCGGGCTGGTCGAGAAGCGCAAAAAACTGATCCTGCAGATCACCGCTGCCACCGTGATCGCGGCCGTGCTCTTCGCCTTCTCACTGCCCACGGTGTGGACCAGCGCCGCCGTGGTGATGCTGGAGCCGCGTCCGCATGCCCTGGCGGACGGCACCGCGGCAGCGCCGGCGCAGATCGATCCCGCCACCCTGCAGAACCAGATCCAGATCCTGCAAAGCCGCCAACTGGCCGAACGCGTGGTCGACACCCTGGAGCTTGAGAACGATCCCGAATTCAACGGCACGCTTTCGGCGCCGGGCCTGGGCGCCCTGCTCGATCCGCGCAACTGGGGCGGCAACATTCCTTCCGGCGGACAGCGCGAGCAGATCATCGAAGCCTTCCAGCGCAGCATCTGGGCGGAGCAGAACGGTCTTTCCACCTCGATCACCGTCGGCGCCCGCGCCCGCGATCCGGAAAAAGCGGCGCACCTCGCCAATGCGCTGGCAGGCGCCTATGTCGAGGGCCAGCTGAGCAGCAAGCAGAATTCCAGCTCACAGACGACGCAATGGCTGGATGCCCGCGCCGCCAATCTGGCCCGCGAGGTCCAGTTGCAGAATGAAGCGATCCAGCGCTTCAAGGCCAGCCGCGGCATCACCGACACCGCTCCCGGGTCCTCGCTGAACGACCAGCAGATGGCGGCGGTCAATGCCCAGATCGCGCAGGCCCGCTCCGACCTCGAACAGAAGCTGGCGGTCCAGCACAGTTTGCAAAGCCACGACCCCGCCAGTTCCAGTCAGGCGGTCGCCTCGGTCACAATCCAGACGCTGCGGAGCCAGCTGGCCGAAATCGCCCGGCAGGAAGCGGACATCAATCTGCGCTACGGCCCGCTGCATCCCAGGGTACAGCAGATCCAGGTCCAGCGCCGCGAGCTGGAAAGCCGCATCGCGCAGGAAGCCGCGCGCATCGCCGCCGCCGCCAACACCGACGTCGAAGCGGCGCGCAATCTTCTGGCCTCGCTGCAGGCCAATCTCGCGCGGGCGCAATCACTCTCTGTGGGCCAGAACATGGCGCGCGGCGAGTTGGCCTCGATGGAGGCCAATGCCGCCTCCACCCGCACCGCCTATGAAGCCTTCATCGCCCGCCTGCGCAACGCCCAGGACCAGGACGCCAGCCTGGCGGCGGAAGCCCGCCTGCTCAGCGCCGCCGCCGTGCCCCAGGCGCCCGCTTCGCCCAAGCGCAAGCTGATCGTGGGCGCTTCGCTGCCGCTCGGCATGATACTGGGCGTGTTGGTGTCGCTGATCCTGGAAAAATTCGGCTATCTGCTGCGCCCCAAGGCGCACCGCCGCAACGGCGCGAACAATGGCCGCGCCGCGCGCCGGGTCAGCGGCATCGACATGGACCAATGGGACGGCCCGCCCATCCTGGGCGAGATCAACAATGCCGGCTCGCTCGCCGCCGCCGATTATGTCCTGGACTGGCCACGCAGCCGCTTCACCCATGCCTCGGTCAATCTGGTGCGCCAGCTGGAAGCCCGTGGCGGTGAAGGCGCGGTGGTGGCGCTGACGGCGCCCGAACCCTGCGAACAGAAAAGCGTCATCGCCGTGGCGATGGCCCGCGCCGCCGCCCGCATGGGCAAGAAGACCGTCATCATCGATTGCGATCCCCGCCATCGCACCGGCACGGCGCTGCATACCGAACACCGGGCCGGCCTCTATGAGGTTCTGACCGGCGCGGTGCCGCTGCATGAGGCGCTGGTCAAGGATCCCCGCAGCCAGGCCTTCGTCCTCAGCCTGAAGCAGCGCCCGGCCGATGCCGCCGCCATGTACAATTCGCCCCAGATGGCGCGCCTGCTCGAGATCCTGCGCGACGCCTGCGACTTCGTGGTCCTGGATTGCAGCCCGGCCCTGACTTCGTCCGACGCGGCGCTGATCGCGCGCCAGGCCGACGCCACCATCCTGGTTTCCAAGCGGGAAAAATTGCGCGGGCGTTCGCTCAGCCATGCGACGCAATTGCTGCAGGATGCGAAGGCGGC
>DATFFI010000204.1:0-7934 GCA_035250225.1 Rhizomicrobium sp. | reverse complement strand
TATTGATGGCGATGACGCTGGGCCATGGCCTGATGTCAGATGCCTTCATCGTCGCGTTCCTCTTTCCCAATTATTTCCGCGCCGTATTCGGGGAGGGGACGATCAACCCCGCCTTCCTGCCGCGCTATACGGCGCTGCATGCCAGGGGCGAGAAGACGGAAGCCGCTGCTTTCGCCAACCAGATATTCTCCTGGCAGATGGCGGCGCAGGCCGGCTTGCTGATCTTCGCCCTGGCGGCGATGCCGCTGATCGTCAAAATGCTGGCGCCGGGCTGGACCGCCGACCAGCTTGCGATGACGGCCGAACTGGCGCGGCTGACCTTTCCCTATCTGATCCTGACGCTGGTGGCGGTGCAGCTTTCCGCCATGCTCAATTCCATCGGCAAATTCTGGGCGGCGGCGGCCTGGTCCAATTTCCTCAATCTTTCGATCATCGGCTGCCTGCTGGCGGTCCATCACTTCCCCAATGCGGCCTATGCCGCAGCCTGGGGCGTGCTGATCGCCGGTGGCCTGCAGCTGGTCTTCATGCTGTGGGCTGCCGGCCGTGACGGCGTCGGCCTCAAGATCGTGCTGCCGCGCTGGACACCGCAGGTGAAGGAATTCTTCGTCGCGTTCGGGGTGGTGACGTTCGGCGCCGCCAGTGTGGTGGTGGCACCGCTGGTCGATACCTTCCTGGCCTCGTACCTGGTCGATGGCAGCCGGACCGCGCTGTATTATGCGGACCGCATCAACCAATTGCCGCTGGGTGTGCTGGGGATCGCCCTGGGCACGGTGCTGCTGCCGGAAATGTCCGCGCTGCTGGCCAAGGGCAAGCGCTCGGAATCGGACGCGGCGCAGAACCGTTCCGCCGTGATGGTGCTGCTGCTGACCCTGCCTTTTGCCGCCGTCTTCCTTGCCATTCCCGGCACCATCATGCGCGCCTGTTTCGCCTGGGGTGAGTTCAGCGCCGAAGCCGCGGATCTTTCCGCCGTGGCGCTGGTGGCCTATGGCGTCGGGCTTCCCGCCATGGCGCTGGTGCGGATCGTCTCGTCCACCTTCTACGCCCGGCACGACACGCTGACGCCGGCGCGCGCCACCGTGACGGCGATCGTCTGCAACATCCTGCTGAAAGTGGCGCTGGTCTGGAGCGTCGGCTTAGGGATTGCCGGCCTGGCACTGGGCACGGCCCTGGGCGCCTGGATCAATGTCGCGGTGCTGACCTGGTACGGCCATAGCCGCGACCTGCTGGCGATCGAGAAGGCTTTTGTGCGCGCCCTGCCGCCGGTATTGCTGGCGGCGGCGGTGACGGGCGTTGGCGCCTGGTTCGGTGCCACCTATGGCGCGCAGATGCTGCCGGGACGTTATACCGACCTGGCCGGCCTGTTCGGCGCCATGGTCTGTAGCGGTATCGGCTTTGCCGCGGTGGTGGCGGTGTTCCGTGGGCGGCTGCCATTGGGTCGGCTTAGCAGGTGATCGATGCGGCTGTTCGTGGCGCTGACCATTCCCGATTCCGTGGCTGCGTCCCTGATGCTGATCCAGGGCGGCGTGCCGGGCGCACGCTGGCAGAGCCGTGAGCAATTGCATCTGACCCTGTCCTTCATCGGTGAGGTCGATGGCCGCGACGCCGCCATGATCGATGATGCGCTGGCGGGCATTCGTGCCCCCGGCTTCACGCTGCAGCTGCATGGCGTCGGCCAGTTCGGCACCGGCAAGCTGACACAGGCGCATGCGCTGTGGGCGGGGCTAAGGCCCCATCCGGCCCTGGAGCATCTGCAGCGCAAGGTCGATACCGCCATCCGCCGGGTGGGCACGCCGCGGGAAGCGCACAAATTCACCCCGCATGTGACGCTGGCGCGGATGCGCCATCCGGAGCCCGGCAAGGTGATGGCGTGGCTGAGCTATCACGCGCTTTATACCAGCGTCGAATTCGAGGTCGGCGCGTTTCATCTTTATTCCAGCGTGTTGACCAGCGACGGCAGCAGCTACCGCATCGAACGCGACTATGAATTGGACTTATGATGAGGAAATTGGCCCATGGCAAAACTGGAAATCGATGCCCTGCGCAGCGCCCTGAAGCGCCTGCCGGACTGGAACCTGGTTGCGGACCGCGAAGCCATCCAGCGCCGCTTCAAATTCGTGGATTTCGACGCCGCCTTCGCCTTCATGAGCTGGACGGCGTTGCTGGCGGCCAAGATGGACCATCATCCCGAGTGGTCAAACGTCTACAACAAGGTCGATGTCACCCTGGCGACGCATGATGCGGGTGGGGTGACGCAGAAGGACATTGATCTGGCCGTCGCCATGGACGGCTACGCTCTGATGCTTGGGCGAGGCACGACGCGTTCATAGCTTGCTGAACCAGCCCAGGCGATTGACCAGCTGCAATAGCAGAATGCCGCCCACAGGCGTGAGCACCATCCCCAGCACGAACCAGGGCAGGGGGCCGCGCTTGCAAAGCTTGGCGCCATAGGCGACGCCGATTGCGCCCAGGATCCAGAGGAAAAGAAGGAGGCGCAAGCTAGCGCTTTGCCGCGTTCTTGATCAGGTCATCGACCACGGAAGGATCGGCCAGGGTGGAGGTATCGCCCAGACTGCCGAACTCGCCTTCTGCGATTTTGCGCAGGATGCGGCGCATGATCTTGCCGGACCGGGTCTTGGGCAGGCCAGGTGCGAACTGGATTACGTCCGGTTTGGCGATGGGGCCGATCTCCTTGCCGACAAAGGCCCTGAGTTCGGCATTGAGCGCATCGCTGGCGGTGACGCCGGCTTTCAACGTGACATAGGCATAGATGCCCTGGCCCTTGATATCGTGCGGGAAGCCCACCACGGCCGCTTCGGCGACATCATGGTGGCCGACCAGGGCGCTTTCGACCTCGGCGGTGCCCATCCGGTGGCCCGAAACATTGATCACGTCATCGACGCGGCCGGTGATCCAGTAATAGCCGTCTTCGTCGCGGCGGCAGCCATCGCCCGTGAAATACTTGCCGCGATACGTTTTGAAATAGGTGTCGATGAAGCGCTGGTGATCGCCATAGACCGTGCGCATCTGGCCGGGCCAGGAACGGGTCAGGCAGAGATTGCCGCTGGCCGCCCCTTCCAGCACCGTGCCTTCGGCATCGACCAGTTCGGGAACGATTCCGGGCAGGGGCTTGGTGGCCGAACCCGGCTTCAGATCCGTGGCGCCGGGCGTGGGTGAGATCAGCGCCGCGCCGGTTTCGGTCTGCCACCAGGTGTCGACGATGGGGCAACGGCCATTGCCCACCACCCGGTGATACCACGCCCACGCTTCCGGATTGATCGGCTCGCCGACGCTGCCCAAAAGGCGCAAGCTGGCGCGGCTGGTTTTCTTCACCGGCGCATCGCCATCGCGCATCAAGGCGCGAATGGCGGTGGGCGCCGTATAGAAGATGTTGACCTTGTGCTTGTCGATCACCTCCCAGAAACGGGAGACGGTCGGGTAATTGGGCACGCCCTCGAACATCAGGGTGGTGGCGCCATTGGCCAGCGGGCCATAGACGATATAGGAGTGGCCGGTGACCCAGCCGACATCGGCGGTGCACCAGTAGATGTCGCCCTCGTGATAGTCGAAGACATAATGATGGGTATAGGCGGCATAGAGGGCGTAGCCGCCGGAGGTGTGCAGCACGCCCTTGGGCTTGCCCGTGGAACCTGACGTGTAAAGGATGAAAAGCGGGTCTTCCGCATTCATCGCTTCCGCCGGGCAGTCGGCCGGCACCCTGGCCGCTTCCTCATGATACCAGACATCGCGCCCGGCCTTCATGGCGACGGCGCCGCCGGTGCGCCGGACCACCACCACGCTGGTGACGATGCCGGCCTTGTCCAGCGCCGCATCGGTATTGGCCTTGAGCGGAATGGGTTTGCCGCCGCGCACGCCTTCATCGGCGGTGATCACGATCCTGCTGTCGCAGTCGGTGATACGTCCGGCCAGGCTGTCGGGCGAGAAGCCGCCGAACACCACCGAATGCACCGCGCCGATGCGGGCGCAGGCCAGCATGGCGTAAGCCGCTTCGGGAATCATCGGCATGTAGATGGTGACGCGGTCGCCCTTCCTGACGCCCTGGCCTTTGAGCACATTGGCGAAGCGGCAGACCTCTTCATGCAGCTGCTTGTAGGTAATATGCTTGCTGTCGGCGGGATTGTCGCCTTCCCAGATGATGGCGGTCTGGCTGCCGCGTTTGGCCAAATGGCGGTCGATGCAGTTGGCCGCGACATTGAGGACACCGTCCTCGAACCATTTGATCGAGAGACTGTCCGGGTCCCAGTTCCAGTTCCCGGCCTTTGAGGGCGCCTTGATCCAGTCCAGCCGTGCCGATTCCCTGAGCCAGAAAGCGTCCGGATTGGCCAGAGCGGCATTGTAGGCCGCGTCATATTTGGCCTTGTCCCAATAGGCGCGCGCGCGCCACTCCGCTGGCACGGGAAGAAGGGTGTCGGTCATAACGTCCTCGTCGAGCAATTGCTGGGAAGTCGGGAAATGGCCGCCGCGCGGACAACAAGCGTTGCATATATCCAAAGCAGGGCGGGCGGAATCAAAAAATAAGGACCGTGCGTCAAGCCATCATGGATCATCGACAGTGCCGCCAGAATGGAGATTGCGGTCAGTCCGGCATAAAGGCCGTTAGCAACAGGTGCGCCGGAAGGCCAGATCCATAAACTGACTGGGAGATGGGCACGCCGGAGAATAAATAGCCAAAGCCCAAGAGCCATGAATGCCCAGCCGACGAGCCAAAATACGGAGAGTCCGAATAGAGGAATTGCTATCGAGTCTTCCCAATAGGCGTACTCCTGCCGCTCCATGCCCAGCCAGACGGACCGCACGCTGCCAGCATATCCTCCGAACCAAGCGATCGTGGCAGCCCCCGCAATCGTGAGCCCGTTGCGAGGCGTCTTAAGTGCGACAATATCGGCCCAATCCTCTATGCGCGTGAGCGCCAACAGGAGGCAAACTGCGAAGGTGATCAGGCCTGCACCGAGGTCGAACATCAGCCATTTTTGCGTACGAACAGCTTCGAGGTTGGTGTACCGGCGGCTCATGAAGGCGTCGTAGGCAGCGCCTTTTAAATCCGGCGGTTCCGTGAGGAAGAGTGCATTTGCCCGTGCAGAATCAATCCATTCCGGCGTTTGAGCGCTCAGGAACAGCAATATCCCGCCAGCGGCGCCCAGAAGCAGCGCCACGAGAATGACCCATCCGCGAAATGACACGTCCAACCTGTTCACAGATTGTGCAGGACGGAAAGTTAGCGGTTTTCAATCCTCTAGGGGAGGGATATAAACGGTCTTTCCCAGGGGCGGCCGCTTCGGCCTGAGATCGCAATCCCGCGAGTCCCTTTGTACCTGATCCGGGTCATGCCGGCGTAGGGAGAGGTTGCAATGAACAAACCCATTTTGTCGCCCAAGAACGTCACCATCACGCGTGGCGCCCTGCCGGGGTCGCGCAAGCTGATCGAGAATGGCGTGCCCTTCCGCGAGGTGCCGCTGTCCGGCGGCGAAGCGCCGGTGAAGCTCTATGACACCTCCGGCCCGTATACGGACGACTCCGTCGCCATCGACATTGAGAAGGGCCTGCGGAGCCTGCGCGCCGACTGGATCCGGGCCCGCGGCGATGTCGAGGAATATGACGGCCGCGCCCGCAAGCCCGAGGATGACGGCCTGAAGCGGGGCGAACTGCTCAGCGTGCCGCAATTCGACCGCACCGGGACGAAGCTGCTGCGCGCCAAGCCGGGCAGGAATGTCACCCAGCTCCATTATGCGCGGCAGGGCATCGTCACCGCGGAAATGAAATATATCGCCGCGCGCGAGAATCTGGGCCGCAGCGCCCTGGTTGACGGCAACAGCTTCGGCGCCGCCATTCCGGATTTCATCACGCCGGAATTCGTGCGCGATGAGATCGCGCGGGGCAGGGCGATCATCCCCGCCAACATCAACCATCCGGAAACCGAGCCGATGATCATCGGCCGCAACTTCCTGACCAAGGTCAATGCCAATATCGGCAACAGCGCCGTGACCTCGGGCGTGGCCGAGGAAGTGGAAAAGCTGGTCTGGTCGATCCGCTGGGGTGCCGACACGGTGATGGACCTGTCCACCGGCCGGCATATCCATACCATCCGCGAATGGATCATCCGCAATTCGCCGGTGCCGATCGGCACCGTGCCGATCTACCAGGCGCTGGAAAAGTGCGGCGGCATCGCCGAGGAGCTGACCTGGGACCTGTATCGCGACACGCTGATCGAACAGTGCGAACAGGGCGTGGACTATTTCACCGTCCATGCCGGGGTGCGCCTGGCGCATATCCCGCTGACGGCGGAGCGCGTCACCGGCATTGTCTCACGCGGCGGCTCGATCCTGGCCAAATGGTGCCTGGCGCACCACAAGGAGAATTTCCTCTACACCCATTTCGAGGATATCTGCGAGATCCTCAAACAGTATGATGTCTCGTTCAGCTTAGGGGATGGCTTGCGCCCCGGATCGACCGCCGACGCCAATGACGCGGCCCAGTTCGCCGAACTGGACACGCTGGGCGAACTCAATCGCATTGCCCAGAAGCATGACATCCAGGTGATGATCGAAGGCCCCGGCCATGTGCCGATGCACAAGATCAAGGAAAACATGGACCGCCAACTGAAGGCCTGCGACGAGGCGCCGTTCTATACCCTGGGACCGCTCACGACCGACGTGGCGCCGGGCTATGACCACATTACCTCTGCCATCGGCGCGGCGATGATCGGCTGGTTCGGCACCGCCATGCTTTGCTATGTCACGCCCAAGGAGCATCTGGGCCTGCCGGACCGCGACGACGTCAAGGCCGGCGTGATCGCCTATCGCATCGCCGCCCACGCCGCCGACCTGGCCAAGGGCCATCCGGCGGCGCGCATCTGGGACGACGCCATGAGCAAGGCGCGCTTCGAATTCCGCTGGCGCGACCAGTTCGCCCTGGCGCTAGATCCCGAAACGGCGCAGCTCTATCACGACGAGACCCTGCCGGCGGACGGCGCCAAGGTGGCGCATTTCTGCTCCATGTGCGGGCCGAAATTCTGCTCGATGAAGATCAGCCAGGAAGTACGCGACGCCGCCAAGGGCACCAATGACACGTTGAGCACCGCCGAAATCCGCGCCGCCATGGCCAGGAAGTCGGAGGAGTTCAAGCAGTCGGGTGGTGAGATCTATTTGCAGACGCCGGCCGTGGACGCCTAACTTTTCTAATTTGAGCGTCGCGAACTTCGAAAAGTTGGCGTTCCGCGAACGAAGCGGGCGGTCATAAGGAATTAAGGCAAAGACGCCCAATTCCGATGCACCAGGCCGTTCCATCCCTGATTCGCTGCGATTTTCGATACTTACTGAGGAAGGGGCGTCACCGGGCAACGGAACCATCGCGCGGACCCGTACGTTGTTGGGGCGTCGGGGCCTGAATTTAGTGGAGACCCAACCATGCGTGGGAACAAAATTATCTTGTCGTTTGCAGCCGCGGCGGCCCTCGCCCTCGCCGGTTGCGGTACCAATCCCGGTGACCGCCTGGCTTCCGGCGCTCTGCTTGGCGCGGCCGGCGGTGCCATCATCGGCGGCGCGGCCGGCAATGCCGGTCTCGGCGCGGCTGCCGGTGCGATCGCGGGCGGCGCCATCGGCGCGGCAACCGATCCCTGCGACCTGAACCTGGGCGACCCGGTGTGGAGCAATGACCGCCGTGCCTATGAGCGCCGTTGCGGCCGCGCCTATCGCGACCGTTAATCGCCGGACTTGAAAAGCAGAGGGCCGTGGATTTTGTCCGCGGCCCTTTGGCTTGACCCTAGAGTCTGATCGCGCTTTTTTGAAGCGCGATCAGACTCTAGAGCAAAATCCGATCTGATTGAATCGGCCGGGATTCCCGGGATTGGCGAATCGTGATTCAAGCTGCTGGCTGGGCAGGAGGCCAGCAGCGATGGCGCGACCCTATTCCTTGGATTT
>DATFFI010000203.1:0-3610 GCA_035250225.1 Rhizomicrobium sp. | reverse complement strand
CGGCCAGTATGCCGTCTGCTTTGCCTCACATCAGGTGGCAACTATCGACTTGACTAGGCCAAAATGTGTCGGTCATGTCTCCGAACACGTGTCGGCCATGTCTCCGGGCTAAACACTTCGAGCCGGGCCATGACATCGCGTTAAGAATACCATGAGCGAAACACCCCCCCCCGGCGGCGGACGCATCGATGCCGCCCTGACTTTCAAGCCGCTGCGCATCGCGGTGCTGACCATTTCCGATACCCGCGACGAAAACAGCGACACGTCGGGCAAGCTGCTGGCCGAGCGGGTGGTGCGCGACGGCCATGTCCTGGCCGACAAGGCCATCGTCACCGACAGTATCGCCGAGATCCAGATGCAGGTGAAAAGCTGGATCGCCAGCACCAGCATCGATGTCATCATCTCCACCGGCGGCACCGGTCTTTCCGGCCGCGATGTGACGCCGGAAGCCTTGCGGCCGCTGTTCGATAAGGATATCCAGGGTTTCGGGCCGGTCTGGCACATGATCGGCTTTGCGAGCGTCGGGCTTTCCACCATGCAGAGCCGCGCCTGTGCCGGCCTGGCGGGCGGCACGCTGATCTTCGCGCTGCCCGGATCGAATGGCGCCTGCAAGGATGGCTGGGACAAGCTGATCCGCTGGCAGCTCGACAGCCGCCACAAGCCCTGCAACCTGGCGGAACTCAGCGCACGCTTTACCGAGACATGAGCGCGCCGCTTTCCGTCGCGGAGGCACGGGCGGCGATGCTCGCTGCTGCCACTGCGCTGGAATCGGAATCTGTCGCGCTTGCCGATGCCTTGCAGCGCGTGCTGGCCGCGCCGGTCGTCTCCAGCCGCGACCAGCCGCCTTTCGCGGTCTCGGCCATGGACGGCTATGCCATTCGCGCCGCCGATACACCCGGCACGCTGGCGCTGATCGGGGAATCCGCCGCCGGGCACGGGTTCGACGGCCGTTGCGGCGCAGGGCAGGCGGTGCGCATCTCCACCGGGGCTGCTATTCCCTCCGGCGCCGACACGGTGGTGATCCAGGAAGATGTCCGCCGCGACGGCGATAACGTCGAGGTCCCGGCGGTGAAACCAAACGCAAATATCCGGCCGCAGGGCGGTGACTTTCAGGCAGATGTCGAATTGCTGGCGCAGGGCCGCAAACTGGATGGCGTGGCTCTGTCGCTGGCCGCCGCTGCCGGACGCGCCGAACTCTCCGTGATGCAGAGGCCCCGCATCGCCATCCTGAGCAGCGGCGATGAACTGGCGCCGCCGGGCGCCGAGCCCGGGCCCTGGCAGATTTTCGAATCCGCCACTTTCGGCGTCGCCGCGCTGGTGCGCGAATGGGGCGGCAAACCGACAAAGCTCGCCATCGAAAAGGACGATATCGACAGCATCGCCCGGGCCGCCGATGAGGGCCTGTTCAGCAGCGATCTGTTGGTGGTGATTGGCGGCGCCTCGGTGGGCGATCACGACCATGCCCGCGCCGCCCTGATGTCGCTGGGCCTGAAGCCGTTGGTGGAAAAGGTGGCGGTGCGGCCGGGCAAGCCGACCTGGTTCGGCGTCACCTCCATCGGCCCGGTGCTGGGCCTGCCCGGCAATCCGGCCTCGGCGCTGGTTTGCGCCCACCTCTTCCTGAAGCCAATCATGGAAAAGATGCTGGGCCGTGATCCAGTGGTGCATTTCCGCAAGGCGCGGCTGGCGCGCGCCCTGCCCGCCAACGGTCCGCGCGAGCATTATCTGCGTGCGCGGCTGGAGAGCGATGAGAACGGCCAGGTGACCGTGCGCTCCTTCGAGGATCAGGATTCCTCGCTGCATTCCGTCTTCGCCGCCGCCAATGCGCTCATTCGTTTGCCGCCCAATGCGCCGGCGATGAATGAGGGCACGTTGGTGGAAGTGCTCATGCTCTGAACCTTCCACCTCTCCTCACCATGGGCGGGTTAAACCCGCCCATGGTGAGTTTGAGGCGGCGAGTTCTCGCCCATTTCCTGTTCAAACCCTGCCGCTTCTGTGCGCACCTCGCTTGTTTGTTGTGCAATGCAAACAAAAATAGCCCTTTAACTTCAAATACCTATTGCAATGCAAAAGAAACGCGACAAACACTGAAGCGTTGAAGGCCGGATTCGGCGCTTCACGGGTCAATGGCGATCCAAGGCAAAATTAGCGGGGCTGTACGGCTCCATCACGGACAAAGGCGTCTGACGACGGGCAACCGTCGCCAGGCGCCTTTTCTTTTGTCTCCGGCAAAGACCGGAAGAAGGGGTTGAAGAATGGGGTCGGTTTTGAAGCGGAGCGTGGCCGTCGGCGCTCTTTGTCTGTTTTCCATGGTTGGGCTTTCTGGGGCGGCGCAGGCGGAACTGCCGCTCAGCGCCATCATCGCGCAAGGGCGCGCGGTGATCGATCTGCGCCTGCGCTATGAGAATGTCGAAAGCGCCGCCCAGGTCCTGGAGGCCAATGCGGGCACGCTGCGCGCCCGCCTGGGTTACGAAACCGGCTACTGGAACAGTTTCCAGCTTGCTTTCGATTTCGACCAGGTCTGGGCCATCGGCGAGGACACCTATAACAGCACCCGCAACGGCAAGGCGGCTTTCCCAACGGTTCTGGACCCGAAGATGACGGCGCTGAACCGGCTGCAGCTCACTTACGCCTCGGATTTCGACACCCGCTTCACCATCGGCCGCCAGCGCCTGATACTGGGCAACCAGCGCTTTATCGGCAATGTCGGCTGGCGCCAGCATGAACAGACTTATGACGCGATTTCGGCGGTCAATACCTCGATCGACGATCTCACTGTCACCTATGCCTGGCTGCACCGGGTCAACCGCGTCGGCGGCCCCAATCCTCCGACGCCGTCCACCACCGGCCCCGCCGCCACCGCGCAGGCCAATTATCTCAAAAGCGACAGCCATGTGATCAACGGCGTCTATGTCGGCATCGAAAATCTGCGGCTCGAAGCCTATGCCCTGCTGCTGGATTTCGCACCGCCCAGCTACGCCACCCTGCCGGCGCAGGCCACGGCCGTAAGCCGCCTGGACACCGCCACCTATGGCGGCCGCCTCGACTACACCCACATGTTCGGCGAGGGGATTACCGGCAAGCTTACGGGCGAATTCGCCCGCCAGACCGATTATCGCAACAATCCGCTCTCCTTCGGCCTCAATTACGGCCTGGTCGAAGGCAGCGTGACGTTCGCCGGCATCACCGGCCTGGTCGGCTATGAGATTCTGGAAGGCAATGGCGCTATCGGCTTCGCCACGCCGCTGGCGACGCTGCATATCTTCAATGGCTGGGCCGACATGTTCCTGACCACGCCGGTCAACGGCCTGCAGGACCTGTATTTCCGCGCTTCCTATGTGCTGCCGATGGACTTTCTCGAATTCCGCACCCTGACCGGCATCGTCAGCTGGCACGACTACAAGACCGACAATCTGGGGATGGGCATCGGCAGCGAATGGAATCTCAGCGCCGAGCTGGCGGTCGATGCCAATCTCTCCTTCCTGGGCAAGTTCGCCGCCTACCAGGGGTCGGGCGTCGCCTTTGGCGGCTTCCCGGACAAGACCATCTTCTGGCTGCAAGCCGCCTATCGCTACTGATCCAACCGGAGACACGCCATGACGAATCTGTTCAA
>DATFFI010000202.1:0-13844 GCA_035250225.1 Rhizomicrobium sp. | reverse complement strand
CAGGCCCAGGCCGGTGCCGCCGGTCTCGCCATTGCGCGAGCTTTCCAGCCGGACAAAGGGCTCGAACACACGTTGCTGGTCCTCTTCGGGGATGCCCGGTCCCTGGTCTTCGACCAGTATCTCATAGGCGTCGCGCGCGTCCCGGATCGTCACTTCGGCCCGCCCGCCATAGGCGACGGCATTCTCGACCAGGTTGCGCACGGCGCGGCGAATCTCATTGGGCCGGCAATTGATCGGCGCCGGCTGGGCGCCGTCCCACCGCACCGGCTCGCCCATCTCGTCCAGGTCGGAGCAGAGGCTTTCGACCAGGGCGGAAAGATCGACATTGCGCTTGGTCTCGCCGCCGGTGCCGCGGGCGGAGGCCAGCACCTGTTCGGTCAGGGCCTGCAATTCGTCCAAATTGCGAATCAGGCCGCGGCGCAGATCCTCGTCCGAGACGAATTCCAGATTGATGCGCATGGCGGTGATGGGCGTGCGCAAATCATGGCCGATCGCCGAGAGCAGGTGCCGCTGGCTTTCCAGCGTGCCCGAGACCTTCTCGGTCATGGCGTTGAAGGCGGCGGCGGCGGCGCGGATATCCTCGGGGCCGGTTTCGGGCACGCGGGGGACCACGCCGTTCATGGCGCCCACCGAGGCGGCCTTGGTCAGTTCCGACAGCGGCCGCACCACGCGCCGCGCCACGAAGATGGTGGCGATCGAGGCCATCAGGATGGCGACGATGGTGGCGACGATGATTTCGATCGGCGGCTTGGGCGGCGGGCGCAGATTGACCGCGCTCAGCGTCGTCTTGGAATCGATGGGCAGGAAGACCTGGACCGCTTCGCTGCCCGGCGGATAGCGGCTGGGGCCCTGACCTTTGGGCAGCTCGGAGAGGTTCACATGGAAGCGGACCGCCACGGCGCCGTCGCGGGCCTGGTCGGTGGGCAGGCCGTCGGCAAGCCGGCGCGCCAGGGCGCTTTCCTGCTCGTCCATCGGCTGGGCCGGCGCCTTGCCCTGGATCTGGCTGAATTTCCAGTACCAGGAGCTCATGGTGCGCAGCACGATGCCGCGCGACTGCGGCGGCACTTCGCGCAGCGTGATGGCCACGGCGGTGGCGCGATCGACCACGCGGTCGCTGAGGAAGCTCCGGTTCTGCTGGACGTTGAAGCGTTCGAAATAGACCGCCACGCCCAGATTGGAAACGACCACTGCCGCCGCGGTGACCGCGATCAGCTGGAAGGCGAGAGTGCGGGGCCAGAAACGAAAGCGCATCAGGCGATCTCCGGGTCCATGGCGAAGATATAGCCGCCGCCCCAGACCGTCTTGATGTAGCGCGGGTTCTTGGGATCGGGCTCGATCTTCTTGCGCAGCCGGCTGACATGATTGTCGATGGAGCGGTCGAACAGATCGGCGTCGCGGCCCTTGGTGAGGTCCAGCAGCTGGTTGCGGGTCAGCGCGATCTTGGGCCGTTCCAGCAGGGCCGTCAGCAGGCGGAATTCGCTGGAGGACAAGGGCAGGGCGACGCCGTCGGTGCCGATCAGTTCGCGCTGGCCGGTATCGAGCGTCCAGTCCCCGAACCTGACGCGCTCCGTGCCGGGCGGCGTCTGGCGCGGCGGCAGGGCCTGGGTCCGGCGCAGCACGGCGGCGATGCGCGCCACCAGCTCACGCGGGGAAAAGGGCTTGGAGATATAGTCATCGGCGCCCATTTCGAGGCCGATGATGCGATCGACTTCCTCGCCGCGCGCCGTCAGCAGCACCACCGGGATCTGGCTGGTCTCGCGCAGCGAGCGGCAAAGGCTGAGGCCGTCCTCGCCGGGCATCATGATATCGAGGACCACCAGGTCGATGGCGGCGCCCTTCATCACCTTGCGCGCGGTGGCGGCGTCCGGAGCCGTGGTCGTGCGATAGCCATGCTCGCGCAGATAGCGCGCAAGCGGTTCACGGATATCGCGGGCATCCTCGACCAGAAGGATGTGCGGCTTGGACTCGTCCCTGGTCATGCGTTTCAAGTTTGCGGCTCCGGCTTTTCCCGCGCAAACAAGGATTTGTCGCAAATCCTCTCAAACCCCCGCGTTTGCGTGATTTGCGCCAAGATGAAATTCCGCGCGCCTTCAATCCGGCGAGAACCAGGATCGGGCGTAGGCAGGGTACAACTTTTAGTTGTGACCGCCGCAGCCCCAGCAATACCCCCAAATGAGGGACCCTGAATAGGCAGGCGCGGACAAGGGAGCTGCATGGCACGCTTTTCCCGGGGTCGATCCGGAGTCGTTGAGGGCGCCGGACCCGGGGGCGAATATGCGCAGCGTTCAGGCCGACACGGTGCTCCGGCAGGCGGCAACGATAGTCACCGGCTTTATCAAGTGGTTCGACAACCAGAAGGGCTATGGCTTCGTCAGTGCCGACGGCGGCGATGTGCTGTTGCATCAGACCTGCGTGCGGGAGTCCGGTTTCTGGCAGGTGCTGGAAGGCGCGGCGGTCACCTGTGAGATTGCCCGGGGGCCCAAAGGGCTTCAGGCCGTCCGGCTGCTGCGCCTGGACAATGCCACTGCCCATCTGATGCAGCCGCCGGCCGAACGGCCGATCCGCAACATGGTCGCCCCGCGCGGGCCGGCCTTTGACGGCGTTGTCAAATGGTTCGACCGCAGCAAGGGTTATGGCTTTGTTTCGCGCGGTCCCGACTCGGCCGACATTTTCGTCCATATGGAAACGCTGCGCCGTTGCCAGATACGCGAACTGCACGAAGGCCAGCGCGTCCGGGTGCGCGTGGGCGACGGTCCGAAAGGCGAAATGGTGGCGGAGATCGCGCTGCTGGAGCATTAAACGGCCGGTGTTTCCCACATTTCCGTAATGTTGCTTTTAAGGCCGCGCGCGGGAATATTCGCCGGCCCATGCGCACCAGCCTTCTCGTCGCCTTTTTGTCCCTGATCCCCGCGGGTTGCGCCATGGCGCAGCAGGCCGCCTGTCCGGCGCCGCGCCCCATGCGCTTCGAAGTGACCGGTGACGTGCGCCGCTCCGATCTTGCCTTCACGCAGGGACTGGAATTCCACAATGGCATGCTGCTGGAAGGCAGCGGCAATGTCTTCGGTACCTCGCGTGTCCAGCGTATCGACCTGCGCACCGGCCGGGTGACCACGCTGCAGGATGGCGGCCAGGCCTATTTCGGCGAGGGCATTACCGTTTTCGGCAATCGCATCTACCAGCTCACCTATCGCGAAGGCCGCGTCTTCCAGCGCGATCTGCAAGGCAAGGCGCTGCGCGAATTCGCCAACCCGCGCGAGGGCTGGGGCCTGACCCATGACGCCGCGCGCCTGATCGCCAGTGACGGCAGCGACCGGCTGTTTTTCCATCGGCCCGCGGATTTCGCGACCCTGGGCTCGGTGCCGGTGCGCGAGGGCAATCTTCCTGTCTGGCGCCTCAATGAACTCGAATATGTCGATGGCGCGGTCTACGCCAATGTCTTCGAAAGCTGGCGGGTGCTGAAAATCTCGCCCCGGACCGGCTGCGTCCTGGCTGCCGCCGATCTGTCCGGCCTTCGGGCCCGGATGCCGGTGCAGGAACAGGCCCGGATCGCGTCCGAGCGCGATTTTGTCCTCAACGGCATCGCCTATGACCCGGCCAGCCGGCTTTTCACCGTCACCGGGAAGTATTGGGGCTACCTGTTTACCGGCCGATTTGTTGAGTAGTTCCCGGACTTTTTGATGGTGACGCGGCTTGACGCTGACGGCTGGGCAGACGCTCCTTGAACCGCCCCCGGCCTGCGTGTAATCCGGACAGCATCGGGGCGTAGCTCAGCCTGGTAGAGCACTAGCTTTGGGAGCTAGGGGTCGAGAGTTCGAATCCCTCCGCCCCGACCATTCTTTTCCGCTTGCGGAAAAGAATGCCAAGCCGCGTCAGCGGAGAGAGGGCGGGTGCGGCAGGTCGAAAGCACCCGGCGGATTTTTGAGAGGTTCACATGCGCGCCCGCATCTACTGCCCCACCAAAAATGCCATGCAGTCGGGCAAGGCCCGCAGCAAGCAATGGGTGCTGGAGTATGAGCCGGAAAGCCCGAAGGCGATCGATCCGCTGATGGGCTGGACGGGCTCGCAGGACATGCGCCAGCAGCTTTGCCTGGAGTTCGACACCGCCGAGGAAGCGGTGGCCTACGCCACGCGCCACAGCATTCCGTACCAGGTCTTCGAGCCACACCGTCCCAGCCAGAAATCCAAATCCTACGCCGACAATTTCCGCTTCGACCGCAAAGTCCCTTGGTCGCATTAAGGGTGGGGTCGCATTAATCTCGCTATTGGAAGACCTGGCGGCCGGGATTTTTTCCCGGTTTCGCTCCCGCGCCTGTCCGGCCCCCCGGAAATCGGCTAAACGCCCGATATTGCAGGCCGGCGCACCTTTCGGGGGTAAAAGCCGGCCGGTAGGGGAGAGTACCATCATGACCAATCTGTTTCGTGCCCGCTGGCTCGCAGGCACGGCCTTGCCGCTTGTGCTGTTGATGACGGGTGCGGAGGCCCAGTCTCAATCACAGTCCCAGACCAGCGCCAATGGCGTGACGATAAACGGCTTCGAGACCGTGATGGTCGATGCCCGCAAGCGGACGGAAAACGCGCAGGCCGTCCCGATCTCGATCTCGACCTACGGCCAGGCCGAACTCGACCGGCTCAACATCAAGAGCATCGAGGGTATCCGCTACTCCTCGCCCTCGCTCTATATCGCGCCCACCAGCTTCCGGCAGGACACGCTCAACATCACCATCCGCGGCCAGCGCAATTTCGACGCGCCCTCGGGCGGCGGCAATTCCGGCCTGGCGTTCGATACCGCCACGGCGGTCTACAAGGACGGTGTCTATTACGCCCGCGCCGTCGGCCTGGGCGGGGCGCTGTTCGACCTGGAAAATGTCTCGGTGCTGAAAGGCCCCCAGGGCACGCTGGTCGGCCGCAACAGCACCGGCGGCGCGCTGCTTTATCGCAGCCGCGAGCCCGGCGACGCATTCGAGGCTTTTGTGAAGGGCACGCTGGGCGATTACGGCCGCGCCGGCATCCAGGGCATTCTCAATGTCCCGCTGAGCGACACTGTTTCCGTTCGCGCCGCCGTCAATCTGGACAACCAGAAGGGTTATATCACCAACCTGTTCTTCGATCCCGTCAGCGGCATGCGCAACAACCAGGCCGCGATGGGCAGCAACAAGCTCGCCGGCCTGTTCTCGCTCAAATGGCAGCCGGACGAGACCACCAAGCTGGTGCTGCGTGCCGACATCGCGGCGCAGCACGACACCGGCGTCACCTATCACAGCCTGGACTATTTTGTCGGCACGGTGCCGTCGCTGGGCCGCACATCGATCTGCAACATTCCCGGCACCTGTCCCAGCACCACGCTGGTCCAAACTCCGCCCATCAGCTTTGTCGACTTGCTGGGGCATACGGTGGGGCCATATTACCTGTCGGCCAGTCCCACCGGCGTCGGCGCCCGCAATACGGCGACGAACTCCTACAACGCGCTGCTCAATTCGCTGGCGCGGCAGCAGGCGCGCGGATTCTGGACCGCCGAGCAGGCGCTCAGCAATCTCAATGTCGGCCACTACCAGACTTATTCGGCGACGCTGGACAAGAATTTCGACGGCATCGATCTTAAGCTGATGGCGGCCTATCGCACCTGGGACAATGTCGGCCAGGCGGTGAGCCGCGGCCAGCCCTTTGTGATGAATACCTTTGAATTCAACTTCCCAAATTATGAGTCCTTCCAGTCGGAACTGACGCTGAACGGCAGCCTGTTCAGCGACGCGCTGAAATGGACCACCGGCCTGTTCTATTTCAACGAAACCAGTCCCAATGACGGCGGGCTTCTCTATCTCTTCCTGCCCAATGCCGGCAGGGCGCCGCAGGCGGTGCAGGGGCGGCAGCTCACCATCACCGATTCCCGCAACAACGACATGGAGAACAGCTCCTACGCGGCCTATGCCCAGCTGACCTACAATCTCATGCCCGGCACGCGCATCACAGCGGGCGGCCGTTATACCTATGATGAGCGTTTCGCCCACCAGGAAACGCGCACGATCCGCACGCCCTCGACCCAGACTCTGGCGGGTATTCAGGGCGGCACCTGGGATCCTAGTGCTGTCACTTATCAGGGTATCAGCTATATCGGCGCCACCGTCAGCTGCTTCATGACCAGCGCCACCGGCGCGATCCTGCCGCTGTCCCAGTGCAATCTTGACACCAGTAAGAGCTATCACAAGCCGACCTGGACCCTGTCGCTGGACCATGACCTCTGGGACGGCACCATGCTCTATGGCGCGATGCGGTCCGGCTATCGTTCCGGCGGCATCAATCCGCAGTCGATCAACACCGCCGCTCAGGTGGCGCTGCCGGAAGACGTGCTGGACTATGAGCTGGGCATCAAGTCCGACTTCGTGCTCTGGGACATGCCGGTGCGCGTCAACCTGGCCGGCTACGAAACCGTCTATCACAATATCCAGGTGCAGCAGTCCGTTCCCAATGTGACACTGGCGACTGCGGTCGGCGGCGGGCCCTGCACCCAGGCGGCGTTCAATGCTGGCAACTGCCTCAGCACCTTCAACGACAACATCACCCTCAACGCCAGGGCCGCGAAAATCTATGGCGTCGAGTGGGATTTCAGCATCCTGCCGAATAGCTGGCTGACGCTGCGCACCAATGGCAGCTATATCGATCCGCGCTACACCGACTATAGCTTCCTGGTGCCGCCCGGTTACCTGCAGCCCAGCGGCAATACCAACCTGTCGGGCACGCCGATCCCGGTGCCGGCCTGGCAGACCAGCCAGTTCGTCGCCATCGATCTCGGCCGCAATCCCAGCGGCCTGCCGCTGGGCAATGTGCGCCTGAACTTCCATTATTACTGGCAGAGCCGCTTCCTGGCCGACATGCGCAACTATCATTCGTCGATGCGCACTTCTCCTTATGGGATGCTCAATTTCCGGCTGGCGTTCGAGGATTTCCTGCAGCCGAACACCAACCTGGCCTTCTTCGTGAACAATGTGACCAACACCAAGGCCTGCCTGCCGGAATTTACCGGCGTGCTGAATTCGGCGCCCAACGGCACTTTCGGCGTCCCCAACACCTCCGGCCTGCTGCAGTGCATACCCTTGGCGCCGCGCATGACCGGGCTGCAGTTGAGCTATCGGTACTAGGATCGGTCATCCCGGCGGGGTGAGCCGGAATCAGCAACTTCTCTGTTGTCATGGCTCGGCTTGCTGTTCAGCCCGGGGAGATACCCGACGGATGTATGGACCCCGAAAAACCGCCGGATGAGAACAGACTTCACAAAGCGGATTTTTGGTGTTCCTGCACGATCTCCGGAAGGCCGGGGTGGTCCTGAAGACAGGGCACGGGCGCTGGGTGACTTGGCGGCTCAGGGATTCTCCGCCTACCCCCTGATCCTGACTGGAAGATGAACAGGGCCATAAGAGGGCGTTAAGCATGGTCCGCGTAGGTTTTTTTTGAGACCGTGTGATTCCGGCTGGGTCCTACATTTGGAGGCTTGCGCCTGCGGCGGCACCCCATATATAGCCAGGCTCTCACGGGCTGCGACGAAAAGGACGGAACGTTTTGCTGGCAAAATACGTTGAGTTCCAGAATGTTATGGCATACGGGGCGGGACGTAGTGTACACGGCCGGCGCCATGAGGCGGACATATTGACCGTTCAGGGTGCATTCGTCCTAATAGGGATTATTGACCTTGGCGCATAACTCGAAAATTTCCGCGATGAGCAGAACTGCCGCCAAGCAGCAAAGGGATGGGGCAATGCTGGCGCTTGGATCGTTGGCACTCGGTGGCGATGTGCCTCGGGTAGCGATTGGCTTTTCGGATGACGTTATTGAGGCTGACCTGCTAGACGCACGCCGTGGTGGCGTTGATATTGCCGAGGTCCGCATCGACCTTTTCCGGTCAATCGACCCGAAGGACGTCATCAGGAAGCTTGAACTCTTCAAGCTCTTGCCGACCATCGCCACCATCCGGACCAAGGAAGAAGGGGGTAAGTGGCAGGGAACTGAGGCCCAGCGCATAGCTCTTTTTCAAAAGATTATCCCGCACGTCGATGCTGTTGACGTTGAACTCTCCTCGCTCAGCAAGACCGCCTCGCTGATTACTGCGGCTCACAAGGCCGGGAAGCTCGTCGTGGTGTCCCATCACGACTTTGACCGCACCCCCAAGGCGGCCGAGCTTGAGAGGATTGTGTCCGCCGCCAAGAAGGCTGGCGCTGACATCGTGAAGATTGCAACCCACGTCGAATCTGATTCGGACGTGCGGGCCCTGGCGTCTCTATTCACTGACGCCCAACGGAACCTCGTCGTGATCGGCATGGGTCCCAAGGGGCTTGTTACTCGTCTGTCGTTCCCTGCCTTGGGCTCCTTGATGACGTTCGCAATGTTCGGTGGCGTACAGACGGCCCCTGGCCAGATCCCATACTCCGACATGATGGAGCATCTTCGTCTTCTTTATCCGGCGTACAACGAAGAAAAGATTACGAAGCTCAAGTTGTTGGAGTGTGCTTAGCGCATACCGCGTTATATCTCTCGGTGCCGCTGCCAGTACCCACTGAAATCTACTGACTTGCCGCGATGCATAGCGTGGCCGGCAACGAAACGCACCTGATCGCCATTGCTGCCGCGGCGGTTATCTTCCCTCTAGGTGGTCTCTTGCGCGAAGTGCAGCAAATACGGCCCGGCGATGTGATGGCTGTGCGCCATAAGTCCGGGTAGATGGCGACCCCGGCTGGATTCGAACCAGCGACCACCGGCTTAGAAGGCAGGTGCTCTATCCAGCTGAGCTACGGAGTCGTGGCGGCAATTTAGGGCAAAAGGATTGAGAAAATAACCCCTTGGGTGGTCGCAGGCCGCAGGCCTACTGCGCCGCGCTTTGCTGGGTTCTGGCCACGCTGTCGGCCCGGCGGGCAAACGCCAAAATGTGGCGCAGGGTCTCTTTCAGGCCGGTGGTGACGATATCGCACTCCGTCGCCTCGATACTGTCGAGATAGCGCGAATTGTCGTCCGACAGGCCCCAGAACAGCGCGATCACCGGCACCCCGGGGATGAATTTGCGCAGGCGCCGCACCTGGTAGCGGGCGTTCTTGAAGGTGCCGGGCTCCAGGTAGGAGACGCAGACCAGGCGGACGCCGGTGGCGTCAAGATCGCCGATATTGGCCGCAGACGTGTCTTCCGCCGACACCAGCCGCGCGCCGATGCCATACTTGTCCAGCATGTCCACCACCAGGACGCCGGCGGCTTCGTCGAGAGGCCCACGCCCGGCCACCAACAGCACCGGCGAGGCACGCCAGCCTTCCGGCGGCGGCGGCATCGGCGGCTCTTCATCGTCGCTGTGATCGGTCAGGTTGGAAACCAGGCCCTTGATGGCGTCGCGGATATGGCCCTGGCGGCGCTCATCCAGCGCGCCGCGATTGACGTCGGCCTGGGCCAGGATCAGCGCCCGCGCCGCCACCTCGTCATAGTAAGCCGCCACCGTGTTATGGCGCAGGAAATACTCGGCCTCCTCGGCGGCTTCGTCGGGATCGTCCGCCAGCATGCGCAGATAGAGGCTCTGCTCCAGCGTCAAAGGCGGTTTGTCGCCCAGCATCACCTCCAGGAATTTCAGGCTCTCGACATGGCGCGCCAGCACCACGAAGCACATGGTGAGCGGGGTGGAGAGCAGCAGGCCCACCGGCCCCCACAGCCAGGTCCAGAACACAGCGGCCACCACCACCGCCACGGCGGAGAGACCCATGCTGCGGCCGTACAGGAAGGGCTCGACCGCCTGGCCGGCGATGAATTCCAGGATGGCGTAGTGCAGCATCAGCCAGATCAGCATCGACCAGCCGGGATCGACCGCCATCGCCAGGGTGGCGGGAAAGAGGAAGGCGATGGGCACGCCGACATAAGGCACAAAACGGAACAGGCCCGCCATCAGGGCCCAGAGGCCGGCATTGGGAATGCCGATCAGCCAGAGTCCGCCACCGATCAGGATGCCGAAGATTGTATTGACGCAGCTTTGCAGGAAGAGATAGCGCGCCAGCTTGGTCGCCGCTTCATCCAGCGCGATGGTGGTGCGCTGCATGTCGCCCGAGCCCGCCAGCCGGACGATGCGGTCGCGCAGATCGTCCTTCTGCAACAGGATGAAGCCGACAAAGACGATCACCAGCGCAATCAGCGCCAGCGGCTCCAGCAGGGGACCCGCCAGGCTCTGGGCCAACTCCAGCGGCCCCATCGAAGTGCGTTCGATGATGACCGGCACCGGCTCCGGCGGCGCATTGGCCGGATCGATCGCGGGCGGCTGAGGACGCTCGCCGCTGACCTGGCGGGCGATATTTTCCGCCGCCTGCCGCAGCCGGGCGATGGTGTCGTTGGCGGAGGCGTTGCCCACCACCGACTGGATCTTGGCGGCCAGGTTGGTCTGGTAGCTGGGAAGCTGCGCTGCCAGCCGGGCGAACTGGGTGGCCATGAAGATGACGATCCCCAGCAGGATCACCACCGCGAAAGTCAGAGTCACCAGCACCGCCGGGACATGCCCGATATGGAGCTTGCGCAGCATGCCCAGAAGGGGCGCCAGGGCGAAGGAGGCCAGCACCGCCAGGGCCAGCGGCATCAGCACCGGCTGGCCGAAATACAGTCCCGCCACCACCACGGCGACGATCACCGTGGTCATGAATTTCTTGGGCAGGCCGGAAATCTGGTCCGGCACCGCCCGGGGCGGCAATTTCAGGTCAACCATGGACGAGTCAGCTAAGCGCTCTGTGACAGGATACTGACATAGCGCCTGAACCGCTATGTCGGCCTCAGTCCGCCTTGCGGAAGAAGCAACTCGGCGCGCCGGTGTGGCAGGCAGGACCCAATTGGTCGACCTTGAGCAGGATGGTGTCGCCGTCGCAATCGACCGAAGCCGAGATCAGGTGCTGGTGGTGGCCGGAGGTGGCGCCCTTGGTCCAGGCTTCCTGGCGGGAGCGCGACCAATAGGTCACCCGGCCCGACGCCAGGGTCTGGGCCAGGGTCTCCCGGCTCATCCAGGCCAGCATCAGCACTTCGCCGGTGGCGGCGCTCTGGGCGATGGCGGGCACCAGCCCCTTGTCGTCGTATTTCACGGCCTTGAGAAAGGCGTCGTGGCTGAGGCTCTCACTCATGAAGCGCGTCTTAGTCTTTCCAGGCCCTGTTCCAGGTCGGCCAAAAGGTCGTCCGCATCCTCAAGGCCGGCATGGATGCGCAGGACCGGGCCTTCCGACTGGAAAGGCCGCGCCGTGCGCAAGATATGGGCTGGAACGACCAGACTTTCAAATCCGCCCCAAGACCAGCCCAGGCCGAAATGCGCCAGGCCATCGACAAAGGCGGCCACCGCCGCCTCGGGCACCGGCTTCAGCACCAGCCCGAACAACCCGCAGGCGCCGGAGAAATCGCGCTTCCACAAGGCATGGCCGGGATCGTCCTCCAGTCCCGGATGCAGCACCCGGGCGACTTCGGGCCGGGCCTGGAGCCAGCGTGCCAGCCGGAAGCCGGTCTCCTGGTGACGCGCCAGCCGGACGGGCAGGGTGCGCAGACCACGCAAACCCAGGAAGCAGTCATCGCCGCTGGCATAGAGGCCCATATTGCCGTGCGTCTCGTGCAGGCGTTTGGCATGACGTTCGTTGGCGCTGATATAGCCGAGCATCACATCGGCATGGCCGCCGACATATTTGGTCGCCGCCTGGACGGAGAGATCGACACCATGGCGCAGCGGCTGGAAGAAGATCGGCGTCGCCCAGGTATTGTCCATCAGCACCGCCGCACCATGCGCATGCGCGGTTTTTGCCAGCGCCGGAATGTCCTGCACCTCGAAGGTGAGGGAGCCGGGGCTTTCGCAGAACACCGCTTTGGTATTGGTCCTGAGCAACGGAGCGATCTCGACGCCGGGGGCGTAATAGCTCACTTCAACCCCAAAGCGCGCCAGCGTCCTGTCGCAGAAGGTGCGGGTGGGCCCATAGGCATTGTCGGCCACCAGCAGGTGATCGCCGGCGCTGCAGACCGAAAGGATCGCCATGGCGATGGCGTTGAGGCCCGATGGCACCGTGACGGTGCGGGCGGCGCCTTCCAGTTCGTTCACCGCCTCCTCGAAGCTGCGGGTGGTGGGCGTGCCGCGCCTTCCATAGGTGTAGGCCGGCGGCTTGCCGCTCATCGAGGCATAGTCGGGATAGAGAATGGTCGAGGCGCGATAGACCGGCGTGTTGACCACGCCGAAATGCTCGTCGCTCATGCGGCCGAGTTCGACAGCTTTGGTGGCGGGCTTCGCCTTTTCGTCCATGCCTACGCGCTCCGGCGGCGGAGCAGGAAGCTCAGCAGGAAGAAGAAGGCACCGCAAGCCACGCCGACCCAACCGATGGTGTTGAAGACCGAAATGGAGGTTTCCAGCGCGGCGCGCGGATCGACCACCTGTCCGCCGATGGTTTCGGTGCCCGCCAGTTCCGCGACATAGGCGCCGATATACTGTGCCCAACTGCTGGAGAGGAACCAGACCGCCATCATGGTCGAGACCAGCGCCGGCACCGACAATTTGGTGATCTCGGACAAGCCCACCGGCGAGAGGCAGAGTTCGCCCGTGGTGTGCAGCAGATAGGCCAGGCCTAAGAAGATCAGCGGCATGCGGTAGTCGGCGTCGGCGGTGCCGGCCGCCCAGACCAGCACCAGGAAGCCCAGGCCGACCTGCAGCAGACCCAGGCCAAACTTCACGATCGGGTCCGGCTCCAGGCTCTTCTTCGCTGCCCAAGTCCAGGCGATGGCGAAGATGGGCGCGAAGAGCAGGATGAAGCCTGCATTGAAGCTCTGCGTTTGCGCCGCGGTGAAGCCTTCGGGCAGCTGCGTGTTGCGGTCGGCGAACAGGTTCATCGAGGAACCCGCCTGCTCGAACAGGGTGAAGAAGACCACCGCGCCCGCCACCAGGATCAGGGCCAGGACCATGTCGAAACGCGCCCGGCCCGAAATCTTGGTCGCCATGTACCAGCCGATATAGCCGAGGGTGATGATGGAGCCGATCGTAAGGATCAGTCCCACCGCCTCGTTGCGCTGGACCAACGCCCAGCTGAAGACGACGCCGACCAGGCCGCCGAGATAGATCAGGTGTTCGCGCGTCAGCGGGCCCAGCACGGGCTCGGCCAGCTTGACCGGATCGGGTGGCTCGCCATTGCCTTCCAGCGCTGCCTTGCCCAACACGAAGACGACAAGACCGGCCAGCATGCCGACGCCCGCCAGACCGAAGCCGGCCCACCAGCCCACCGTCTCGCCCAGCAGACTGCACAGCACCGTGGCCCAGAAGGCGCCCAGATTGATGCCGTAATAGTAGAGGGTGAAGCCGGAGTCGCGGCGTGGATCGCCGTGGCTGTAGAGCTGGCCGACGATGGTGGAGATGTTGGGCTTGAGAAAGCCCACACCCATCACGATGAAGGCCAGCGCCAAATAGAAGAGGGCGAAGAACATGGGATCGCGCTCTTCCACCGTGTCGTAGCTGCCCGCCGCCAGCGTCTGCGGCAGGGCGGCGCTGTCGGGCAGTCCCTGGATGGCGATGCCGCCGCTAGGCGCGGGCGCATAAGCGTAAGGCGTGCCATCCACCACCACGCGCGGCGCGTCGCCGGTGACGACTTCATAGCGCGTGCCTTCATGCACCAGATATTGCCGTGCCGGATCGCCTTCCGCGCCCATCAGGCCATGGCCGATCACCAGCAGCATCGCGCCGAAGACGATGGCCTTGCGGGTGCCGAGATAGCGGTCGGCCAGCACGCCGCCGATCAGGGGCGTCAGGTAGACCAGCGCGGTGTAGGCGCCGTACTGGCCGTTGGCGGCGGCGTCATCCAGCAGGAAATGCTGGGTAAGGTAGAAGATCAGCAGGC
>DATFFI010000201.1:0-18615 GCA_035250225.1 Rhizomicrobium sp. | reverse complement strand
TCGGTTGCCTACCAGACCCTGGCCAACAGCATGTTCGGCTATGCCATCTGGGGCTGGCTGCTGGCGCGCTATCCCGCCGCCACGGTGGCGCCGATGTCGCTGCTGGTCCCGATCTTCGGCTTCGCCACCTCCGCCCTGGTGCTGGACGAAGAGCTACAGAACTGGAAGCTGATGGCGGCGGCGCTGGTGCTGGGCGGGTTGGCGCTGAATCTGCTGTGGCCAAGACTGAAGATTGCCCTTGCCCCGCCCGCCTCCTAGTTTGCGGCATGCTTTCCGACTCCGAGCGCGCAATGCAGGCGCGGCAGGATGCCTCCCTGTTGCCGCTGCCTTTGCGCGCCGGCGGCAATCCAAGGCTGATGGCGGCGCATCTGCGCCAGGTGGTGCAGCGGCTGAAAGGGAAAAGCGCCTCGCCGGCCCGCGATGCCGTGACCTATCTCACCGCCCTGTACGACCGCAGCGTCACGCCGCGCGGCGACCTGGCCTGCGCCAAGGGCTGTGCCTTTTGCTGCGCGCAGACGGTGATCGTTACCGCCGCGGAAGCCTTCGCCGTGGCGGCCGAGATGCGCGAGCGTCAGGATATGGTGGCCGGCGTGCTGGCCGGGCCGCGCCGTCAGCTGGGCGAGCCCAAGAGCGCGTGGCGGCCCTGCCCCTTTCTGGGCGAGGACAAGGCCTGCGCGGTCTATGAGGCGCGGCCGCTGGCCTGCCATGCCTTTGTCTCCTTCGACTTGCAGACCTGCGTCGATTTCTTTTCCGGCAACAGCGACAGGATGAATTTCACGCCCGGTGACCGCCAGCAGCTGCTCTATGCCAGCCGCATGATGCTGCATGCGGCGCATCAGCTGGCCGGCCATGGACCACAGCCCGGCCATGAATTGGGCAGCGCCGTCGCCGCCATTCTGAAAACGCCCGATGCGGAAGCGCGCTGGCGCAAGGGCGAGAACATCCTGAAGGAGGTGCCGCTGGGTCCGCCTATCCCAGCCGCCGTAACGCAGGAAATCGCCCGCATCGTCGAATTTGTCAGGCCGACCCTCTAACCTTACCCCCTGGCCCGGCCGTCAGATGTCGGCGTAGCAGCGCGTCTCTTTTTCCGCGCCCGGCGTCGTCAGTGCCCCGTACCGGGCCGAACCGACCAGCTGGGCATATTTCCAGATCGCCCCCGAGCGATAGTCGGTTTCGCGCGGTTTCCACGACTTGGCGCGCTCGGCCAATTCCGCTTCGCCGACATTGACCGAGATTTCGCCCGTGGTGGCGTCCAGGGTGATGATGTCGCCATCCTTGACATGGGCGATGGGACCGCCGACCGCCGCCTCGGGCCCGACATGGCCGATGCAGAAGCCGCGCGTGGCGCCGGAGAAGCGGCCATCGGTGATCAGCGCCACCTTGTCGCCCATGCCCTGGCCATAGAGCGACGCGGTGGTGGAGAGCATTTCGCGCATGCCGGGGCCGCCCTTGGGTCCCTCATAGCGGATCACCAGGACCTCGCCTTCCTTGAACTGGCGCTTGTCGACACATTCGAAGCAGGCTTCCTCATTGTCGAAGACCCGCGCCGGGCCGACAAAGCGCAAATTCTTCAGGCCCGCGATCTTCACGATGGCGCCGTCGGGCGCCAGGTTGCCCTTGAGCGAGACCACGCCGCCGGTGACCGTGATGGGATTGCTGGTCTTGCGGATGACGTCCTGGTTCTCGTTGAATTTCACCTTCTCGAGATTCTCGCCCATGGTGCGGCCGGTGACGGTCATCACATCGCCATGCAGGTAACCGCCCTCCAGCAGCGCCTTCAGCACCAGCGGGATGCCGCCGGCCTCGAACAGGTCCTTGGCGACATATTTGCCGCCGGGCTTGAGGTCGCCGATATAGGGCGTCTTGCGGAAAATCTCGCCGACATCGAACAGGTCGAAATCGATGCCCGCCTCATGGGCCATGGCCGGCAGATGCAGCGCCGCGTTGGTCGAACCGCCGGTGGCGGCGACCGCCATGGCGGCATTCTCGAACGCCTTGCGGGTAACGATGTCGCGCGGACGGATATTCCTCGCCAGCAGCTCCATCACCTGCTCGCCGGCGACGGCGCAGAGCGCGTCACGGATTTCGTAAGGCGCGGGGGCGCCGCAGCTATAGGGCAGCGCCAGGCCAATGGCTTCGGCCACCATCGCCATGGTGTTGGCGGTGTATTGTCCGCCGCAGGAGCCGGCGGACGGACAGGCGACACGCTCCAGCTCGTCCAGCGTCGCATCATCCATCTTGCCCACCGAATGCAGGCCGACGGCTTCGAACAGGTCCTGCACGACGACATCGCGGCCGCGGAACTTGCCGGGCAGGATGGAGCCGCCATAGATGAAGATCGACGGCACGTTGAGGCGGATCTGCGCCATCATCATGCCGGGCAGGCTCTTGTCACAGCCGGCCAGCGCCACCAGCGCGTCATAGGAATGACCGCGCATGGTGAGTTCGACCGAATCCGCGATCACGTCACGGCTGGCCAGGGACGACTTCATGCCGGCATGGCCCATGGCGATGCCGTCGGTGACGGTGATGGTGCAGAATTCGCGCGGCGTGCCGTGCTTTGACGCGACGCCCTTCTTCACCGCCTGCGCCTGGCGCATCAGCGAGATGTTGCAGGGGGCGGCCTCGTTCCAGGCGGTGGCGACGCCCACCAGCGGCTGGTGGATCTGCTCGGTCGTCAGGCCCATCGCATAGAGATAGGAGCGGTGCGGCGCCCGTTCCGGTCCCTCGGTGACATGACGGCTGGGCAGCTTGGACTTGTCGAACTGGGACATAAACTTTCTCGTTTGAGCAGGAAGGCGCGGACTATGTGCTGCACCCCCCCCGGGGTTCAAGGCGCAAAATCGGCCCAGCCGCCCTGCAAACCCGGCAAATCAAACAAAAAACCCGCCGGATGGCGCCAGCCGAGCCTTTGGCGCGAGCGCCGCATTTCGTGGCGCGATGGCGTTTTGTTGGGGGACCTCCAATGGGTCGCGCAAAAAAGAACCCCGCCGGGCTGCGGCGGGGCACGCTAAAACTGCCTACGAACTAACGCTCGTAATAGTGGCGGTTGCCGTTGCGGTCCACGTAATAGGGCCGGTTGGCCGCCTGCCGCTGGGCAGCGGCGCGGCGCGCGGCTGCCTGGCGACGGACGGCGTTGCAGTCCTGCGAACGGCCGATGGCATTGCCGATAAAGCCGCCGGCCACGCCACCCACTGCGGCGCCTGCCAAGTCGCCGCCGATCAGGCCGCCGGTCAGCGCACCGGCGCCGGCGCCCAGAACGGTCTCGGTCGTATGGTCACGGCCGCTGCAACCATCGGCATAGGCGGCACTGGTACCCAGACCAACATTCAGGCCCATGACCAGCGCCGCGGCGGCCACAATTTTGCCCAAGAATTTCATTGCATCCTCCCTTTATGGTCGCGCCGGACGGGCCCTCGCTTGGCTCGGGTCGCCGGTCGTTCCATGAATGTCGGGAGGAAACGTACGGTTGCGTTTATTGGTTCCTTGGGTGGGCCCGTATAGCCCTTCGGTCTGCCGCTATAGAAGTCCCCTTCATTGCGTCACGCGCGTATGGCGAATCGCTTGAGCAGGTCGGGATTGGCGATGCAAGAGCCCGCCGGTCAGGCGAGACGTGCGACGGCTTCGCGCAGGCGCACCGCCAGGGCGGCCGCTTCAGCCCGTTTTTCCCGCTGTTCCGTCAGCACCTCTTCCGGCGCCTTGGCGACGAACTGCTCGTTCGAGAGCTTGGCGTCGAAGCGGGCGATTTCTTCTTCCGCCTTTTTAAGGTCTTTCTCCAGCCGCGCCCGTTCTTTCGCGAAATCGATCACATCGCCCAGCGGCAGCGCCACCACCGCCTTACCCAAAACGAACTGGGCCGAGCCCTTGGGGATCGCCACCGCGGACTCCGCAGAAGACAGACGCGCCAGGGTCGCAATCACGTCCGTGTTGCGGGTGAGCCGTGCTGCGGTCTCGGCATCGGCGCCGGTCAGCACCAGCGGGATCTTGGCGCCCGCCGGCACATTCATTTCCGAGCGCACCGAGCGCACGCCCTTGATCAGCTCGATCACCCAGCGCATCTCGGCCACGGCGGCGTCATTCGACGGCAGCGCGACGGCGCCGGGCCATTCCGCCACGATCAGCGCCGTCTCACGCGGCGTCTCGCTGGTGCGCGCCCACAATTCTTCGGTGATGAAGGGCATGAACGGATGCAACAACTTCAGAAGATGGTCGCGCACCCAGGCAGCGGTGGCGCGGGTCTCGGCTTTCGCGTTCGCTTCGCTGTCGCTCAGCTCACCATCGGTTCCGTTGAACAACGGCTTGGCGAATTCCAGGTACCAGTCGCAGAACACGTCATAGACGAAGTGATAGGCCGCACCCGCCGCGTCATTGAAGCGGAACTGCTCCAGCTCTGCCGTCACCTCGGAGGCGGCGCGGGCGAATTCCTGTGCGATCCAGATATTGACCGTCTGCTTCGCCGCCGACGGGTGGAAGCCTGGCACGGTGATGCAGCCATTCATTTCGCAGAAGCGGGCCGCGTTCCAGAGCTTGGTGGCGAAGTTGCGGTTGGTTTCGACCCGCGACGGGCCGATGCGCATGTCGCGGCTCTGGCCCGCCGCCAGTGCCAGGGTAAAGCGCAGCGCGTCGGCACCGAATTCATCGATCAGGACCAGCGGATCGACCACATTGCCCTTGGTCTTGGACATCTTGGCGCCATGCTCGTCCAGCACGCGGTTGTGGATCACCACGGTGCGGAACGGCACTTCGTCCAGGAACCAGAGGCCCATCATCATCATGCGGGCGACCCAGAAGAAGATGATGTCGAAGCCAGTCACCAGCACGGCGGTGGGATAGAAGCGCCTCAGTTCCGGTGTCTTTTCCGGCCAGCCCATGGTCGAGAAAGGCCACAGCGCCGAGGAGAACCAGGTGTCGAGCACATCGCTGTCGCGGGTGAGAGGCTTGCCGCCCGCCAGGGCCTTCGCCCCTTCCTCGGTTTCGGCGCAATAAACCTCGCCGTCCGGCCCATACCAGACCGGGACCTGATGGCCCCACCAGAGCTGGCGGGAAATGCACCAGGGGCGGATGTTCCTGAGCCAGCTGAAATAGACATTGGCCCAGTTCTCGGGAACGAATTTGGTATCGCCCTTCTCCACCGCCGCAATCGCCTTGTCGGCCAGCGGCTGGACATTGAAGTACCATTGCTCCGTCAGGTAGGGCTCCAGCACCACCGTCTTGGTCTTTTCATCATGCGGCACGGCATGGGTGATGGGCTCGATCTTCTCCACCAGCTCCAGCGCGCCCAGGTCGAAAACGATCTTCTTGCGCGCGGCTTCGCGCGACAGGCCGCGATAGGGCGCCGGGACATCGTCATTCAGCGTGCCGTCGCGATTGATGAGGTTGATCAGCGGCAGATTGTGGCGCTTGCCGACTTCGAAGTCGTTGAAGTCATGGCCGGGGGTGATCTTGACCGCGCCGGTGCCCTTTTCCGGATCGCTATACTCGTCGGCGATGATCGGGATCAGGCGGCCAGTCAGCGGCAGCACCGCCATCTTGCCCACCAGATCCTTGTAGCGTTCATCCGACGGATGCACCGCCACGGCGGTGTCACCCAGCATGGTTTCGGGCCGGGTCGTCGCCACGGCGATAAAGCGGTCACTATCCTCGACCGGATATTTGATGTGCCAGAGATGGCCCTTGACCTCGATGCTCTCGACTTCGAGGTCGGACACCGCGGTCTGCAGCCGTGGATCCCAATTGACCAGCCGCTTGTCCTTGTAAATGAGACCCTGGCGATAGAGCTCGACGAAGACTTTCGTCACCGCCCGCGACAGACCCTCGTCCATGGTGAAGCGTTCGCGCGACCAGTCGGCCGAGGCGCCCAGCCGGCGCAGCTGCTCGACGATGGCGCCGCCGGATTCCGCTTTCCATTTCCAGACTTCTTCCAGGAATTTCTCGCGGCCCATCTGGACACGATTCATCTGCCGCTCGGCGAGCTGGCGCTCAACGATCAGCTGGGTGGCGATGCCGGCATGGTCGGTGCCCGGCTGCCAGAGCACGGCCTTGCCGCGCATGCGCTCGAAGCGGGCCAGCATGTCCTGCAGCGTGTTGTTGAGGGCGTGACCGATATGCAGCCGCCCCGTCACATTGGGCGGCGGGATGACGATGGAAAAGGGCGCGGCATCCGGGCGGCCGGGCTGGAAGGCGCCGCTGGCCTCCCACTGGGCGTAGATACGCCCTTCCACGTCTTTGGAGTTGAAGGTCTTGTCGAGCATAAGAAAAAAACCAGAATGCCGGTCAGGCTTTCCGGTTTTTTTGCGGTCCGGTCAAGCCCGGACCCAGAGGATGCGGGAAATCAGCGTTTGGCGCCGCGCGCCTTTACGACACGCTCGACTTCCGCCCGTACCGCGCCTTCCAGCAGCGGCGGGAAATGCTCATCCATCCATTCGCGGATCAGGGGCTTCATGCGCTCGATCACGGCGGCGGAATTGTCGGAGAGATACTGCTTCAGCACCGGCTCGAAGCTTTCGCGCACGGCGCGCTCAAAGACGCTTTCGACGGTCGAGCCATCGACCGGCGCGATGGGTGCGGCCACGCGCGGCGCGGGCGCCGGCTCCGGTTCGTCGTCGGGAATGCTGGCGAAAGCATCGTCCACCGCCTTGCGGGTATGGTCGGAGAAGATGTCGCTGGCCGCGACGGGCGCGGCGGGTGCGACGGTCTCGAAGACAATGTCGTTGACCGGTTCGGGCATCGGCTGCGGCGCGGGCGGGCTCACCACCTGGGTCAGCTCCAGCACATCGGGCTCTTCCACCGGTGCGGGCGGCGGCGACGGCGCGGCCGGCGCGGGAGCGGCCGGAGCAGCGGGCGTGTCCTCGGAGATGATCTTGCGGATGGAGGCGAGAATTTCCTCCATCGTCGGTTCGTGCTGCGGATCGGACATAACGGCTCCCGGTTTACCCTGAAACCCTAGGACAGTGCCGTGGGGTTGGCAAAGATATGGTTAACATTCGGCTGCCCGAGAGGGTCCGCGCGTACGAAAACTGAGGCAAAACCAATGTTTTGCCCTAGAAAATGAACCCCTGGGCCTTTCTGAACCCGGCCAGCAGCGGTGCGGCGGCGTCGAACGCGGCACGCTTGCCGATGCCGCCATGTTCCTTGAGGTAGATCACGGCCCGGCTCTGGCCGCCCTCCTGCATCACCACAACCAGGCGGCCGCCTTCCGCCAGCTGGCTCAGCAAAATGTCCGGCGACTGCTCGATGGCGCCTTCCACCACGATGACGTCGAAGGGACCTTCCATTTTCGCGCCTTCGATCAGGCCACCCTGCACCAGGGTGACGTTCGTGCCGGCCAAGGCTTCGCTGGCGATACGTAAAAGA
Source organism: Rhizomicrobium sp. (assembly GCA_035250225.1). GTDB lineage: Bacteria > Pseudomonadota > Alphaproteobacteria > Micropepsales > Micropepsaceae > Rhizomicrobium. Next base: position 11,262 of record DATFFI010000201.1, on the reverse strand, counting down.
TCGGCATCCTGCTCCAGTGCGATCACCTTGCCGCCCAGGCGCGCCAGCACTGCACTGGAATAGCCGGTGGCGCAGCCGACATCGAGAATGCGGTCTTCGGCGCGAATGGCGGCGAGCTGCAGCAACTTCGCAAAACAGCGCGGCTCCAGCAGGAAACGGCCTTGCGCGACTTCCACCGGCACATCGGCATAGGCGATGGCGCGGGCATTGCGCGGCACGAAATTCTCACGCGCCACCGCCCCGATCGCCGAGAGCAGCTGCGGGTCGGTGACGTCATTGGGCCGGATCTGGCTGTCGATCATGTGAAGCCGGGCCGCGTTGGACATGACATGCCTTCCGAAGGAATCCAGCGGCTTATACGGCCCGCTTCGGTCGCCTACAACGCGCCGGGATGCCGCCCGTGCTGCTTGTTATCGCCCGCCTGCCTCTGTTATAGCCCCCGTCCCTCCCGGACGGCCTCGTGGCGGAGTGGTGACGCAGCGGATTGCAAATCCGTGAACCCCGGTTCAATTCCGGGCGAGGCCTCCATTTTCCGGCAAACTTTCCCCCGGGCTTCTCCGGTTGGGCAGATTTATTGGCCCTGGCGACGGAATCTGGAACTTTCTCAAGATAATTAAGGGGTTGTTAACCGTGGCGGGGGCATGCTCCGCCCGTCTTCCTTGAAGACACCCCACCATTACCCAACGCCTTGGGGCCGGGCTCACGCCCGGCCTCATTTTTCTTTGTGCTCCCTTTTGCGATTATCGGCCGGCGCGTTTCCCCCGGCGGGCGTTCCACCAAAGCTTCAGGCGGCGGAAGACAGGCACCACCCTCACCTCTCCCTTGCGGCGCAGGCGGCGGGCGATGGCGAAATCCACCGACAGGATCAGCAGGCCCAGCGGCAACATCCAGGCGCCCAGAAGCGGCAGGAACCAGAGAAAGCCGCCCAGAAGCAGCAAAATGCCCAGGCAGACGCGCACGACCATCGAGGACGGCACGGGGATGCGGCGATTGCCCAACCGGATGGTCCGTTTACCGCTCATACCCTTGGCCGCGCTCGCAAAAAATCTTCACTTTTGGTTAGTTTGATATAGTCATGCTGGCCGCGAGGCGCTAGATAGCGCCCCAACAGAGTGTTCCTCGGTAGCTCAGTGGTAGAGCAATCGGCTGTTAACCGGTTGGCCGCAAGTTCGAATCTTGCCCGGGGAGCCATTCTCGTTCAGAACCATGAACCTGCGGGCCAGGGTCAAAAGTAGGTTCTTTCGCGGCGTCAGCAGTTTCAGCAAGCGAATCCTCCGGGCCTCGGATCACGATCTCTGGCTAGGATACGACTGATTTTGGCTGTCCGCGCTATCGCCAGCCTCGCAGGGCGTTTGCCCTTTCTACAAATTCTGGTTTTGGCCGGCTGGCCTGTTCAACAGGAACCTGAATAATCTCCCTTAGATTATCTCGGAACCGTTCGATGCCACCCGCCCTATCGGCTGCTTGAAGCTCTGCCACCTTCTTTGCGCTCACTTGAATTGCATAGTCCGAACCGAACGTCACCAAGCTACGGTCATATGCTCGATGGTGGAGGACACAAAGGGAAACCCCGTTGCAAGTTTCGTCGGTGCTGTCCGGCTCGGCAACAGGCAGGATGTGCGCGCCTTCAAGAAGTTTAAGCTGGACCCCGCACATCGCGCAGCGGTGGCCATAAGCGCTCAGAACACGGGCGCTAAAATCTAGGGCCCGGAGCGCGCGTCGCGTTTCTGTGACCGCATAACGTCGGGGCTGAGCAACACCAGCCGTAATCTCAGCTTCCGCCACGCCTTGTGGCGCCGTAGCGATGCGCCCTAACAAAGCGACTTCGGTTGGGACCGCGCCAGTGTCGTGAAGTTCCTCAAGATTTTGAGTATAAGTTCCGATGAAATCAGGCTGGAAAGTAATAACTAGCTCGCCGGTGTTTTTGCGATGTGCAGCAAATCTGTTAGTGACGGCGGCTTGCAACGCCGCGCGCCCAACTTGGAAGGATGGCGAGAAACCAAGGTGACCGCTGTGTCTGCGATAATCAAAACCAGCAAATATTTCATCATTTGCCCACCATCCGAGAATGAGCGTTTTGCCACCAATTTCCGGCTGAAAGGTGTTTTGTGGAACGCCTGTCACTTGGATTCGGTATTCATCAGCGGCACGTACCGCGCCACCTCCGTGGCTTATGTTCCAGATATAAACACGGACTATGATGCCAGCGGCATCTCGATAGATACGATAGCGCGCGGGGTGATCGCCGGGATTTGAAACATACAGCAAATTCCAGCCTCCGCTCCGGAAGCCCTCCTCGACTCGTCCCAATAGTTGCGATTTAGTTGCCCTCGGCATCCTTGGTCATCACCGGGCTTTGGCAGGGATTGGTTTCACCCGCTTTTTGCCTCCAGCCGGATCGAGAGGAATGGGATCAGGTCCATTCCACAACAGGCTTGGGCGGGGAATTTTATAGTAACCCCCATCCTCCTTCGCGGTTGGCCGTTCAGTTGTTGGTGGGCCCTTAAAGCGTCCCATTGCGCCGTCCAGGTAATCCTTCACCAATTCCGAGCACGTCCATTTGCGACCGAGACGTTCTGCAATCTCGCCGGTGATGCAACTGCCAGCGAAAGGATCCAGCACGAAATCGCCAGGGTCAGTGAGCATCCGAATAAAGTATTCCGGCAGGTCTGCCGGGAAACGCGCCGGATGTGCCTTGATATTTCTCTCTTGGCAGTAGCGCATGTATGCGCTGTTGCTTTCAGTATTGGGAATGGCAAGGAGATTTGGGGGGATCGCCGCGCCATTATTGATCGAGAATTTATTGCTTATGTCATGGCCGGAGGGGCGGAGTTTTGCCTTGTATCCATTGGCCAGAAGGGTCTCCATGCTCGGGCTATAGGGCTGAAGCACACGCCGGTTGCTGGCGCGTGGCCATTCCGTTTTTGAAAGCCACCAGACAGTATTGATCGCGTCTTTGACGCGGATGCGCCGTATGTTCACCCACTCGGCTGGGGATGGAAGTTTCGACGGATTCCACCAATAGAAATCTTGAGCAAGGTGAAATCCAAATTCATCACAGAGCATGATGAGAAGCTTAAAATGATACAAACTTCGTACAGGTGCACCCGGCTTCCATGCCCCCCCTATATCGATGACGAGGCTGCCGCTGTCCTTCAAAATGCGATGGAACTCTGAAGCGAACGCGCGAAACCATTTAAGGTATTCGTCCTCGCGTACGTTTCCGTATTCTTTCTCTCGGGTAAGGCCGAATGGAGGGCTGGTCATCACCAGATCGACACTTCCAGCTTTCAATGCCTTCATCACATCGAGGCTGTCGGCATTGTAGATATTGCCTAGCTTCGTAGAGTGATATAGTTGGAGGACCGGAGAATTTACGATCTTCAGCTTTCCAGCCTTCCCGGCATTGATCCTGAAATCCTTCCTGCAGGCATTGCAGCGGTAGGTGCCCTTGGTGCTCGGGGTGATGCGCTTGCCTTCTTTGCACGACGGGCAGACTGCCCCGGACGACTGACGGCAGCTATCGATATGGACCGTATTACTAAGCTGGGCCAAGGATCGACTCATGGAATGCGCCTCAAGAAAAATCGTGAATAGCCACCCTTTTTGGGCGCTGGAGGCACTTTGTCGCCGCCTAACTCCCACAGGGTAGGGCGATTCGCGGATTTTGGGGGGGGGTGCTGAGGGGAATTTCCCACAGAAATGGCCATTTCAGGTGGCGGATGGCAAAACGTCGCCTATCGCTTAGGGCCGCCTTTCCTGCCCGTCCATTTCCACTTCGCGTTGGTCGGTTGGGGCTCCCAAAATGCCCGCAATTTCCAGTTCATAGCTCCATCCTGTATGGCGAGCCATTCTTTCACGAAACGAAAAAGCCCGGCATTGGTGCCGGGCTTTTTCGTTTTTGGACTCGCTGCGCCGCCTTTTTGCTTTCACAATCCTGCTGATAGCTTTCCTGCCGAGCAGGCGGATGGACCGCTGCCGCAAGGGAGGCGGCTTTGACACTCCAGGAAAACCGGATTTCGGAACGCAAAAAGGCATCGGATTTTCCGCAGGAACTGCTCGACCTGCTGGACTCCTATGTCCATGGCGCCATCGGCCGCCGCGAATTCATGGACGGGGCGAAGAAATTCGCCGTCGGCGGCGTCACCGCCGCGGCCTTGTTCGAGATGCTGAAGCCCAACTATGCCTGGGCCATCCAGGTGCCGGAAAATGACAGCCGCATCCGCATCCAGACGGTCTCGATCCCCTCGCCCCAGGGCAATGGCAGCATCAGCGGTTACCTGGTGCGTCCCGCCAGCGCGGGCAATACGCGCCTGCCTGCCATCCTGGTGGTGCACGAAAATCGCGGCCTCAATCCCTATGTGAAGGATGTTGCGCGCCGCCTGGCGACCGCGGGTTACATGGCGCTGGCGCCGGACGGCCTCACCTCGGTCGGCGGCTATCCCGGCGATGATGAGAAGGGCGGCCAGCTGTTCGGCCAGGTCGATCGCGCCAGAATGCAGGAAGACATGTTCGCGGCGGCCATGTCCCTCAAGAACCGCCCGGACTCGACTGGCAAGATCGGCGCGACCGGTTTCTGCTATGGCGGCGGCGTCACCAACCAGCTGGCGGTGCGCATGGGCGCCGACCTGGCCGCAGGCGTGCCTTACTATGGCGCCGCGGCGGCGGTGACGGATGTGCCGAAGATCAAGGCCGCGATGCTGGTGCTGCATGGCGAGGCCGATACGCGCCTGGCCGGCGGCTGGCCCGCCTATCAGGCCGCGCTCAAGGAAGCCGGCGTACCCCATGAAGGCCACATCTACCCCAAGGCCCAGCACGGCTTCCACAACGACACCACACCCCGCTACGACGAAGCGGCGGCCAAGGATGCCTGGACCCGCACGGTCGCGTGGTTCGACAAGTATGTGAAAGCTTGAGTTCCGCATAAAGCAAAATGCGCCCGGGTCTGCCGGGCGCGTTTTTGCTTGCAAGCTGCACTTCGGTTCAGGCGGTCATGGAATAGTATGGATCGCGCTCTTCGGCCTGATAGCCGCCAAAGCCGGCGAAGAGATTGATTGCTGCTTCGCCCACGCTTTCCGGCAGATCCTTCGGAGAGATGTACTCATCGCGGAACCATGGGAATTTCTGCGGGTCGAAGGATTCGATCACCCAGTCCAGCAGGCGGCGCACGCGCGGAATACGCGCCGCATCGGGATGATATGCTATCCAGATATCCGAGGGGAAATAGGCGCCTGGAATCTCTACCGGACTCACCGCCGCACCCAGGGCGGTGGCATAGGTGGGCAAAAAGCCGATTCCCGCACCTTTGGCGATAGACCAGTAATGCGCGCTGGAGACATTGTTACGGATGGCGACGAAGCCGGGTTGCGGCACGCCGGGGAACAATTGATCATAGCCCGGTGTGGTGTCTGCCACCTGCTGCGCCACCTGGATGCAGAGGCGGTGACGCAGCAACTCCTCGACGGTGCGTGGCGCGCCATAGCGCTCGATATAGGACCTGGCGGCATAGGGAATGGCGTGCAAACGCCCCACCTTGACCAGCTTCAAATCGGGCGATGTCGGACGGGTGAGCTGCAATGAGACGTCCGCCTCCATGCGAAGAACGTCAGCCGAATGCATGGCGCAGCTCATATCGATCAGCAGCTTGGGATAGCTGCGCTGGAATTCGACGACACGCGGCGCGATCCAGAAAGTGCCCAGCCCTTCCGTCACCGCCAGCCGCACCTCGCCGGAGATGGCGGGATCGGCGCCATCGCGCGCGCGGACCAAGCCGAAAGACGCAGCTTCCATGCGCTGGGCGGCGACAAAAACTTCCTTGCCTTCATCGGTGATGCGGATTCCATCGACATGCCGGGTCAGCAGCGTGACACCCAACTGGTGCTCCAGCTCCTGGACATGACGGCGCAGGGCGTTCACCGACTGGCCGAGATGTTCGGCGGCCGCCCGGAAGCTGCCGTGGCGTACCACTTGCAAGAACAGCCTTACGCCATCCCAGTCTTGGATGGACCGAAGCGTGGGAACGGAGGCGGTTTCGACGTCGTGTTCGTTTTCCGGAACACCCCTGTCATCTGGCGACTGCATACGGCATCCCCGGCATCACTTAACTATTGTACCAGATCAACTGTCTCGTTGGGAAATAGGTACCAGACTATGACGATTCAAACGTTGGGTCTCGGAAAATCGGCCACCCCGAACCTGACCTACGCCCCTGCTCCCAAACGTTCGCTGGATAGACTAAGCCCCAGCGATTACTCGAAAAAACTGGTTGTCTTCAACCCGTCGGGTGCGGGTCTGGAAACTCTGATTGCTGCCGCGGAAAATGCCATGGGGCAGCTTGCTGACATCGAGACAATCCAAAAAGTTGTATCTCACAATCCAGACAACTTATGGGCAATATGCCGCAAGAGCCGTTACGATTGGCGAACACTAAAGGGAGAGGGTTTCTTTGCCTTCCTGATGCTGAACCGAGAGGGTCACAAGGCCCTGGTCGAAGGGACTCTGGACTGCCTCACCCCCGACTTGCGCCTGTTGACCCCCCAGAATGAAAGGCCGGCCGCGATCTATGCCTGGGCGCTCTATGCTCCCGGCATCCTGGCGGCTGGCGTGCCGGCAGTGATCGAAAAGGTCAACTCGCCGCTTTATGCGGGGGTCAACCTTTACGCCCGCGCCGCCACCCGGATCGGACGCGAATTTATTGAATCGATCGGTTTCCGGCAGGGTGTGCGCCTGGGCGACACCTTTAATCCGGACCTACATGTCTTCCGGCGCGGCGATGAACCTGCCGCCAACCTGCCCGCCTATGACACTTACCGCGCCGGCAGAAACAAGGGCGCGGCGATGACGGTGGCCCGTAGCGTGGAAGACCTTTTCAAGGTCATGTCCGTCCGCAGCGCGGTCTACATGGCGGAACAGGATTGTCCGTATGAGGAAGAGTTCGACGGCAACGACCTGGCGGCCACACATCTGATCGGCTATGTCGGCGACGAGCCCGCCGCCACCCTGCGCCTGCGTTTCTTCGCCGATTTCGTCAAGATGGAGCGCTTGGCGGTACGTCACGAATTCCGCCACAGCAGGATTGCCTTCCAGATCGTCAGAGCGGGTATCGAACTGGCGCGGATTAAGGGCTACCGGCGGGCCTATGGCCATGCCCGCAAGGAAATTGCGGGTTTCTGGGCCCGCTTCGGCTTCCGCACTTTCGAGGGTGGCAACGAACTGGTCTTCTCCGACCATGACTATGTCGAGATGGTGCTGGAGATGGACCGCCATCCCAACGCCATCGCCATCGGCATCAATCCCTATGTGATTATCCGTCCGGAAGGCCGCTGGCACCTGCTCGGCGTGCTGGAGCGTTCGGCCGCACGGCCTGTCACCCATTCCACCCGCAAAGCCGCGGCCGCATGATGTCGATCGTCAATTTCCGCGCCTATGCCAATCCCCGCGCCATCCCCACCCTGGTGCTGGTGGATCTGCAGCAGGAATATATCGCCACACCGCGGGCGCTGGCGCTGGCAGACGCCCCGGCGGCGCTGGAACGTTGCCGCGAGGCGCTGGATCATGCCCGCGCCAATGGTTTTCCGGTCGCCTATATGCGCTGGATCGACAACGCACCCTTCTTCAATCCCAATTCGCGCTTTGCGCGCTGGATCGAAGGTTTCGAGCCGCATGGCTGCGACATGATCTTCGAGCGCAACCGGCCTTCCTGCTATTCCAGCCGCGAATTCGCCGACATTATGGGCCGCAGCGGCCAGCCCTTCGTGCTGGCGGGCTTCGCCGGCGAGACCGCCTGCCTTTCAACCGCAATCGACGCCTTTCATCGGGGCCATAACTTCACCTTCCTGCACGACGCATCGGCCAGCCATGCGCTCGAGCATGTTCCGGCCGAAGGCGCGCATCGCACGGTCGTGGACATTGTGCGCCTCTATGGCGACGTCAGCGACACGCAAGGCTGGATCAACGCCTCCCAATTTTCGAAAGTTCGTGTCTCCAATGACCATCAATAACATCCCAGTCGAAGCCGATCCCAAGCCCTTGCGTTACGTCGTCGAGGCGCTGCGCCAGATCGTGGAGACGGTGCGGGATTTCGGCCTCAACGACGCCGCCCAGATGCTGGACCGGGCCCGGCTGGACATCGAGGAAAGCCTGCCCAAGCAGCGCAGCGATCGCGAGATCCGCCAGGGATCGCCCCCCACACCTTAAAAGCCATGCAATTTCCCCACTGCGCGGGGAATAAGCCCGTTTAGCCGCGACCTTTGTAAGGTGAGACGCCCGGGTCAGGTAACCACACGCCTGCCGGCAACTTTCCGGTCTGCCAGAAAATGTCGAGCGGAATACCGCCGCGCGGATACCAGTAACCGCCGATGCGCAGATATTTCGGCTTCGCCGCCGCAACCATGCGCTTGGCAATGGCGATGGTGGTGTCCTCGTGGAAGCTGCCGACATTGCGGAAGCTGGTGAGGTAGAGTTTCAGCGACTTGGATTCGACCAGCGTCTTGCCCGGAACATAGTCGATCACGAAATGCGCGAAGTCGGGCTGGCCGGTGATCGGGCACAGGGTGGTGAATTCGGGCGCGGTGAAGCGCACGACATAGTCGGCATCGGGATGCGGATTGGGCACCGTTTCCAGTACCGCCTTGTCCGGGGAAGCGGGCCGCTGCACATTGCGGCCGAGCTGGGTCAATTTCTTCGACATTGCCCTATCCTTCATACGCACAGCTCTGGCCGTATGACGGCCGCCGCACGGTAACGCGCGCCACTTCCGGCAGCTTGGCTTTCGCCCGCGTGAAGATATAGCGGGCGATATTCTCTAGCGTCGGTGTGCCCAGCCCTTCGACCTCATTGAGCAGATGATGATCGAGGCTTTCGCGGATCGCCTTCAGCACCGCATCGACCTCGCCGAAGTCGCGCAGGAAGCCATCGGCGCCGGCCTGTCCGCGCAGCGTCACGTCCGCCTGGAAGGAATGCCCGTGCAGGCGGCGGTTTTCCGGCGCGCCGGCACCGAGCTGGTGGGCGGCGTCGAAACCGAAAGTCTGGGAAATCTCCAACATTGGGGTCTCAAGGTGCGAAGCGGTAGACCGACGAATTTCGGGGGGATATCCGGTTTTCCCCCTTTCCCGTCAAGGATTAACAGAAATTGGCTTGAAGCCAGGCCTGCCGGACCCGACAATACACCCATGACATCCCCGCTTCGCGCCCTCTGGACCTTTGTCGCCGAGCCCCTGCTCGTGGTCGGCCTGGTGTTCATCTCCACCACCGCCATCGCCCAGCCCTTCTATGTCCCGACCGGCTCGATGCAGCCGACCCTGGCGATCGGCGACGCCCTGATCGGGAGCAAATATCCCTATGGTTATAGCCGCTGGTCGGTGCCCATGGGCATGGGTCCCAAATCCGAGACCCGGTTGCTGGGCGAGATGCCGAAATATGGCGATGTCGTGGTGTTCCGCCTCCCCCGCGATCCCAAGCTCACTTACGTCAAGCGCGTGGTGGGCTTGCCCGGCGACCGCATCCAGATGAAAGCGGGGCAATTGACCATCAACGGCAAGACGGTGCCGCTGCTGTGGAAGGGCATGGGCCAGGTCGAGGACCGCAACGGCAGCTACACCGAAGCCAATCTCTATACCGAGACCCTGCCCGGCGGCGTGCAGCACACCATCTTCAAGATCCGCTGGGACGGCTGGCTGGACGACACCAAGATATTCACGGTGCCCGCACATCATCTGTTCGTGATGGGCGACAATCGCGACGACTCCCTGGACAGCCGCGCCACGCCGGACATTGGCGGCGTCGGTTTCGTCCCGGTCGAAAATCTGATGGCGCGCGCCGAAGCGACCGTCGGCTCCTATGATTTCCTCAATGCCGATGGCCCCAGGACATGGCTGGGCCTCTTCCGGCTGGAGCGGTTTTTCAAGAGCATCTGATTGCAGACGAAAGGCCCTCCTCCCTTTTTTTGCGCGCAGCGTAACCAAAGGGGAGATGCCCGTAGCTGGCCAGGCGCGAAGCGCCGCCCATCTTCAACTATGAATCCGGCGCGCATTGCGCGCCGGGGGCCAGCGAAGGGCGGAGGGGTTCTTATAAAGCGTCATCTCCGGTTTCACCCGTACGTACCCGCAGCGCCTGCTTCAGATCGACCACAAAGATCTTGCCGTCGCCGATCTTGCCGGTGCGCGAAGCGTTGGCGATGGTGCTGACCACGTCATCGACCCGGCCATCCTTCACCGCCACCTCCAGCTTGAGCTTGGGCAGGAAGGATATCTGGTATTCGGCGCCGCGATAGATTTCGGTGTGGCCCTTCTGCCGGCCGTAACCGCGCACTTCGCTGACGGTCATGCCCTCGATGCCGATGGCGGTGAGGCTTTCGCGCACCTTCTCAAGACGGTGCGGTTGAATGATGGCTGTAACCAGTTTCATGAGTCGCTCCTTACCGGGCGGTATTATGATAGCCGGTTTCGCCATGATCGGCGAAGTCCAGGCCCACGGTCTCGCTTTCCTTGTCGACCCGCAGGCCAACCGTCAGCGCCGTCACTTTGGTGATGATGACCGTGGCGATGATCGCCCAGATCGCCACCGCGCCCACGCCGATGGCCTGGGCCAGGAACTGCTCGCCGAGGCTGCGCGACAGCGCCACACCGCCGCCGCCGATCATGGTGAGGAAGGGCAGCGCCAGGGTACCCAGCGCACCGCCCACGCCATGGACGCCCAGCACATCAAGCGCGTCGTCCACCTTCAGCACCCGCTTGACCAGCAGCACGGCCGCAAAACAGACCACGCCGGAGGTGGCGCCGATCAGCACGGCCGCGGCCGGCCCGACATAACCGGAAGCCGGGGTGATGGTGGCCAGGCCCGCGATGGTGCCGGTGACGGCGCCGACCAGGCTGGGCTTGCCGAACTTGATCCATTCGATCGCCATCCACACCAGGGTGGCGGTGGCAGCCGACAGATGGGTCGCCAGCAGGGCCATGCCGGCATCGCCGCCGGCCGTCAGCGCGCTGCCGGCATTGAAGCCGAACCAGCCGACCCAGAGCAGCGAGGCGCCGACCATCACCATCCAGGGCGCGTGCGGCGGCTTCACATGGGGGAATTCCTGGCGGCAGCCCAGCATGGCGGCGATCACCAGCGCCGAAACGCCCGCCGTCACATGCACGACGATACCGCCGGCATAATCCATCGTGCCGCGCGCCGCGAGCCAGCCGCCGCCCCACACCCAATGGGCGGCAGGAACATAGACGACCAGCAGCCAGAGGCCCGAGATCAGCAGCACGGCGGAGA
>DATFFI010000200.1:0-36157 GCA_035250225.1 Rhizomicrobium sp. | reverse complement strand
ATCGAACGCAACTCCATCATCATGCTGGTGGGCATCCTGATCGTGGTGGCGATCGGCGGGCTGATCGAGATTGCGCCGCTCTTCTGGGTCAAGGGCACGGTGGAGAAGGTGGAAGGCATGCGGCCCTATACGCCGCTGGAGCTGGCTGGGCGCAATATCTATGTCCGCGAAGGCTGCTACCTCTGCCATAGCCAGATGGTGCGCTCGCTGCGCGACGAGGTCGAGCGCTACGGCCATTACAGCCTGGCCTCGGAAAGCATGTACGACCACCCCTTCCAATGGGGCTCGGAACGCACCGGTCCCGACCTGGCGCGAGTAGGCGGCAAATATTCCGACGACTGGCAGCGCCAGCACCTTTCCGATCCCCGCTCCCTGGTTCCGGAATCGGTGATGCCGCCCTATGCGAAGCTGGAGCGGACGAAGCTGGACTATCGCGAGGTCCGGAATTACCTGCGGGCCAACCGCACCGTCGGCGTGCCCTATAGCGACGAGCAGCTCGCCAACGCACAAGCGGATCTGGAGGCGCAGGCCGATCCCGACCATGAAGGGGTCGAGGCGATGCAGAAGCGCTATCCCAAGGCCGCTTCGCGCGATTTTGACGGCCAGAAGGACATGCTCACCGAGGCCGATGCGCTGATCGCCTATCTGCAGATGCTGGGCACGCTGGTCGACTTCAAGACCTATCGCGCAGACGCGCCCGAACACCGGAGATAGAGAATGAACCTGGCCTTCGAGGATGTCCTGGCCTTCACCCGCAGCTGGGACGCCGTCTATTTCACCCTGATGTTCCTGGCCGCTGCGGTCTACGCCTATTGGCCGCGCAACAAGGCCCATTTCGAGCGCGCCGCCCAAATTCCGCTCAAGGATGATGAAACCGATGTCTGACAAGGAAGTCGACAAGCATTCCGGCACCCGGACCACCGGCCATGAATGGGACGGGATCAAGGAGCTGGACACGCCGATGCCGCGCTGGTGGTTGGGCATTTTCTACGCCACCATTCTCTGGGCTGTCGGCTACTGGATCGTCATGCCGGCCTGGCCGACCCTGAGCGGATACACGCGCGGGATTCTGGATCATTCCCAGCGCGACGCGGTCACGGCGGAAGTGGCCGCGCTCAAATCCGCACGCGCGGGGCAGGAAAAAATTCTGGGAAGCGCCAGCCTGGGGCAGATCCAGAGCGATCCCGCGCTGCTGCAATTCGCCATGGCCGAGGGCAAGACCGTGTTCGGCGACAATTGCGCCGGCTGCCACGGCAGCGGCGGCCAGGGGTTCAAGGGTTATCCCAACCTGAATGACGATGTCTGGCTGTGGGGCGGAAAGCTCGCCGACATCCAGCACACCATCACGGTAGGTGTGCGGTCGGTGCATCCGGACACTCGTGCTTCGCAGATGCCGGCCTGGGGCAAGGCCGGCATCCTGAAGCCGGAGCAGATCGACGACCTGGCCGAATATGTCCTGCGCCTGTCGCACCGCCCGGCCGATGCGGCCGCGGTCGGCCGCGCCACGCCGCTCTACAAGGAGAATTGCGCCAGCTGCCATGGGCCTGCGGGGCAGGGCCAGCGCAAGGATGGCGCCCCCAATCTCACCGACAATGAATGGCTCTATGGTGGCAGCCGCGATGAAATCCATGAGCAGATCTGGAATGCCCATAGCGGCGTGATGCCGACCTGGGGTGGGCGGCTGTCGCCTGCCACGATCAAGGCGCTGTCCGTCTATGTCCACAGTCTCGGCGGCGGGGAATGACGGCGCCGATATTCCTGGTCAACGGCAAAGCCGTACCGCCGCCGGCGATGGCGGCCGAGGGCATTGTCCGCTCCGACGCTGAAGCCAGCAACAGCGCCGCGCAGCGCAAGCTCTACAAGTCGCGCATTCCGATCCATCCGAAGGAACAGGATGGGCTTTTCCGCTCCCTCAAATGGGGGATGATGGCCATCACCCTCAGCATCTACTATCTCGTGCCCTGGCTGCGCTGGGATCGCGGCCCCGATGCGCCGGGCCAGGCCGTGCTGGTCGATCTGGAACGCCAGCGCCTCTATTTCTTCTTCATCGAATTGTGGCCTCAGGAAGTCTATTACATCGCCGGGCTGCTGATCCTCTCGGCGGTCGCGCTCTTCCTCATCAACGCGCTATTCGGGCGGCTATGGTGCGGCTATTCCTGTCCGCAAACGGTATGGACCGACCTTTTCATCTGGGTGGAAACCAAGATCGAGGGTGACCGCTCCGCCCGCATCCGCCTGGCCGCCGCTCCCTGGGACGCTTCCAAGATCTTCAAACGTGTCTCAAAGCACACGATCTGGCTCCTGTTCGCGGTGGCCACCGGCGGCGCCTGGGTCTTCTATTTCAATGATGCGCCCACCCTGTTGCAACAGCTGCTGCAGGGCAGCGCCGCCACCGGCAATTATGTCTTCATCGCCATGCTGGCATTTACCACCTACACGCTGGGCGGGCTGATGCGCGAGCAGGTCTGCACCTATATGTGCCCCTGGCCGCGTATCCAGGCGGCAATGACCGACAATGAGGCGCTGTCCGTTACCTACCGGCGGGACCGGGGCGAGGTGCGTGGCGCGCATCGCAAGGGGCAGTCCTGGGAAGGGCGTGGGGATTGCATCGACTGCAAGCAATGCGTCGCCGCCTGCCCCATGGGGATCGATATCCGCGACGGGGCGCAACTGGAATGCATCAATTGCGCCCTCTGCATCGATGCCTGTGACGACATCATGCGCCGCATCGGGCGCCCCGAAGGCCTGATCGCCTTCGACACCGAAGCCAATGTGCAGCGGCGCCTCAAGGGCGAGCGGCCCCGGTTCCGCTTCCTGCGGCCTCGCACCATCCTGTATGGCGCGGTGATCGTGCTGGTGGCCGGCATCATGCTGTTCAGCCTGATGAACCGCCACACCATTGCACTGGACGTGATCCGCGACCGCAATCCGGCTTTCGTGACCCTGGCCGATGGCTCGGTGCGCAACGGATACACCATCAAGATCGAGAACCGGAACGGCCGCGCCCGCAATTTCACGCTCGACCTGGTCGGCCTGAGGGCCGCGAAAATCAACGTGATCGGCGTGGGCGACAGGCTCCCCGCCACCATCGCGGTCGAGGCCGACAAGGTGCGCACCCTGCGCGTGCTGGTGACGGGCGCACGGCGCGACATCAAGCCAGGCCCGCAGCCGGTGCAGTTCATCCTGGGCGTGGACGGCGAGCAACGCGCCACCGAGGCCATTTTTGTGGGAGGAAAGTCATGAATCGGACCCTGACCGGACGCGGCGTGGCCCTGTGGCTGGGCGGGTTCTTTGGCGTTGTTCTTGCCGCCAATGCCTGGTTCGTGACGCTGTCGCTGCAAAGTTTCCATGGCGAGGATCGCGTGCGGCCCTATCAGCAGGGGCTGAACTACAACGCCATACTGGCGGCGCGGGCGCGCCAGCAGGCCGAAGGCTGGCATGCGACGCTGTCGCTCGACACCGCTGCATCCCCGGTCCGGCTGCGCCTTGCGGTGACCAGACCCGATGGAGCGCCGGTGGAAGGGCTGCAGCTGGCGGGCGCGCTGCGCCATCCGGCCGATACTTTCCGCGATCTGCCCATCCGGCTGGCGGCGGTCGGTCCCGGCCTTTACGAAGCGAAAATTCCCGATGCAGCCCATGGCAGGCGCAATGCCGTCATTCGCGCCGCGGGCGGCATTCCCTTCGAGACGGAGCGTCGCATATGGCTGCCATGAGCCTGGTGCCGCAGAGCGCCGACGACCTGTCGGCCTTCGTCCATCATGGGCGCGACGGCAACAGTCATTTTGAAGCCGTGGTCAGTGGTGCGCGCTGTGCCGGTTGCATCGCCAAGATCGAAGGCGGCGTGCGCGCCATTCCGGGCGTCACCGGGGCAAGGCTCAATCTCTCCACCGGCAAGCTCAGCGTGCACTGGCAGGATGATATCGTCAGGCCACAGGCGGTTCTGGAACGTGTGCGCAATTTGGGCTACCAGGCGCAACCCTTTGCCGCGGAGCCGCAAGCCGATGCCACGGTCCGTGAAGGGCGCAAGCTTCTGCGTTGCCTGGCGGTATCGGGCTTTGCCAGCGTTTTCGTCATGGGCCTGACCGATGCGATCTGGTACGGCAGCGACCTGGAGCCGTCCATGCGCCAGTCCTTTTTCTGGCTGGCGGGCCTGGTATCGGTGCCGGTCACTTTCTATGCCGGACAGACCTTCTTCATCTCCGCCTGGTCGGTGCTGCGTCACGGCCGCACCAACATGGATGTGCCCATCAGCCTGGCGCTGCTGCTGGCGCTGGGACTTTCCCTCTACCAGACGCTGACCAACGCGGAGCATACCTATTTCGACGCTGCCGTGATGCTGACCTTCCTGCTGCTGATCGGCCGCTATTTGGATTTCAGATTGCGGCAGAAGGCCCGCGGCGCCGCGGAGCATTTGCTGGCGATGCAGTCGCAACTGGCGCGGCGCTTCACGGCCGCGGGATCGCTGGAAACGGTGGCGGCGCGCGAGCTCAAACCGGGGGACCGCATCTTCCTGGCCAGCGGCGACCGCGTTCCCGCCAATGGCCGGCTGGTGGATCGCGGCACCGAAGCTGATGTTTCGCTGGTGACGGGTGAAAGCCTGCCGGTGACGCTGGCGCCGGGATCCGCCATTCTGTCGGGCGCCGTCATCACCGGCGCGCCGGTGACGCTGGACGTCACGGCAAAGGCCGAGGACTCGCTGGTTGCCGACCTGGCCCGCATGCTGGAGGCGGGACAGCAGGGCCGCAGCCGCTATGTCGGCCTGGCCCAGAAGGCGGCAAAGGCCTATGTGCCGCTGGTCACCGGATTGTCTCTGCTGGTACTCGTGGGCTGGCTGGCCGCCGGGGCTTCCCCGGCCAAGGCCCTGACCGACGCCATTGCCGTTCTTATCATCACATGCCCTTGCGCTTTGGGGCTGGCGGTTCCCGCCGTCCAGGTTGCCGCCAGCGGGCGGCTGTTCCGCCGCGGCCTCTTCATAAAGTCGGGTGACGCGCTGGAACGCCTGGCGGAAATCGACATTGCCGTTTTCGACAAGACCGGGACCCTCACCCTGGGCATGCCGGTGCTGGATCCGGACGACGCCTTGCCTGCCGGCGCGCTGGAAAGCGCGGCGCGGCTGGCGCGCGCCAGCCGGCATCCTTTTTCGCAAGCGCTGGCCAATGCGGCCGGTCCCGGCCTGGTCGATCCGGATGTGCGCGAATATCCGGGTGAAGGACTGGAAGCAGGAACGGGACCGGACGCGCGCCGCCTCGGTAACGCGGCCTGGTGCGGCATCGTCCCCGAAGCCGTGGGCAGCGGGCTTTGGTACCGCGAGGGCCAGGGACCGGCAGTGCAATTTTCCTTCCGCGACCGCATCAGGCCGGAAATTCGCGCCCTTGTGCTGGGCCTTGCCGCGCGCGGCATCGGCGTGGAGATGGTGACGGGCGACCGCAGCGGCCCGGCGGCGCAGATCGCGCGCGAGGCCGGGATCAACATCTGGCATTCGGGCGTCACCCCCGCCGGCAAGGTGGACTATCTCAGGAACCTGCAGGGCCATGGCCTCAAGGCGCTGATGGTGGGCGACGGCCTCAACGATGCTGCCGCGCTGGCGCTTGCGCATGTCTCCATCGCGCCCGGTGATGCCTCCGATGTCAGCCAGCTTGCCGCTGACATCGTGATGCGCGGTGATGGCCTTGCACCGCTGCTGGAAGCGGTGGATGTCGCCCGCAAGGCCAAATGGCTGGTGCTGCAGAATTTCGCAGTGGCGGCGCTCTATAATGTCGCGGCCATACCGTTGGCGGCTTTCGGCATGGTCTCACCTGCTGTGGCGGCGGCCACCATGGCCAGTTCCTCCCTGCTGGTGACGCTCAACGCCCTGCGCCTGGTGCGGCCATGAGCGGGATGGCGCTGATTATCGCGGCGGCGCTGCTGTCCGGCCTTGGCGCCCTGGCGGTGCTGATCTGGGCGCTTTCCAGCGGCCAATATGACGATATGGACGGGGATGCGCTGCGCATCCTCAATGACGATCCCTAGAGCCGGCACGCTGGTTGATCCAGCGCAAGGCGGGGCCGCGCCGAAAAGCCATGATGTCTCGCGAGACGAGGCGCCAATCGCCTGGAGGGCGACGGCTTTTTACGGGAGTCCAGTATGGCCTATCGCAATATCATGGTCCGGCTGAATCCGGCGTCGGACAATGACGCTCTCCTGAGGCTGACAGCGGAACTGGCCGTGCAGTCGAGCGCGAGGGTAATCGGTATTGCCGCAATCGCTCCCTTTCCGACCACCTATTTTGAAAACCTGGCGGCCGTAACGGCCGAGATGGTCCAGGAAGTGCAGGACCGGGCTGCCCGGGATATGCAAGCCTGCGAGACGCAGTTTCGCATTGCCATGGAAGGCCGGGTGAAGAAGGTCGAGTGGCGCTCGACGCTTTGCGTGGGCTCGCCTTTGGCCTTTTTCGCGCAGGAGGCGCGCGCCGCCGACCTGATTGTGACAGGCAGCGATGCCTCGGTGAATCTGGGCGAGCTCGCGATGCGGGCGGGACGGCCGGTTCTCATCGTTCCGAAAGGTCTTTCCAGCCTGCACATTCGCCGTGCCGTGATTGCGTGGAAGGATGAAAGGGAGGCGCGCCGGGCGGTTGTTGACGCTCTGCCGCTCCTTGAATCGGCGCAAAACTGCACCATCCTGGAAATCACCTCCCTGAATGGGGT
Organism: Rhizomicrobium sp.; assembly: GCA_035250225.1. GTDB lineage: Bacteria > Pseudomonadota > Alphaproteobacteria > Micropepsales > Micropepsaceae > Rhizomicrobium. Next base: position 29,474 of record DATFFI010000200.1, on the reverse strand, counting down.
AGGCCAATGCCGCCAGCGGCTGGAGGATGTCGCGGGCTGGCTGGGCAGTCATGGGATCAGCAGCGACGTGCAGTCGGTCGGGGTGGCAGGCTCTCACAGTCCCTCGCTGCTCGGTGAATTGCGGCGCCTAGTGCCTGACCTCGTCATTGCCGGCGCCTATGGCCATAACCGGATGGCGGAATGGGCCTTCGGCGGCGTTACCCACGATATTCTGCTTGGGGCAGAATTTTGCGTTCTGATTTCCCACTGAAGCGCATGCATGAGGTTCGACAGTTTCAGGCGGATTTGCCATGCCCGGCATGACGCAGCTGAAAGCTTCCATCGAACTACAGGTCGAAAAGGTCGGCCAGCTATTCGACACGCTGGACCCGCAACCCTTCCGTGAGCGTGACCTGGATCGCGAGGCCGAGGAATTTATTGTCAGCTGGGCGCGTGAATTGCCGCGCAAGGCGCCGCTGGAGATTTTGATTCACATGCCGCCGGACGAGGCGCTGGGCGAACAGGCGCGCCATCTCGGCGCCGCCATGCAGCGCTATTTCGCCTATCGCGCCAAGGCGACATCGGCGGAACTACGCGAGCTTTTCCGTATCGGACGCTATTCGCTGATGGTGGGCCTTGCGGTGCTGGCGATCTGCATGACCCTCAGCACCGTCCTGCCCCGGCTCATTCCCCATGAGCAGCCGGCCCTCATCCTGCGGGAAGGGTTGATCATCCTGGGTTGGGTCGCCAACTGGCGGCCGATCGAGATTTTCCTTTATGACTGGTGGCCGCTGGTACGCAAAAAGCGTCTATTTGAGCGCCTGGCGAGTGCCGCCATCATTGTTCGGCCGCGGTAATCAAGCGCTGGACCAGCGCCGCACCCGTCCGATATCGACGTGGACGAAATTGGACGCGGGGTAATAGCCCACGCCGCCGCCCTGCAAGGAAAGAGCGGCCCGATGCAATCCGGCCAGCGGCTTGCCCGCGATGCGGACATCAATGGCGATGCCTTCCATATGCAGGCTTTTTGAAGCGACGCCGGAGTGACCGCCCTGGCGCAGTCCGGCGTTGGTCAAGGGTGAGCGATAGCCGGAGATCACCTGGAACGGGGCCGTTGTTTCCATCTGGCCATGCAGTTGCGAGAGCAGGTCAAGCAGGCGCGGGTCGATGGGGTGGATTTCGCCGGTGCGGAAATCCCGCAGAACCTTGTCGACGGCTTTTAGGGCATCGGCCTGATAGGCGCCACCCGTCCAATACTCGGCACGCAACTTTTCACCGGTATGGAGATTATCGAACGACAGGATGCGTGGCGCTCCGTTAGCCAATGATGGGCGCGCGAAGCCGGACGCAAAAATGGCGGCGGCGCCCAGGAGCTGGCGTCTTCCAATTCTGGATTGCATTGTCCGTTTTTAAGATGGTTGCAGGGGGGCGGCAAGGTTGCGCCCTTATCCTGTCGGACATTTCACATTCTGCGCTGCCAGCCGCAATTCCGGCGGGGCCTGCAATTTCAGGAGGAGGCGCCTGTCGCGGTTATAGAGGTCGGACCAGAAGCGCGCTTCGCCGAGGGTGTTGGCTTCCGCCGTCATATAGAGAAAATAGACCGGCAGCGTTTGCGCCAAGGGCAGGGTGCGCGTCTTGCCGGCCGCGATCGCATCGCTGATGCGTATCGCCGCCGCGATGCTGTCTTGCGAGAGTGCGTGCGCCGCCAGCGACAGAATCCGCTCGACCCGTACGCAGCCATGGCTGAGCGCACGCCGCGGTGCGGCGAAGGCGGCTTTGCCCGGCGTGTCGTGCAGATAGACGTCGAAGCGGTTGGGCAACTCAAGCTTGATCAATCCCAGGGAATTGTCGGGACCGGGAAGCTGTTGCAGGCGGTAGGGAAAATTGCCGGCCGACAGGCCGCGCCAGTTGACTTTGAGTCCATGCGGATCGCCCGGCGGCCCGTCCAGCAGGATGATATTCTGCGACTTGAGCCATGCCGGATTGCGCTTCAGCTTTGGCAACATTTCCCTGGTGGCGATGGAGCGGGGTACGGTCCATGGCGGATTGACGGTGACGCCGACGCCGTCCGCCCGGAGGATGGGGGTCGGGGTTGCCGGCCTCCCAACGATGACCCGCGACGTGAGCAAAGTCCTGCCGTCTGCAAGAAGCGTCAGCATTGCGGCGGGAACGTTGACGGTGATGCGCGAGGATTCCATCGGCCGTGGCAGCCAGCGCCAGCGCTCCATATTGGCGGCAATCTGCCGGACGCGTTCCGGCGCCGAGACGTTCATCGCCGCCAGTGTGATGCGGTCCAGCGTGCCGCTTGTCTCCAATCCGTGCCATTCCTGGAACAGCTTCAGACTGGCGGCGATTTCTCGGCCCGCCAGCGAAGGATATTCCCTTTCCAGGCGGGCGCGGATTTCTTCTTCGCTGCTGGCCGCATCCAGCTTGATCCATCCACCCCGGTCCGCGATCGCGCGATAGCGCGCCAAAGTCAGGCGCAGCTGGCGGTACTCCACGTCAACGGGCGGAAGGCCGGTGAGGAATTGCGCCAGACCGCCCTTGTCGAGCGCGGCGGCCAGCGCCGCGGCCGCATCAAAGGACGGGTTTGGCAGGAGAATGTCCTTGTCCAGGTTGCGCAGGGCGCTGCGCCCCAGGTGAAGGTCGCGCGCATAGGCAAGGATTGCGGCGGTTCGGGCCCGGTCACGCGACACCGCATCGCGGCCCCCCGCTGCGCGGTATTCCTCCGGCTCAAGACCTTCCGTGCCCGCCCCTCGCAGGATTTCATCGGCAAGCGACCAGTTCGCCTCCGTCCAGGCAGGACGTTGATTGCGCAGGTCATAGAAACGGCGCAGTTGCGCATCCTCTGGCGCAAGGGCGATGCCCCCGGTATCTCGTGGCGTTGGTGTCTGGGCGTAAGGCTGTGCCGGGTTCAGCAACAATTGGGCAGCCAGGGCAGCGGCGAGCCTCATCCCGTGCCGTGTGATGCGGTTCATGGCAATTCCACCCTTTCGCCATGCTTGGGTACATGGCAGTCCCAATCCAGCCGGTCACGCAGCAGGCGGCGCAACGTGTCTGACGCCCCGGGCTCGCCATGCACGATGAAGACCCGCTTTGGCCGGCCTTTAACAGCTCTCGCCCAGCGGAGCAGCTCGTCCTGCCCGGCATGGGCCGAAAGCATGTCCAACTCGCCGATCTCGGCGCGGACCGGAATGTCGCGGCCGTGAATCCGGATTGTTGCGGCACCGGCCAGAAGGGTGGCGCCGCGCGTTCCCCCAGCCTGGAAGCCCGCAAGCAGTATGGCGCTGCGTCTGTCCGGAGCATACTGCGCCAGGTGATGCAGGACCCGGCCGCCGGTGGCCATTCCGCTGGCGGAGATGATTATCTTGGGCACCAGGCTTGCGGTTACGGCCTTGGATTCTTCCGCGGTCCGGACATAGCGGATCTGGCCATCAAGTAGTTCCAGCTCCTTTCGGCTAAGACGCTGGTCGTCATGGTGTCGCTGGAAGATTTCCGTGGCGTCGATCGCCATCGGACTGTCCAGGAATACCGGCCACATGGGTAGCCGGCCCGCCGCCTTCAGCCGGCTGATATGATAAATCAGCGATTGCGCGCGTCCCACGGCGAAAGCCGGGACAATGACCGTTCCACCCCTTTTTAGCGTGCGCGTGATGAAAGCTTCGAGTGCATCTTCGGCATCGAGTTCCGAATGCAAGCGGTTGCCGTAGGTGGACTCCAGCAAGAGGTAGTCCAATGGGCCGGGGGTGACCGGGTCGAGCATCAGGGGGTCGTCGTACCGGCCGATATCACCGGAGAATCCGATGCGCTTGCCCTCCGCCTTGACGACGATACTGGCGGCGCCAAGGATGTGACCGGCGCGCACGAAATGACATTCGCTGCCGCCTGGCAACTGGACTTGTGTGTTGAAGCGCACGGGATGAAGCTGCTTCAGGCAGTGCCGGGCATCCTTTTCGGTGTAAAGCGGCAAGGCGGGATGATGGCGCGAAAAGCGATGCCGATTGGCAAAGGCAGCGTCCTGCTCCTGTAGATGGCCAGAGTCCGGCAGCAGGATTTCGCACAGGTCGCGCGTCGCTTCGGTGCAGTAAACCGGGCCGGAAAAGCCCTGGCGCACCAGGAGCGGCAGATAACCCGAATGGTCGAGATGCGCATGCGTGACCAGCACCGCATCGATGCCGGAAGCCGCAACCGGCAGCGGCGACCAATTTTGCAGCCGCAGGGACTTGAAGCCCTGGAACAGGCCGCAATCCACCAGCAGGCGCCGGCCCCCGGACTCCAGCAGGTACTTGGACCCGGTGACCGTGCCGGCGCCGCCCAAAAAAGTCAGTTTCAATGACATGATGGAATTGAATCACGGGGGAGCCGGCGGCGATGTGATCCGGATCAACCCGCCAGAACGCGGAAAGCCGTTGCCGGGGCCCGACAGGCCCTAGTCGTTTGCCAGGAACGCGGCCAGGTTGCGGATTTCCGCCGCGGTCAGGAGCCGGGCGTGGCGATTCATGCCGGATTGGATGCGCGCCGTCAGCATCAGCGCCTCCATCTGGTCAATCAGATAGCTGGCATGCTGGCCCGCCAAGCGCGGTGCTCCCCCGATACCCTGACCGGAATCACCATGACAGGAGGCGCAGGATGGCAGGCGCGCGCCGTCGCCGCGGGCATAGAGCTGGGCGCCGGCTTCGCGACCGCGTCCGCCGGGTGCAGGGACGGTGGCCGGTTGGGAGGCGAAATGATCCGCCAGCACATTCAGGTCTGCGTCGCTGACACCCCGCGCGGGACCCAGCATGGCGTGGATGGCGCTGGCGGTCTGGTTGGTGCCAATGCGCAAGTCTTTCAGCCGCGCAACCAGATACTCCCGGGTCTGGCCGTTCAGCCGCGGCACTGCCGCGCTTTGCGTCCGGCCGCCCAGGCCATGGCAGCTTTCGCAGGATGAAATCACTTCCGCCTGGGTTGGGCGCCTGCTCTGCGCATGTGCCGCCACTGGCGGCATCATTGTCAGCAGGGCGATGGCGGAAAGGATCCAGGACAGGGCGCGCATCTGGTTCTCCGGAATGGAACGCCAGGAGGGTAAAACGGGCTGGCTGGGCCCAAATTGATCGGCCTCAAATGTCGTTACTTTGCCAACTGGGTCGCGCGCTTCCCGGCGGGATCGTAGGGGAAGACCACGGCACGGTCAGGGTGGGCCAGCTTTCCCTCCTTGCAGTCATAGGCCAGCCGGCTGAGCAGGTCCCGGATGATGTTGAGCCGGGCGGCGCGCTTGTCGCCGGCATGAACAAGGGTCCAGGGCGCGGTTTCCGTGTGCGTGCGCGCCAGCATTTCGTTGCGGGCGGCGCTGTAGGCCTTCCAATATTGCAGGGCCTTGGCGTCGATCGGGCTGGACTTCCATTGGGTCAGCGGGTCTGACCTGCGCTCGGCCAGCCGCCGCTGCTGTTCCTTCTTGTCGATGTCGAGATAGTATTTGAAAAGCCTGATGCCGGAGCGCACCAGCATGCGCTCGAAATCCTGCACCGAATGCATGAACTCGGCATGTTCGGCGGCGGTGCAGAAGCCCATTACTTTCTCGATGCCGGCGCGGTTGTACCAGCTGCGGTTGAACAGGACCATTTCCTGGGCCGCAGGCAGGTGGGGAACATAGCGCTGGAAGTACCAGGTCGTGCTGTCGCGGTCCGAGGGCTTGCCCAGGGCCACGACGCGGGTTTCGCGCGGACTCAGATGCTGCACAATGCGCTTGATGGCGCCGTCCTTGCCCGCCGCGTCGCGGCCCTCGAAGATGACCAGGATTTTCTCATTGCACTTGATAAGGTGGTGCTGCAGCTTCACAAGCTCGACCTGCAAGGTGCGGAGCTGCTTTTTGTAGGCGCGCTTCCCGATCGCATCAGGTCCGGCGCTGGAGCGCCCACCTTTTCCTGCTGCAGCTTTTTTTGCCTCTGCCATGATCGTCCTTTCCCGCAGGCCGCCCAGCACGATGGCGCGAAAGCGGCACGGCGTGAAGTCCTAGGGCAAGGTCAGGTGGCCGATGACCATGCCGGGTTCGATCACGGTGTTGGCCTTCAATTCCCTTTTCAGCCAGCCGGAGGCAGGCGCCAGCAACTCGTGCCGGCTATCCTCGATCTGGATGCAGGCGACCGGTTCTCCAGCCCGGATCAGGGCGCCGTCGGGGCAGCGCCACTCCTGCAGGATGCCTTGCGGCAGGATGCTGGTCGACCACAGGCCGGAGGTGACACGAATGGGGATCATCGAAGCCTCCATCAAAGAGCGTCGCGGCCAAGCGCGCCCGCCGCCAGCACGGCTTCGCGGCAGCGTTGCTCCAGCCCTACCGCGCCGAAATAGCTGGTGTTAATGGGTTTTATGCCTGCGATCCCCAGGATGCTGGCATTGAAGGCGCGCACGCCGTGGGCGCGATAAATCAGGCGATAGACCAGCGCGGGCATCCCCATCGTGACCATGATGCGGGCGGATTTGCCCTTGAGCCGGCCCCTGGGAAAACCGCCTTCACTGGCTTCAAGCGCAAAGCCGGCGCGGGAGATTTGCTCCATGAAAGCCTTGAGCAAGGCCGGCGGTCCACCCAGCCACAGCGGATAGACGAAGGCCAGATGGTCGGCGCGCCTGATCTCGTCACGGGCGGTGAGGATGTCCGCCTCGGCGGGTTCGGTAAGAAAATCGGCGTTGCGGCGCAGGAGGGGAAATTCCAGCGATCCGATATCCAGCCGCGCCACGCTATGGCCGGCGCCGGCTGCCGCCGCGGCATAGGCGCCGGCGATGGCGCCGGTCAGCCGTTCCGGCGCGGGGTCAGGATTGCCATTGATGACCAGGATGTGCTTGCCCATGGCCGCAGGGTCAGCATTTTTCTCCGGCTGCGCCTTGCGTTCGATCAATCGGCGTCAGAAATGGCGGGTCCGGTCGAACGGTCCATGCCGTGTGGCCGCGCCGATCAGGTAGGCGGTGGACCAGCCGATCAGCAGAAAGCCGTTGATGCCTTCCAGGGCGCTGAGCAGCCGCCAGTTCGGTGATAAGGTTTCGCTGCCGTCATAGCCCAGGGTGGAGAACATGGCCGTCGAAAGGTCCAGGGCATCGGGAAAGCTCGAGACCGCTTCCAACCCCAGATAGGCACCGGCCCAAAGCCAGACTTCAATCGTGTGCAGCAGGAAGAGGCCGAGCACCGACCCGGTCATCATCAGCGAGCGCCCCAGATCGTGGTTGTGAAAGCCCAGGCTCAGCGCCAGGGGCGGTGTCAACCGGGCCAGCGCCAGCAGGCCGCCGGTGTGGATCAGTACCGTCAGCGCCACAAGCACGGTCCCGGCAAGAAGGTTTTGCGCCATCCGCCAAAACTGGCCTTGGCCGGTCGCTCGCGCTTTGACCTGCCGCAAATACAGCCGGTTTTCCATTGGGCAAGCTCGCGGTATGAAGCATGTCGTCATCCTTGCCCATCCCAATCCCACCAGCTTCAACGCCTCGGTGGCGGAGGCCTATGTCCTGGCCGCCACGGCGCTGGGGCACAGGGTCCTGGTGCGCGATCTCTATGCCCTGGGGTTCGATCCCTGCCTGAACGCAATCGAACTTCCTTTCGCCGAAAACTTCGAGCCAGGCGCGGATGTAAGGGGCGAGCGGGCCCTGCTGGCCGATGCCGATGTCTATGCACTGGTCTATCCTCTCTGGCTCAATGCGCCTCCGGCCATCCTGAAGGGGTATCTCGAGCGGGTTTTCGGCTGGGGCTTTGCCTATGGCAAGGATGGCCATGGCTCAGAGCCGCTGCTGACGGGCAAGCGGCTGATCAGCTTCAGTTCATCCGGTGCGCCCCTGCACTGGGTCGAGGAAAGCGGCGCCATGCAGGCCATCCGCGCGCTCTTCGACAGCCATTTCGCGGCGGTCTGTGGCCTGACGGCCGTCGATCACATTCACTTCGGCCATATCGTTTCCGGCATCCGTGCCGACGCGGTTCTCAAGATGTTGGACGAAGTGGGAAAATCTGTTCGCAAGCATTTTGGGAGGTTGCAATGAGTTTGATGACGGTACGGCTCGAAATGGGCCGCACGGAGGAATTTCCGGACGGGAATCCATCGCGCGGTTATGAGTTCATCATCCCACTCAATGAAAAGGGCCAGATCGACGCGGCCGCCTGGCGTCGTGACAAGAACAGGTGCCGGGTGCGCCAGTTCGAGAATGACTTCGTCGTCCGCAAAGGATTGGTAAAGCATGTCGGCCATGGCTGGCGCTTCGATTACCTGAACGGCACGCATGAAGATGACCAGCCATTCTTCAAGCTGGATCGGCACGTTCTGGCGCCCGGGCGCTATGTTTCCCTGACCGAACACGACAAGGTGCAACGGCCTTTCAAGGTTGTTTCCGTAATACCGGCACCGGCCGAGGAAGAAGTGTGACGACCTTTCAGCACCTGGGGCTGTGGATCGACCAGCATGAGGCACGCCTGTGCGGCCTCATCGGGGCCAGGTGAAACGTCCGCGCCGCCGACTGGATGTAGCCCGCTCGCGGAACGCGCCCTATCCTAGTGCGAGACCAGGGTGCAGCGGACCGGATGAAGCAGCAGGTCAGTGGTCACCCCGCCAAAGGCCCATTCGCCGATCCGGCTATGGCTATAGGCGCCCGCCACCAGGAAGTCGCAATTCTGTTCGTCCAGCAGCTTTTCCAGCTCTTCCACATCCGTACCTTCCGCCGCCCGCACCAGTGCCTCGGCGTGAATGCCGTGACGTCCCAGCCAGGCGGCGACGTCAGCAGTGCGTTCGGCGGCATTGTGGCTGTCGCCCTTGCGCGCCACTTCCGCCACCACGACGCGCTGCGCCTGTGCCAGGACGGGAAGGGCGTCGAGCAGGGCGCGACGGGCTTCGCGCCGGTCTTTCCAGGCCACCATCACGGTGCCGAGCGGGCATTCCGCCGCACCGGCCGGCACGATGATCACCGGACGGCCGGCATTCATTACCAGGTCGCCGATACTGGCATGCCGCGTATTGGCCAGCAGGCCGCCACCCAGATCCGGGCCGGAGACGATGAAGTCGGCGGCGCGCGCCTGTCCGGCGATATAGTCGGCCAGTTCCTGGTAAGTGGCGGCGGACCGGAAAGCGAGTTGCCGCACCGTTTCGCCAAGTGCGCTGCGGAAGTGGTGTTCGACGGCCGTGGTCTGCCGCCCAATCTCGGCGATATCGGCCTCCAGCATGTCACCGGCGTATGGCATTTCGCCAAAGGGCTGGACCGGCTGGCAGGCCGCGATGCCGATCACAGCGGCGTTCAGTTTGGCTGCGAGGTCGGAGGTTACAGCCAGGACTGCCCGGTTTTCGTGATTCAGTTCCATATGGCAAAGCAGGGTTGGCTGGCTCATGGCAGTCCTTTCGGGCGTTAGTGGGAGAATGGGATGACGATGCGGCCGTCCACCTGGCCATGGTGCAGGTCGTCAAATATCTCGTTGATGCATTCCAACGGCCGTTGGTGGATATGGGCCTTCACCTTGCCTTCGGCGGCAAAAGCGATGGCTTCGGCCAGGTCGCGGCGGGTGCCCACGATCGAGCCGCGAATGGTGATCCGTTTCAGCACGACATCGAAAATGGGCGTTGCAAAGGATCCGGGCGGCAGGCCGACCAAGCTGATCGTGCCACGGCGCCGGGTGAAATCGATGGCCTGAGAGAAGGCTGCTGGCGACACGGCGGTGACCAACACGCCATGCGCGCCGCCGCCGGTTACCTGACGCACTTCCTCGGCAAGGTCGGGCTGCCGCACATCGATTGCCGCGTCCACGCCAAGGGCGCGGGCGAGGTCGAGCTTCTTCTCACCCTTGTCGAGCGCCACCACATACAGGCCCATCGCCTTTGCATACTGGATCGCGATATGGCCCAATCCGCCGATGCCTGAGATGGCCAGCCATTCGCCGGGCCGCGCTTCAGTTTCCCTGATGCCCTTGTAGGTCGTGACGCCGGCGCAGAGAATCGGCGCCATGGCGGCGAAGTCGCAATCCTTCGGCAGGCGCGCGACATAGGCGGCGTTCCCGATCGCATATTCGGCGAAGCTGCCATTGACGCCATAGCCGCTGTTATGCTGGCTCTCGCAGAGCGTTTCCCAGCCGGTGGTGCAATATTCGCAGTCGCTGCAGGCATCATGCAGCCAGGCGATCCCGACAGGATCGCCTTCCTTCAGGCTGGTCACGCCGGCCCCCAGCGCCGCCACCACGCCGACGCCTTCATGGCCCGGGACGAAGGGCGCTTGTGGCTTGACCGGCCAGTCGCCTTTGGCGGCATGCAGATCCGTATGACACACGCCGGTTGCACGCATCTTTACCAGAACCTCTCCCGGTCCGGGCTCGGGAATGGGGAGCTCCTCGATGCTGAGAGGCTGGCCCAGGGTGCGTACGACGGCGGCTTTCATCATTCTGGGCATGAGTCTCGTCCCGAATTTCGAGGCGATCTTTTCCCATAGAGGAAAATGCGTCGTTGACCGCGATCAATCGCAGTCGGGATTTCCTGTCACAAGGCGGGCCAGGCGGCCGCGCCAGCCGGTATCGGGAGCCCGGCGCTCCTCCAGGAAATATTCTTCGGTGAAGCGGGGCTGGTAATAGCTGCTGAAACGCAACCAACAGGGCCGTACCAGGAAATAGGCATTTCCCGGCCAGAATTCGTCGGGCGCCTTGCGCGGGAACGCCGCCACAAAGGTATCGCGCGCCAGCTCCCGCCCGCGCCCCTCCGGCCGCGTCGCCATCCCTTCATACTGCAGGGTTTCCTGGCCGTCCCATCCGATCACCAGCGCGACACGGGGATCGCGCTCCAGAGGCATGAATTTCCGCGTGTAGCAGGTGGTTTCGAACACGATTTCCAGGTCCGGCGTGACGGCAATGTTCATCAAGGCGGCCTGGGGGCCGCCCCGGGGGCCGTCATAGGCAAGAGCCGCCAGGCGCCGCCGGGTAATGAACCCGTGCAGTTGCGCCTTCTTGTCCGAAGTCAGTGGCAGCATGGCATTCCTCCACCGCATGATCCCATGATGCGGGAAGGAAGGACTTGATTTCGCGCAACTGTTTGTGTGCGATCAAGGGCGGGTGCCGCCGGCTATGTCATCATGCTGGTTTTGCACCGTGAGGCCGGTCATGCCCGAAATCGAAATATTGCAGCGCCTGGCACTGGCGGCGGCGGTGGGGCTGCTGTTCGGCATCGAACGGGGCTGGCAGCTCCGCGATGAAAGGGCCGGCCAGCGCGTCGCCGGCATTCGCACCTTCACCCTGATCGGTCTCTGCGGCGGCATTTGCGGCCTGCTGGGTGCGGAACTGGGGCCGTTGGTGCTGGGCCTCGCTTTCGTCGGCTTCGCCGTCGCCTTTGCTCTGTTCGAGATTCGCCAGATGCGGTCCAGCGGGAGCTTTTCCGCCACCGAACTGATGGCGGGCCTGCTCACCTTCGCGCTGGGCGCCTATGGCGTGCAGGGCAGTATGACCGCCACCGGTGCGGTGGCAGTGCTTGCCGCGCTTGTGCTGGCGGAACGCCAGATCCTGCACGGCCTTCTGAAAAAGGTGACCTGGCTGGAGTTGCGGGCGGCGCTGCTGCTGCTGGTGATGACGGTCGTGCTGCTGCCGGTTCTTCCCGATCGCACGATCGACCCGTGGGGGGCCGTGAATCCTTACGAGATTTGGCTGATGACCGTCCTGATCGCGGCCGTCAGTTTCGCCGGCTATGTCGCAATGCGCCTTTCAGGCGAGCGCCGCGGCCTGTTCTATGCCGGAGCATTGGGGGGACTGGTCACATCCACCACCGTAACCTGGACGTTCGCCCGCCTGGTCCGGCGCCACCCCGACATGCTGCGCGAAGTCGCGGCGGCGATTCTGGCTGCCTGGATCGTCTCACTGGCGCGCATGACGTCCATCGCGCTGGCCATTGCGCCGGCGCTGGTCTCCACGCTGCTGCCGCCGATGCTTGCCGCGGCAACGGCTTTGCTGGTTCCCGCGGCTATCTGTTTCGTGTCCACGCGTCATTCGGGGCATGGTGTGCTGCCCTTGCGCAATCCTTTCGAGCTTTCCGAGGTTCTGAAGTTCGGTGTGCTGCTGACGGCAATCATGCTCTGCGGCAAGGCGGCAGCGGCCTGGTTCGGCCCAGCAGGGCTTTCGGCGCTCGGAGCGCTGTCAGGCATCCTGGACGTGGACCCCATCACCCTGTCCATGGCGCGCAATGTCCAGGGCGGCACCGATGCGGCATTCGGCGCTTCGGTGATCCTGCTGGCCGCAGTGACCAATGCGGGCGCCAAGGCCGTCATGGGATCGGCGTTTGGCGGATTGCGGCTGGGTCTGCTTCTCACCGCCAGCATGGCCGCCGGCGTCGCGGCCGGCGGCCTGCTCTTCCTGCTGTAACCGGCTATTCGATGCGGCAGGTTTTGCCGCCGGCAGACGGGCTGCGGCAGACGCCGATCCACAGCACACGCATGATATTCAACGTATGATCGAGTTCGCGTTCCAGCTCTTCCGGACTGTCCTGCATTATCGGGCTGTAGTGGAAATTGGGCCCGTGGCAGGGGGCGTCCCGGACCACGCCTGTGTCACAGGCGAACTGCTGCAACCGGCGATATTCCATCTGGGCTCGCGCCAAATGCCGCGCCGCTTCAGCGGTCGCGCTGGTCCAGGCCTGCCCGTCCAGGAAGGCGCTGGGACGGATATTCAGCCGCAGGGCAATGGCCTCGAGCATTTGGTCCAGGCGGGTAAGCGCCATGGCGCGGATGGAGTCGTCCAGTCCATTCATCTCGGATGAATTGCCCGGCGAGAGTTGCCGGTAAGACGCCATCCAGACGCCGGCGGCGGGGACGCGCAGCGAGGGCGGCAAGGGGCAGGACGCAGAGTCCTCGCGGCATCCTGCCGGAAGAATGCCGGTTCGAATGAAAAGAGCGTCGATGGAGGCATTCATGCGCCGGGCGGCTTTGATGTCCGCTTCGGCGCGGGATTGGTCCTTGAGCTGGAGATAGGCAAACCCGCGGCCGAATAGCCCAACCGGCAGGTCGGAGTCGATATCCAGCGCGCGGGTGAAATCCTGCACGGCGGCGCGGTAATTCTGCTGCTTCAGCCGCACCATGCCACGGTTCAGCCGGGCGGTGGCGAAATCGGGCGCCAAATCGGCCGCCCGGTTGCAGTCCGCCATCGCCAGATCGAGATCACGGCCTTCACCCATTCTTGCCCAGCAGCGCGCCGCCAGGAAGCGAACATCGTCCTTTTTCCGCTTCAGCGCTTCGTCGAAATGGGAAATCGCCGCGGCGTAATGGCCTTGTCCGTTCAGGGACTGGGCATAACCTGCCTGGATCTCGGCATCCCCGGGATCGAGCCGGAGGGCGGCGCGGAAGTCTTCCTCCGCCTTGTCAAAGTCATGTTCCAGCAGCAGCGCGAGGCCGCGGAATTTGTAGCCCAGCGGCTCGGCCGGCTCCGCTGCGATCACCCGGCTACAGGCGGCCCTTGCCTCGTCGGTGTGGAAGCTCAGCACGCCGGCGACGCAGGCGATCGCGTCCCTGGCGATGTCATCCGCCTTACGCTCGGACGCGCCGGCCACAGGCACAACAAGGTCGGCCTGGGCCGACGGGGCGGTAAGTGCCAGGAGGACCGCGCCAAGGACGAGACGGAAGCTGCGCGATAACGCCATGGGACTCTCCTTGCTTGCGGGGAGTTTGGCGCAAAACCGGCGACTGGCTTTGATCGAGCGCAACCGCCTCAGGAAATACCGGCCTGCAAGGCCATGCGCACCAGCTCCGACAGGCTGGAGGCCCCCATTTTGGTCATCACATTGGCCCGGTGGACCTCGACCGTGCGTGGGCTCAAATCCAGGTCATAGGCAATTGTTTTGTTGGGGTGTCCCATCAACAATCCTGAAAGCACCTGTCGCTCCCGTTCGGAAAGGCTTTTTAGCCGCTCCTGGATTCGGATGGTGTCCGAACCGGTTCCCATGGATTGCCGCAAACCCATGGTCGCTGTGTCAACGGCGGCAAGAAGCACGCCATCGGCGAAAGGCTTTTCCAGAAAATCAACCGCTCCACCCTTCATTGCTTCCACGGCAAGCGGCACATCGGCATGGCCCGTCATGACGATAACGGGAAATTTCACGCCTTTTTTGATCAGCCGGCGCTGCAACTCCAGTCCGTCCATTCCCGGCATGCGAACGTCGGTGATGATGACTCCCGCCTGCAGACCTTCCAGCTTAGCCAGGAAATTGGCGGCGGAATCGTACATGCAGACTGCATGTCCCGCTGTGCCGAGCAGGAACGCAAGCGCTTTCCGAACCTCCTCGTCGTCGTCGATCAGGTGAATAATGATACTATCGCTCATCGGTCAGGCCTTCATTTTCGGCGCTACGTAAAGTCAGGTGAAAGACGGTTCCGCCGCCGGAACGCGGCGTCGCCCAGAGGCGCCCGCCATGCGCTTCGACGATGGTCCGCGAAATCGAGAGGCCAACCCCCATGCCGGTTTTCTTTGAGGTGACAAAAGGCTGAAACAGATGGGCTGCGATATCCGGTGCGATTCCCGAACCTGTATCGGCAACTTCGATGCGGACTGTGTTGGCGTCATCCCGGGCCGTGGAAAGAGTCAATTCCCGTATCGCACAATCCTGCATCGCTTCAATTGCGTTACGCACCAGGTTCAGCAGAACCTGCTGAATCTGCACCTTGTCAGCCAAAACCAGGTGCGCCCGCGGGTCAAAGTTGAAGTTGACGCGTACGCCCGTTTCGCGAGCGCCCACCAGGGCCAAGGCGCAGGCCTCTTCAATCAGCTTTTGCAGATTTTCGAGGTGGCGGTCGCTTTCTCCCCGGGCCACGAACTCCCGCAGCCGCTTGATGATCTGCCCCGCTCGCAGCGTCTGGTCAGAAGCGCTCTCCACCGCTTCGCGAACCATGGCCAGGTCTTCCGGCCTTCCCCCATCCAGGAGCCGGCGTGCGCCATTGAGGTAGCTGGTCGCGGCCGTGAGAGGCTGGTTCAGTTCATGTGCCAGCGTCGAGGCCATCTCTCCTAGGGCTGTGAAGCGCGAAACGAAGATAAGCTCCGATTGCACTTCCTGCAGGCGTTTTTGGGTTTCCTGCCGCTCGGTGAGGTCGCGTACAAAGCCGGTGAAGAAGCGGCGCTGGCCCGACCGCATCTCGCCTACCGCCAGTTCCATCGGAAAGGTCGAACCGTCCTTGCGTTGACCGACAACCAGCCGGCCAGTGCCAATGATGCGCTTTTCGCCGGTGGCCAGGTATCGCGCCAGATAGCCGTCATGCTGTTCGCGATAGGGTGAAGGCATCAGCATGCTTATGTTGTGCCCCATCACTTCCTCCGGCCCATACCCGAAAAGGCGCACGGCCGTGGCGCTGAAGGACTGGATCAAGCCTTGCGGGTCAATCACGATCATGGCGTCGGGAACCGTATCCAGCACCGACTGGAGGTGGGCTTCGCGTTCGATGAGCTTCGCCTGGGCCCGCTGTGCCGTCGTAATATCGCGCGCGATGCTGGACGCGCCGATCAACTTGCCGGTTTCGTCGCGGAGCGGGGAAGTGGTGACTGAAACGTCGATGATTTCTCCGTCCTTGCGGCGACGGCGGGTCCGGAATTGTTCGATCCGTTCGCCCCGGTGTAGCCGCGCCAGGATTTCCTCTTCCTCGCGTTCATGTCCGGGCGGCAGGATCGTGGCCAGGGGTTTGCCGATAATCTCGGCGGCGCTAAAGCCGAAGATTTCTTCCGCGGCGCGATTCCAATCGGTGATCACGCCGTCCAGCGTCTTGGCGATGATGGCGTCATCGGAAAACGCGACGATTGCCGCCAGCCTTTCGCTGTCTGTTTGTGAAGCGGACATCGGAAATCCTACAATTGCTACAATAGCTTATCCAATTCCAAAGGGCGGTTAAGAGCCGCCTCTACGGGGAATCCCTTAGGAGCAAACCGAGTATCTCACAGCCAGGGGCACCTCTACACAGGAAAGCATACGCAAAGGGAGATTGCGATGCTTGCTCAATCCGCCACCCGAGTTTCCACTTCTGTGCCGCCGGCTGCTCGCCCTTCTTGGATGGCCGCTCTCGATGAAGGGCGCGATACCTTGCGGGCGGGAGCAATCCAGCATTTCGGACCCGACCGCGAAATATTCGCGGAGGGCGACAATGCCGAAGCCTTCTACAAGGTGGTGTCAGGGACGGTCCGCACCTGCAAGTTCCTGAGCGATGGTCGCCGCCAGATCGAAGCTTTCTATACCGCGGGAGATGTCTTCGGCTTCGAGGTAGGCGATGTCCACCTTCTAACCGCCGAAGCGGTCAGCGAATGTAACCTCATCGCCTATCGCCGTCGGGGCGTCGAGGCGGCTGCCATGCAGGACAGTGTTCTCGCCCGGCAGCTTTTCTCCTACGCCATGCACAGTGTCACCAATGCGCAGACCCACGCCTTTTTGCTGGGCCGCCGCGCAGCCGCTGAAAAGGTCGCGGTGTTTTTGATCGGCTGGGCCAATCGGAATGGCGCGGAACTCGCCATTGATCTGCCCATGAGCCGGCAGGACATGGCGGACTATTTGGGTCTCACCATCGAGACCGTATCGCGCACCCTTTCGCAGATGGAACGCGAAAGGATCATCGCGATCCCCAACGCCCGTCAAATCCGCTTGCTGCGCCGCGAAGCACTTGAAGATTTGACCGCCTGATTTTCCTACCGACAAAGGAGCTATCGTGATGACTTCCGGAACAGTTTTTCTGTTTGTGGTAATCGGCGCCCTTTCCCTCTTCGCCGCCGTGCTGGGCTTTGCCTCCTGGGAAGAAGGACAGACACGTCGCAAGAAGCGTTGAAGCGGGCGGCTTAAGATCCTCTGTTCAGAGACGATGTGATGGAATTTCAGGACGTGTTGCGTTCGCGGCGCGCGGTAAGGGACTTCAGGCCCGATCCGGTTTCGCCCCAGACCTTGCGCCGCCTGGCGGAGGCGGCGGTGCAGGCTCCCAGTTCCATGAATGAACAGCCCTGGCGCTTCAGCATCGTCACCGATCCCGTCATGCTTCTGGCAATGTCGGACGCCGCGAAGCGCCACCTCACCAAATGTCTCCCCGTACTTCCCAAGCAAGAGCATTTCCGGCCGCTATTCAGCGATCCCGGCACGCACCTGTTCCATCATGCGCCGGCGCTGGTTGTGATCTCCGCCAATTCCGACAATCCCTGGGCGACGGAGGATTGCGCCCTGGCGGCAGCGAATTTGATGCTGGCGGCCTGCGATATGGGTTTGGGGACCTGCTGGGTCGGTTTTGCACAGGCCTGGCTGAACGGCCGCGAAGGCCGCGAGATGCTGGAGGTTCCCATATCCCACCATGTCGTGGCTCCCATCGCGATAGGATATCCCAGAAGTCCGCCGCCACCGACACAGAGGCGTGCGCCCGATATCGTTTGGATTCGCAAAGAAAGAGCGGCTGCGTCCGCGGCAGCTGCCAAGCAGCCGAGCGCGGCCTAGGCCGGGTTTCCGATATGCGTTTGTTGAGCGGACAGGAGAGAGCCAGCCTGGTGACTGCCGGTGCGGTTTTATTCCGCGGTACTCTAAGCCCGCGGTCAATTCCCGGCCCGTATGTCCAAGCGTCGCGCGCGTCATGACCGCCAGTATCATGGTCCCCATGGCGCCGGCGGTCAGCGCGTGTATCGCTGCGGAGCGGGGCACCGCGAGCCCCAAGCCGTTCAGGCCCAACAGAAGCAGACCGAGCGGAAGCCAGGCATAGCCAATATGCAGGATGGCCACGATTGGCGCCGTCGCCGTGCGCAGGCCGCCCCAGCGCAGCAGCCGGACGGCCTGAAGCCCTCCCGCCAGGACCAGGAAACTCCCGCCAAGCGGAATATCCGCGGTCGCGGTCCAGGCCAGTAGGGCCAGTGCAGTGGCGCCGATGACAAAAAGATCGAAGCGCGATGGTTGGCTAGGCAGACCGGTGGTTATGCCCTGTTTTGTCATCCAGTTGCGCGTGAAGGAGGGAATGATACGTCCGCCGATGATCGAGATGATGATGGTCACCAGCGAGATGGCGGCACGAACGCCCAGGTCGGTGTCAGTCAGCCATCCGGCGGCGGCGGCATGATCGGTTGCGTTCGCGATGCCCAGCAACAACACCAGCCCGACAACCGGCAGATTGCGGTTTTTGGCGGCCAGCACCTCGCGCGCGGTGAGGGCGGCAAGGGCAATATAGAAACCGGCGTCCAGCAGGGCGGGCAGGACCGCACCCAGACTGGCGGAAAACAGGACCGCCATGCGGGCCGCCAACCACAGGCCGAACAGCAGCGCCAGCGGCAGTCCGGCGATCGGCAGCCGCCCGGTCCAATTCGGAACCGCGGTGAGAAGAAAGCCTGCGATCACCGCCCCGACGAACCCGAACAGCATCTCATGCCGATGCCAGATCAGGGGATCCATGGCGCTGGGCAGGCTGAACCAGCCCGCCAGCACCGCCAGCCAGCAGGCCAGGGCGATGGTTGCCCACAGCGCTCCGCCAAGAAAGAAAGGCCGGAAACCGCCGCGAAAGATGGGCGGTGACGAGGCCATTCGTGACCGCCGCAGCGCCAGCATTTCTTCGCCGCGTGTTGTCATGGATTTCCCCGCCTGCCGCCAGTGCGCATCACTGCAGGGTACGGGCGTGGCCGGACGGGGATGGCCCCAGCCGCGCGATGTCCGCGATCTGAATTTGCGATCCCGATGTTGTTACCCCGAGTGCGCCGAGACGCTTGAGGGAGCGCGACAGGGTCGCGGGCGTAATGCCCAGATGGGCGGCAAGATCCTGCTTGGTCCCGGGCAGCCGGAAACTCGCCGGGCCTGCGCTGGCGCCCGCATTGTCAACCAGATACCGGATCAGGCGGGCATCGGCATCGCGGGACCTGGTCTGGGTCAACTGACGCACAAGCAGGCGCCAGTGAACCGCCTGCAGACGGTTCATGGCGACGGCGAGACCCAGTTCGGTTTCCGCCATCTGGCGGAAATCCTTGGCCGGAATCATCACCACCAGCAGGTCAGTCATGGCTTTCGCCGTGACCATGTAAGGAAGTTCCAGCAGCGCTGGCGGCACCAGGATGATTTCGCCCGGTCCGATAAAATCCAGGATGGTTTCGTCCTGGCATGTCTCACTGACCAGAGTGACATTTCCTTCGACCAGGGCGTGGACAAAGTGTGCCCGCTCGCCCTCGCGAAACAGGGTCGATCCCTTGCCGATGCGCTGTATTCCCGAAAGCCCGGCCAGTCTTGTGATCAGGGTGTGCGGAAGCCCGGCCAGGGCGGTGATTCCCGCCAACGCATGTGCCAAGTCCATCGCCATCGCGGCCGGAATCCCGAAGAAACAGACGCGCAGGATGGCGGAGGGATCAGTCGGCGTCCTTGATCCAGATCAAGGACGGCCTTGTTGTCAGGCAATAGCTTTCCCTCGCTCGGGGTGTTTCGCTCCAGCGGAACGGCCAGGGGATGGCTTTCATGGTATCCGGCACCGCAGTTTCTGAGCCCAGCAAGGGGCAGGGAAATCAAGCGCTTACGCTGTCCACCGTCGCTTTTACCGCCTGCTTCGCGGTCTGGACGATCTTTTCCATCATCGGGGTGGAGATACAGCGCGAACTGGGGCTCAGCGAGGCGCAGTTCGGACTGCTGATCGGCACGCCCATCCTGACCGGCTCCCTCATCCGGCTGGTGGTCGGCATCTGGGCAGAGCAGTTCGGCGGGCGCATCGTCACCGGCCTGGTGATGCTGACCGCCGTGCTCGCCACAGTTTTTCTGACCTTCGCCCATGACTACCCCACCTATCTTCTGGCGGCCCTGGGCGTGGGCGTCGCCGGCGGCGCCTTTGCCAGCGGCGTCGTCTATGTCTCGCACTGGTACCCCAAGAGCCGCCAGGGCATGGCGCTTGGCATCTTCGGCATGGGCAATGTCGGCGCGGCCGTCACCAAATTTTTCGCGCCGACGGTCATGGTGGCCTATGGCTGGCATATGGTGGCCTATGGCTGGGCCGCCGCGATCGGCATTCTGGGAATCGCCTTCCTGGTCTTTGCCAAGGAAGATCCTCACTCGGTGGCGCGCCGGGCAGCGGCGCGGAATCCCGAATCTTTCCGCGCGCAGATCGCACCTCTGAAAAACCTTCAGGTCTGGCGGTTCGCGCTTTACTACTTCTTTGTCTTTGGCGCTTTCGTCGCGCTTTCGCTGTGGCTGCCGCGTTATCTGATCGGCGCCTATGGCTTCGACATCAAGGCCGCCGGCATGATCGCGGCAGCCTTCTCCATTCCCGCCTCGATTTTCCGGGCCTATGGCGGCGTGCTGTCCGACAAGTATGGCGCGCGCCGGGTCATGTATTGGACCTTCCTTACCTCAATCGCCTGTACCTTCCTGCTGTCCTATCCGCCCACCGATTATGTCGTCAGCGGCATACACGGCAAGATTTCGTTCCACCTGGAAACCGGCATCGCCGCATTCATGGTGCTGATCTTCGTGCTGGGCTTCTTCATGAGCCTGGGCAAGGCGGCAGTCTACAAGCATATTCCCGTCTATTATCCCGACCGGGTCGGTGCGGTTGGCGGTCTTGTCGGCATGGTCGGCGGTCTGGGCGGCTTCGTCCTGCCGATCCTGTTCGGCGTGCTGAACGACCTGACCGGCATCTGGCAGAGCTGCTTCATGGTGATGTTCGCGATCACCGCCACGGCGCTGGTCTGGATGCATGTCTCCATCCGGCGCATGGAGCGCGGCGCCGCCGGCCGGGTTCTGGACACGCTGCCCGCGCTTCCGGAAATGCAGGAGATCCATAAAGAACGGCATGAAGGCGCCTTGAGAGCCCATGTTCTGATGGATTGGCGTCCGGACGATGCCGATTTCTGGAAGGCGACGGGCCGCAAGGTCGCCCGGCGCAATTTGTGGCTTTCGATCCCGTCGCTGTTCCTCTCCTTCGCGGTGTGGATGGTATGGTCGGTGGTGGTGGCGAAACTGCCGGCCGCGGGATTCAATTTCACCACCGACCAATTGTTCTGGCTGGCGGCCATGCCGGGCTTGTCGGGCGCCTGTCTGCGCATTTTCTACGCCTTCATGGTCCCCATTTTCGGCGGTCGGCTATGGACCACCCTGACGACCTGGTCGCTTGCGGTTCCGGCGCTTGGCATCGGCTTCGCGGTGCAGAACCCCGAGACGCCCTATTTCGTCCTGCTGCTGCTGGCGGTGCTGTGCGGCTTCGGCGGCGGAAACTTCGCCTCTTCCATGGCGAATATCAGCTTCTTCTTCCCCAAGTCCGAAAAGGGCAATGCCCTCGCTCTCAATGCCGGGCTGGGCAATCTCGGCGTCAGCGCGGTGCAGTTCGCCGCGCCGCTTGTCATTACCACCGGGGTGTTCGGCTGGCTGGGGGGCGCACCTCATATCGGCGAGGCGGCTCCCATCTGGCTGCAGAATGCAGGCTTCATCTGGGTTCCATTCATCGTGGCATCCGCCTTCGCGGCCTGGTTCGGCATGGACGATCTTTCCAGCGCAAAATCATCCTTCGCCGAACAGTCGGTGATCTTCCAGCGTAAGCACAACTGGGTGATGTGCTGGCTCTATACCGGCACCTTTGGGTCTTTCATCGGCTATTCGGCGGGATTCCCGCTGCTCATCAACACACTGTTTCCGGATATGGATGCCTTGGCCTTTGCGTTCCTGGGACCGCTGGTCGGCGCACTGTCGCGGTCCTTTACGGGCTGGATCTCCGACCGCTTCGGCGGTGGCCGGGTCACCTTCTGGGTGTTTGTGATGATGATCGCGGCCGTGGCTGGCGTTCTCTACTTCCTGGGTATCAAGGACCAGCCGGGCGCCTTCTGGGGCTTCTTCGCAATGTTCATGATCCTGTTCTTCGCCACAGGCGTCGGCAATGCCTCCACCTTTCAGATGGTACCGGTGATCATGCGCAAGGAGCTGGCCCGTCTGTTGCCCGCAATGGATGAAGCGGGACGCACGCGCCAGTCCGAAAAGGAATCCGCGGCCATTATTGGCTTCACGTCAGCGATGGCGGCCTTCGGCGCCTTCTTCATCCCCAAGGCCTACGGCACCTCCATCGCGGTGACGGGCGGCCCCCAAGGCGCCCTCTATGCCTTTATGGGCTTCTACGTGATCAGCGCCGCGGTCACCTGGTTTTTCTATACGCGTCGCAATGCCCCGATTTCCTGCTAACGGATGCAAAAGCCATGAGCCACTTCCTCGATCGCCTGACCTTCTTCAAGAAGTATGACGGCACTTTTTCCGACGGGCACGGCGTTACCACCACCGAGGAACGCCAATGGGAGAATGCCTATCGGCAGCGCTGGTCCCACGACAAAGTCGTGCGCTCCACCCATGGCGTGAACTGTACCGGTTCCTGCAGCTGGAAAATCTACGTCAAGGGCGGGATTGTCACCTGGGAGACGCAGCAGACTGACTATCCGCGCACACGTCCCGAGCTTCCCAATCATGAGCCCCGCGGCTGCGCCCGCGGCGCCAGCTATTCCTGGTACCTCTACAGTGCCAATCGTCTGAAGTATCCCATGGTTCGCGGTGCGCTGGTGCGCCTGTGGCGGGAAGCGCGCAAAGCCCTGACGCCGGTGGCGGCGTGGCAGTCCATCGTCGAGGATGAAGAGAGTCGCAAATCCTATACCTCCCGGCGCGGTCTTGGCGGCTTCGTCCGCTTGGGTTGGGATGAGGCCAATGAAATCATCGCGGCGGCCAATGCCTACACCATCCGCAAGTATGGCCCCGACAGGATCGCCGGCTTTTCCCCGATCCCGGCCATGTCGATGGTGTCCTATGCCGCCGGCACGCGCTATTTGTCCTTGCTGGGCGGTGTCTGCCTCAGTTTTTACGACTGGTACTGCGACCTGCCACCGGCTTCGCCGCAGACCTGGGGCGAGCAGACCGACGTTCCGGAAAGCGCGGACTGGTACAATTCCGGTTTCCTGTTGCTGTGGGGGTCGAACGTGCCCCAGACCCGCACGCCGGACGCGCATTTCTATACCGAAGCGCGCTATCGCGGCGCCAAGAGCGTGGTCATCACGCCCGATTACAGCGAAGCCGCCAAGTTCGGCGATCTGTGGCTGCATCCCAAGCAAGGCACGGACTCCGCGCTCGCCATGGCGTTTGGGCATGTCATCCTGAAGGAATTCCACGTCGACCGGCAGACGCCCTATTTTACCGATTATTGCCGCAAGTACAGCGATATGCCGTTCCTGGTTCGCCTCATCAAGCAGGATGGCCGTTACGTGCCGGAGCGTTTCCTTCGGGCGAGCGACTTCTCCGGCGGTCTTGGCGAAACCAACAATCCGGAGTGGAAGACGGTCGCCTTTGACGATCTTTCCGGCCAGGTCGTCGCGCCGCAGGGCTCGATCGGATTCCGCTGGGGCGAGAAGGGCGAGTGGAACCTGGAAGAACGCGCCGCCGAGACGCCGGTTTCGCTGACCATGTCGATGATGGAAAAGCGCGACGATGTCCTGTCGGTGGCATTTCCCTATTTCGGCAGCCGCCAGCACGACTATTTCGCCGGCACCGATCATGACGAAATTCTGATGCGCAATGTCCCCGTCCGGCGCCTGAAGTTGGCCGAGGGCGAGGCTTGTGTCGCCACCGTGTTCGATCTGCTCTGTGCCAACTATGGCGTGGACCGTGGGCTCGGCGGCGAGAATGTCGCCACCAGCTTCAATGACGATGTGCCCTACACGCCCGCCTGGCAGGAGCGCATCACCGGAGTCAAACGGGATTCGGTGATCTCCGTCGCCCGGGCCTTCGCCCGCAACGCCGAGAAGACCAAGGGCAAGTCCATGGTCATTCTGGGGGCCGGCATCAACCACTGGTACCATATGGACATGACCTATCGCGGCATCATCAACATACTGGTGATGTGCGGTTGCGTGGGCCAGGAAGGCGGCGGCTGGGCCCATTATGTCGGCCAGGAAAAGCTCAGGCCGCAGACCGGCTGGACCCCGTTGGCTTTTGCGCTGGATTGGGCGCGCCCGCCGCGTCATATGAACGCGACCTCCTATTGGTATGCCCATTCCGACCAATGGCGCTATGAAACGCTAGGCGTCGAGGAAATCCTGTCGCCCTTGGCTGACAAGAAGGAGTGGACAGGAAGCCTGATCGATTTCAACGTGCGCGCCGAGCGCATGGGGTGGCTGCCTTCGGCCCCGCAATTGCAGACCAATCCGCTCGATGTCGTGAAGTCCGCAGAAGCGGAAGGCAAAGACCCGAAGGATTTCGCGCGCGATGAAATCGCGGCGGGCCGTCTCAAATTGTCCTGCGACGATCCCGACAATCCCGCCAACTGGCCGCGCAATCTCTTTGTCTGGCGTTCCAACATTCTGGGATCGAGCGGCAAGGGGCATGAGTATTTCCTCAAGCATCTGCTGGGGACCACGCATGGCGTGCAAGGCAAGGATCTGGGACAGGCGGGCGAACGCAAGCCGGAGGAGGTCGTTTGGCACGACGAGGCGCCGGAAGGAAAGCTTGACCTGGTGGTGACGCTGGATTTCCGCATGTCCACGACCTGCGTCTATTCCGACATCGTGCTGCCGACGGCCAGCTGGTACGAGAAGAACGATCTCAATACCTCCGACATGCATCCCTTCATTCACCCGCTCAGCGCGGCGGTCGACCCGGTCTGGGAAAGCCGCAGCGACTGGGACATCTACAAGGGGCTTGCCAGGCGCTTTTCCGAGATCGCGCCGGAAGTCCTGGGCAAGGAGAAAGATCTTGTCCTCACGCCCATGCATCACGATACCCCGGGTGAACTCGCCCAGCCCTTTGACGTGAAGGAGTGGTCGAAAGGGCAAGTTGCGCCCATACCGGGCAAGACCATGGCCTCGATATCAGTAATCGAGCGCGACTATCCGAATGTCTATAAGCGCTTTACCTCTCTCGGCCCGCTGATGTCGTCGGTCGGTAATGGCGGCAAGGGCATCGACTGGAAGACCGAGCCGGAGGTGGAGTTGCTCGGCAAGCTTAATGGCATCGTCACCGAGGAAGGCGCATCCAAGGGGCTGCCGCGAATCGAGACGGATATCGATGCGACGGAAGTGATCCTATCGCTGGCCCCGGAAACTAACGGCGAGGTCGCCATGAAAGCATGGCGGGCGCTGGGAAAAATCACGGGCCGCGATCACGAGCATTTGGCCGAGGCGAAAGAAGACGAGAAAATCCGCTTTCGCGACATCCAGGCGCAGCCGCGCAAGATCATCTCGTCGCCCACCTGGTCGGGCATCGAGTCGGAAAAGGTCTGCTACAATGCGGGCTACACCAATGTGCACGAACTGATCCCGTGGCGGACCCTGACGGGCCGGCAGCAGCTATTCCAGGATCATCCCTGGATGAGCGCCTTCGGCGAACAGTTGGTTGTCTACCGGCCGCCTATCGACACCAAGACGATCAAGCCGATCATTGATACCAAGGAAAATGGAAACAAGCAGATCGTCCTGAACTTCATCACGCCCCACCAGAAATGGGGCATCCATTCGACCTATACCGACAATCTGCTCATGCTGACGCTGTCGCGCGGCGGTCCGATTGTCTGGATGAGCGAGGTTGACGCCGCCAAGGTCGGCATCGAGGACAATGACTGGATTGAGGCCTGCAATTTGAACGGCGCACTGGTTGCCCGCGCCGTCGTCTCGCAGCGCGTGCCCGAGGGCATGGTCATGATGTATCACGCGCAGGAAAAGATCGTGAACGTGCCGGGGTCCGAGGTCACGGGTCAGCGCGGAGGCATCCACAATTCGGTCACCCGCACCGTGCTGAAGCCCACGCACATGATCGGCGGCTATGCGCAGCAGAGCTACGGTTTCAATTACTACGGAACCGTCGGCTCGAACCGCGACGAATTTGTCATCGTGCGCAAGCAGGCCAAGGTGGACTGGATGGAAGAAGCAGCGCCACAGCGCGAGAAGGAGGCCGTATCGTGAAAGTGCGCGCACAAATTGCGATGGTGCTGAACCTCGACAAATGCATCGGGTGCCATACCTGCTCGGTGACCTGCAAGAATGTCTGGACCTCGCGCGAGGGCGTTGAATATGCCTGGTTCAACAATGTCGAGACCAAGCCGGGCGTCGGCTACCCCAAAGACTGGGAGAACCAGAAGCACTGGAACGGCGGCTGGCTGCGCAAGCGGAACGGAAAGCTGCAGCCCCGCATGGGCGCCAAGTGGCGGATCCTGGCGAATATCTTCGCCAATCCCGACCTGCCGCAGATCGACGACTATTACGAGCCCTTCACCTTCGACTATCAGCATCTGCACACCTCGCCCGACAGCCGAACCATGCCGACGGCGCGCCCGCGTTCGCTGATCACCGGCCAGCGCATGGAGAAGATCGAGGGTGGACCCAACTGGGAAGAGATTCTAGGCGGGGAGTTCTCCAAGCGCTCCAAGGACGCGAATTTCGAGGGCATCCAGAAGGAAATCTACGGACAGTTCGAAAACACCTTCATGATGTATCTGCCGCGCCTGTGCGAGCATTGCCTCAACCCGGCCTGTGTCGCGGTATGCCCGTCGGGCGCGATCTACAAGCGCGAGGAGGACGGCATCGTTCTGATCGACCAGGACAAGTGCCGCGGCTGGCGCATGTGCGTTTCCGGCTGCCCCTACAAGAAGGTCTATTATAACTGGCAGTCCGGCAAATCCGAGAAGTGCATCATGTGCTATCCGCGGCTTGAGGTCGGCCAGCCGACAGTCTGTTCGGAAACCTGCGTCGGCCGCATCCGCTATCTGGGCGTCATCCTCTATGATGCCGACCGCATCGCCGAGGCCGCGGCCACGCCCGACGAGGCCGATCTTTACGAAGCGCAGCTTTCCGTTTTCCTCGATCCCTTCGATCCCAAGGTCCAGGCCCAGGCCGCCGCCGACGGCATCGCCCATAATTGGATCGAAGCCGCCAAGAAATCGCCGGTCTGGAAGATGGCGATGGACTGGAAGGTGGCATTCCCGCTGCATCCCGAATATCGCACCTTGCCGATGGTCTGGTACGTCCCGCCGCTTTCGCCCATCCAGTCGGCGGCCGAGAAAGGCCAGATCGACCTGGAAGGCGACATGCCGGATGTCCGCTCGCTGCGCATCCCCGTCAAGTATCTCGCCAACGTGCTGACGGCCGGCAAGGAAGAGCCCGTGATATTGGCGCTGGAGCGCATGATGGCGATGCGCGCCTATATGCGGTCCAAGACCGTAGACGGCGTGATCGATGAAGGCGTGGCGGCGCGCGTCGGCCTCAGCACGGCGCAGATCGACGACATGTACCGCACCATGGCGATCGCAAATTACGAAGATCGCTTCGTCATACCCACCGCGCACCGGGAAAACTCGGAAGACGCGCTGGATCTGCGGGGAAGTTGCGGGTTCACTTTTGGAAATGGCTGTTCCGACGGTACCAGCAACACCAACATCTTCAACATTCCGGGCAAGCATAAAGTCCCGGAACCTGCGGGGAACTGAGCATGATCGCGACCTACAAGGTTCTCAGTGCGGCGTTATCCTATCCGACCGCCGATCTTCAACGCCAAGCCCGGCAGATGCTGGAAGCCCTGGATGCGGAGCAATTGCTGCCCGCCCAGCATCGCGCCGCCGTGGGACTTCTGCTCGAGGACATCGCAGCCGCCGATCTGCTTGAGGCGCAGTCGCGCTATGTCGATCTCTTCGACCGGACGCGATCGCTGTCGCTGCACATGTTTGAGCATGTCCATGGCGAGTCGCGCGACCGCGGGCAGGCCATGGTCTCGTTGCTGGAGCGCTATCAGCAGGCCGGCCTGGATGTAGCGGGGCAGGAACTGCCGGACTACATTCCCCTGTTCTTGGAATTTCTTGCGACGCTTTCAGCCGCCGAGGCGCGGACCAACCTGGCCGAAACGGCGCATATCCTCGCCGCGCTGGGGGAGCGCCTGCGCAAGCGCGACAGCGCCTATGGCGCGGTGCTGGAAGCCCTGGTCGCCTTGGCGCAGGTGGCTCTCAGCCAGGACGCGCTGGATGCGTTGCGCAAGACGCCGTCCGACGATCCGTCCGATCTGGCCGCGCTGGACCGGGCCTGGGAAGAAGCGGAAGTCCGCTTTGGTCCTGGCGCCGCGGCCACGGATGGGTGCCCCAAGGTCAACGATATCCTCGCGCGCATGACGGCCCCGGAGGAAAAATCCGGCGCCCAATCTATGACGGAGACCGGCACATGAGCCTGGCGATCAACAGTTTTCTCTTTGGCATCTATCCCTATATCTGCCTATCGGTCTTCCTGATCGGCAGCCTGATCCGCTTTGACCGCGAGCAGTATGGCTGGCGCAGCCAGTCCAGCCAGCTCTTGCGCCGCCGCCAGCTCACCTGGGGCAGCAATATGTTCCATGTGGGCATTCTGGTGATCCTGGTCGGTCATACCGGCGGCCTTCTGACGCCTGTGGCGGTCTTCGACGCGTTGGGCATTTCCCATACCGCCAAGCAGCTTGTCGCCATTATCGTGGGAGGCGTCGCCGGCATACTGTGTCTTGCCGGGTTGCTGATGCTGCTGCATCGCCGCCTGATGGACCCGCGCATCCGCCGGACATCGTCGAATGCCGACATCGCGGTTTTGGTGATCCTGCTGGTGCAATTGCTGCTGGGGCTGGGCACCATCTTCGTGTCGCTCAACCATCTGGATGGCGAGGAAATGGTCGCCCTGATGAATTGGGCCCAGCATATCGTCACCCTGCGGCCCGGCGCTGCCGAGTTCGTCGCGCATGCATCGCCGATCTTCAAGACGCACCTTGTCCTGGGCATGACGATTTTCTTGATCTTTCCTTTTACCCGCCTGGTTCATGTTTTGAGCGCGCCGATCTGGTACCTGGGCCGGCGCGGATACCAGATCGTCAGAACCAGAAAGCCGAGAAAGGCCTGACATGACGACCCGCACCCCCATCAAACTCAATGGCGTCCCGTTGCCGCCGCACATGATCGCCGCGGAAGCCCAGCACCATCCTTCCCGCAACCCCGCCCTGGCCTACCAGGCGGCGGCACGCGCCATTATCATCCGCACGCTGCTGCTGGAGGAGGCGCAGCGCGAGGGCATTGTCGCCGAGGCGGAACTTGCATCGCCCGGCAAGCGCGAGCTGGACGACGAGGCGAAGATACGCGCCCTTGTGGAAGCCCGCATTCCCGTCAATGAGCCGGACGAAGCGGAATGCCGGACCTTTTTCGAGGCTGATCCGGCCCGCTTCCGAAGCCCGGACCTCTACGAAGCCTCGCATATCCTGTTCCTGGCCCATCCGCACGATGCCGCCGCCTATGCCGCCGCCAAGGCGAAGGCAATGGCTATAATCGCGGAGTTATCCGCGGCCCCGGACCGTTTCGAAACAATCGCGCGGTCGCAGTCGGAATGCGACTCCCGCGCCAATGGCGGCCGGCTCGGGCAGATTGCGCGCGGGGAAACGGTGCCGGAATTCGAAGAGGCCCTGCGGCTCCTGGCGGAAGGGCAAATTTCCCCGCAACCGGTAACCTCCCGCTATGGGGTTCACGTCCTCAGGCTGGACGCGCGTGCTGTCGGTGAGGCGCTGCCGTTCGAGTATGTGCAGGACCAGATATCCTGCTACCTGGCCGAGAAAGCATGGCGCCGCGATGTT
>DATFFI010000199.1:0-13924 GCA_035250225.1 Rhizomicrobium sp. | reverse complement strand
TTGAACTACTTGCGCGGAAAGCCCGGCGGCATGCCGCCGCCGAACATTCCACCCATTCCAGGGGGCATTTGCGGCATGCGGCCACCCTTGCCCATTTTCTTCATCATGTCCGCCATCTGGCGGTGCATTTTCAGCAGTTTGTTGACTTCCGCGACTTCGACGCCGGCGCCCGCCGCGATGCGCTTCCTGCGCGAGCCGTTGATCACGTCCGGATCGACGCGTTCCTGCTTGGTCATCGACTTGATGATGGCTTCCTGGCGGGTGAGAATCTTGTCGTCGATCCCCGCCTTGTCCAATTGGCCCTGGATCTTGCCCACACCCGGCAGCATCGAGAGCACGCCCTTCATGCCGCCCAGTTTCTTCATCTGGCCAAGCTGCGAAGCCAGGTCGTTCATGTCGAACGTGCCTTTCTTCATCTTGGCGGCGATCTTCTCCGCCTCTGCCTTGTCCAGCGTTTCCGCGGCCTTCTCGACCAGGCTGACCACATCGCCCATGTCGAGGATGCGGCCGGCCACGCGTTCCGGGAAGAAGGCTTCCAGCGCGTCCAGCTTTTCGCCGGCGCCCAGGAACTTGATCGGCGCGCCGGTGACGGTGCGCATCGACAGGGCGGCGCCGCCGCGGCCATCGCCGTCGACGCGGGTCAGGATGATGCCCGAGACGCCGACGCGCTCATTGAAGGACTTGGCGATATTGACCGCGTCCTGGCCGGTCAGGCTGTCGGCCACCAGCAGGGTTTCATGCGGCGAGACCAGCTTCTTGACGCTCGCCACTTCGGCCATCAGCTGTTCATCGACATGCTGGCGGCCGGCGGTGTCGAGAATGACGGCGTCATAGCCGCCGACCTTCGCGGATGCCATGGCGCGGCGGGCGATATCCAGCGGGCCCTGGCCCGACATGATCGGCAGCACGGCGACGCCGGCCTGTTCGCCCAAAACTTTCAACTGCTCCATGGCGGCCGGACGGGTGGTGTCCAGCGAGGCCATCAGCACTTTCTTCTTCTCCCGCGTCTGGAGCATCAGCGCCAGCTTGGCGGAGGTGGTGGTCTTGCCCGAGCCTTGCAGGCCGACCATCAGGATCGGCGCCGGGGCCGAACCCAGCGACAGCGCCTCGTTCTTTTCGCCCAGCGTCTCGACCAGCACATCGTGCACGATCTTGATGACCTGCTGGCCGGGCGACACCGAACGGATGACATTCTCGCCCACGGCGCGCGGACGCACCTTTTCGATAAAATCCTTGACCACGGCCAAGGCAACGTCGGCCTCGATCAGGGCGGCGCGCACTTCGCCCAGCGCGGCATCGACATCGGCTTGCGAGAGCGCGCCGCGCCCGCGAAGCCTGTCGAAGACGCCGCCGAGGCGGGATTGCAGTGACTCAAACAATCGCAATTCTCCAAGCAATTTCGCCCTTTGGTTTCGTTGGGCGAAACCTCAAGCGGTTTCGCCCCAGGGGGCGCAACGCGCTGCCTGGGGGCGATCCCCCGCGCCAGGCGGGGGACCGAAAGGGCCTTCGGTCCTTCCGGAAAACGGGCGGGTTAAAGCTTTTCAGGCCGCAAAAGTCAAACTTCCGTACATTGACAGCGGCGGCCCGGACTTTGATGCTCCCCCGAAAATCGGCCAAATCCTGAGAAAACACAGGGGGAACCATGTCCAATCCGCTGAACCGCCGCGCCATGCTGGCGGGCGCCGCCGCACTGACGCCGACCATGGCCTTAGGCCAGCGGGCACAGCAGCCCAGCGTCATCACCAATCCGCCGCGGCAATGGGGCCCGGGCGCGCCGCCCACCAGCTATCCCGATCCCGATGTGCTGGCGCTCGATCCTTCCTTCAACGATTTGATCCTGGGCCTGACCGTGATCCAACGTCCCGCCACCGGCTTTCAATGGGCGGAAGGCCCGGCCTGGAGCGCGCAGGGCAATTTCGTCGTCTTCTCCGACGTGCAGGCCTCGATCCAGTACCGCTACATCTGGGAGACCGGCCAAGTCACGCCCTATCGCCGCGAGAGCATGCACGCCAACGGCAACGCCTTCGACTTCCAGGGCCGCCAGCTCTGCGCCCAGCACGGCACCCGCCGCGTCGTGCGCTGGGAGCATGACGGCTCCATGACCGTGCTGGCCGATAGCTATCAGGGCCAGCCGCTCAACTCGCCCAACGATTTCGCCATTCACCAGGACGGCAGCGTCTGGTTCTCCGATCCGCCCTATGGGGCGCAATTGTCGGAAGGCCATCCCGATCCGGGCGACGCGCCCTTCAATCGCGGCGGCTTGCGCGATCCGCGGCCCGGCAATCCGCCCATGGGCATTATCGGCGCGACGCGCCAGGTGTTGCCGCATTCGCTCTACCGCATCGATCCATCCGGCCGTGTCGACCGCGTCGCCAGCGGCATGACGCCCAACGGCCTGGCCTTCTCGCCCGATTATCGCCGGCTCTATTTCCTCTGGGGCGCCAATATCGCGGTGGGTGACGTGCAGGGCACGACGCTCAGCAATATCCGCACCTTCACCGATTTGATGGTGGATGGCGTCAAATGCGGCGGTGACGGCATGCGCACCGACCGCGCCGGCAATCTCTGGGCCCCCTCCAATGCCGCCTTCGGCTATTCCGGCGTCACGGTATGGAATCCGGCCGGCAAGCTGATCGGCCGCATCCGCCTGCCGGAAGTCTGCGCCAACTGCACCTTTGCCGGTCCCAAGCGCGACCATCTGTTCATGACGGCAAGCCAATCGATTTATCTTCTGCACCTGAACATCCAGGGCACCGCGCCTTATTGACTGCCCCCATCCGTCGCAACTCGGGTTTGCTCCGCAAACACCTCGTTGCGACACCTTCCCCCGCTAGTCGCTTCGCTCGCGGGGGAAGGAAGCTGGCGGATGCTGCGGGTCGCCGCGCGAAATGCGCGGCTCGAGCTTTCTGGAACTGCAAGTATCGAGAAAGGGCCGGCGGCAACGGCAGCCTTTTTCATTTGGCTTACTGCATCTGACAAGCCATGCCCAAGTGCTAGGTTGGCTGCGCTGTGAGGGTCACTTCGGCGTCGGTACCCATCATCATGCTTCTGATCGCAAGCTGAAACTGCGACAAATCTTCGTACCCAATATCCAAGCGTGTAAGGACACTTCTACCGTCGCCATCGTTAAGGGCCACGTTCATTGTCAGACCACCACGATTATCTCGCTTGGTCACACGCAAAGACAAATGCACTTGAGAAAGAACGCCATCGTTCCAGTAACCAGCTTCCAAGACTGGAAGCTGGTCGTCCACTAAGGGATATGCACTAAGCTGATTGCAGAAGCATTCGATCGTCTCTGTATCAAACCAAGCCGACCCGTGACCTGAAAAGCCGCCACCTTGAACGCCGACGTGCAGCTCGCCGTGATATTGGTCTTCTGGGCTATATCGCAAACGCAATAGATTGGTTGCAAAGTGGATCACTTCAATCCCAGCTTCTGCGCCAGATAGACAAACGACAGCCCCCACATCTCCGCCGCCTGCTTGTGGTCGGCGGCGGCGGCATGGCCGCCATCGGTGTTTTCGTAGAAGGTCACGTCATGGCCCTGCTCCTGCATCCGCGCCGCCATCTTGCGGGCATGGACGGGGGTGACGCGGTCGTCGCTGGTGGCGGTGACGAAGAAGACCGGCGGATATTTCACGCCCTTCTTCACATTCTGGTACGGCGAATAAGTCAGGATATAGGCGCGTTCCTTGGCGTTGGCCGGATCGCCATATTCACCGACCCAGCTCGCGCCGGCGCCGATATGGGTATAGGCGATCATGTCGATCAGCGGCACCTGGCAGACCACGGCGCCGAACAATTCCGGCCGCTGCACCATCACGGTGGAAACCAGCAAGCCGCCGTTTGAGCCGCCCATGATACCCAGTTGTTTCGGCGTGGTGAGCTTGCGGCGGATCAGATCCTCGGCCACTGCCGCGAAATCGTCATAGGCGCGCTGACGGTTGGTCTTGAGCGCCGCCTTGTGCCAGGCCGGGCCGAACTCGCCGCCGCCGCGGATGTTCGCCACGACATAAAGCCCGCCCTTGCCGACCCAGAGCCGGCCGAAATTGGCGGAATAGGACGGGGTCAGCGAATTCTCGAAGCCGCCATAGCCATACAGGATGGTGGCCGCCGGACCGCCCATGCTCCGCGGGCGGGTGACAAAGTACGGAATCCTGGTGCCGTCCTTGCTGGTGGCCAGGAACTGCTCGGTCACCATGCCCTTGGCGTCGAAGCGGGCCGGCAATGACTTGATCGCTTTGGGCTTATCGTCGCCGGCATCGAAGTAAAGCGTCGGCGGCACCAGATAGCTGTTGAAGGTGTACATCGCCTCGCGGCCATACGCGTTGACCGAGGAGATGCCAGGCGTGCCGGCGCCGGGCAGCGGCAGCACCTTGTCGGACCAACCCTTGGCTTTATTTTGGCCTACCGCTTCGCTACTTGAGGCCGGCGGCGTAAAGACATGGACCGCGCCGATCACATTCTGCGTGATCATGGCATAGACCTTGTCGCGGCCGACGCCGACACCTTCGATGCTGCCGCGCGGACCCGGATCGTGAATCAACTGGTGGGGTGAGCCTTCGCGGAAGGCCACCAGGGCGCCTTCCTTGAAGCCGCCGAAATCCTCGCGCAGCGTCGCCAGCAGGGCGCCGTCGATCATCCCCTGCACCACCGCGGTTAAAGGGAGCGGCAGTTTGCGGGCCTTGCCGTTTTCGATGACGAAATATTCGTTTTCGAAGAAGCTGGGCGAGCGCACCACCATGGCATAGGGGCCTTCCTTGGGCCGCAGCACAAAGGCGGAGGAACCGACATCCGTCAGCTTGCCTTCATGGATGGTCTGGGCGCGAGCGATGGGCGTGCCGCGCCTCCATTGCTTGACGATGCGGGGATAGCCGCTGGTGGTCAGGCTGCCCTTGCCGAAATCGGTGCCGAACAGGACGGTGTCCTCGTCCAGATAGGTCACGTCGGACTTGGCTTCGGGCAGCGAGAAGCCGGATGGATCGAATTTGCGGCTCTTGAGGTCGAATTCGCGCACCACCACGGCATCGCCGCCGCCGCGCGACAGCGAGATCAGGCAGCGCGCCTGGGCAGGCGTGCACTGGGCGCCGGAATAGACCCAGTTTTCCTTTTCCTGGCGGGCCAGCGCATCCACGTCCAGCAGCACATCCCATTTGGGATCGGGCTTCTGGTATTCGGCGATGCCGGTGCGGCGCCAGACGCCCTTGGGGTTCTTGGCGTCCTGCCAGAAATTATAGACGAAACCCTGGCGCAGCGAGCCATAGGGAATGCGGTCCTGGGCATCCAGCACTTCCAGGATGCTCTTATAATTGGAGGCATAGCGCGGATCGGCCTTGAGCGGCCCCAGCGAGACCCGGTTCTGTTCCTGCACCCAGGCGAGCGGCTTCTTGCCATGCACATCCTCCAGCCAGACATACGGATCGACGGCGGATTTTTGCGTTCCTGGCGGCACGGTCTGGGCTCCCAGAAAAAGCACGCCCAGAAGCGGGGCGGCGAGGCTGGCAAATTTGCGTATGGCAGATCCCCCAATTGGGCGACGGAGGATGGAAAGTTTCCAGCCTAGAGTCGATGGAAAAGTCAGGCCCGACCCCATATAAGGCGAGCCATGGCTACCTTCCTGAAAATGCACGGACTCGGGAACGATTTCGTGATCTTCGACGCCCGCGACCATGCCGTGGGCATAACGCCGGCGCAGGCCAAGGGCGTGGCCGACCGCCGTTTCGGCGTCGGCTGCGACACGGTGGTGATCATCGGGCCGGGCAGCGCCGATACCGACGCCAGTTTGCGCTTCATCAATGCCGATGGCGGCGAAGTCGAATCCTGCGGCAACGCCAGCCGTTGCGTCGCGCGCCTCTTGATGGACGAGCGTGGCCTGTCCCGCGTCAAGCTCGCCACCAGAGCTGGCGTCCTGACCTGCACCAATGCCGGCAAAGGCGGACAGGTCGAAACCGACATGGGACCGGCGCGGCTGGACTGGCAGGAAATCCCCATGGCCGAGCATACGGACACGCTGAATTTCGATCTGCCGCTGGAGGGTCAGGCCATCCCCGCCAGCGCCGTCTCGATGGGCAATCCCCATTGCGTGATCTTCGTTCCCGATGCCGAGAAGGCGCCGGTGGCGGCGCTGGGCCCCCGGATCGAGACCCATCCGCTCTTTCCCAAAAAGGTGAATGCGGAATTCGTCAGCGTGATCTCGCCGCAAAAGCTGCGCATGCGGGTGTGGGAGCGCGGTGTCGGCATCACGCTCGCCTGCGGCACCGGCGCCTGCGCCGCCGCCGTCGCCGCCGTCCGCCGCGGGTTGGCCGGCCGCAAGGTGGAAGTGGTGCTGGACGGGGGCTCGCTCTTCATCGAATGGCGGGAAGATGACGGCCATGTGATCATGACCGGCCCCACCGCCCTGGTGTATCGCGGCCAGGTCGAGTTGAAGGCGTTCGGGTGAGCCTTCAGGTCGTCAATTTCGGCTGCCGCCTCAACCTCTATGAAGGCGAGGCGATCAAGGCCCGCGCCGCCGAAGCCCAGCTGCGGGACGCGGTGATCTTCAATACCTGCGCCGTCACCGCCGAAGCGGTGCGCCAGTCGCGCCAGGCCATCCGCAAGCTCAAGCGCGAGCGCCCCGAAGTCCGCATCCTGGTCACCGGCTGTGCCGCGCAGGTCGAGGCGGAAACATACGCCGCCATGCCGGAAGTCGAGGCCGTGATCGGCAATAGCGAAAAGCTGGATGCGCAAAGCTATGCCGATTTCGGCTCGGGGGCCCTGGAAAAACTTCGGGTCAACGACATTATGAGCGTGCGCGAGACCGCACCGCAGCTGGTCGATCATTTCGACGGCCATACCCGCGCCTTCCTGCAGGTGCAGAATGGCTGCGACCATCGCTGCACCTTCTGCATCATCCCTTACGCAAGGGGCAATTCGCGCAGCGTCGGCATGGGCGCGGTGATCGAGGAAGCCCGCCGCCTGACCGCACGCGGCTATGCCGAGATCGTGCTGACCGGCGTCGATCTCACCTCCTACGGCGCCGACCTGCCGGGCCAGCCCGGCCTGGGCGATCTGGCGGCGCGGCTGCTGAAACTGGTGCCGGAAATCAGGCGCCTCAGGCTTTCCTCCATCGATTCCATCGAGGCGGACGAAAGTCTGCTGCGCCTGATCGGCGAGGAAGAGCGGCTGATGCCGCATTTCCATCTGTCGGCCCAGTCCGGCGACGATCTGATCCTCAAGCGCATGAAGCGTCGCCACAGCCGCGCCGACACGATTGCCTTTACCGCCAGGGTGCGGGCCTTGCGCCCCGACGCCGTATTCGGCGCCGACCTGATCGCCGGCTTTCCCACCGAGACCGATGCCATGTTCCAGAACAGCCTGCGCCTGATCGAGGATGCAGGGCTTTCCTTCCTGCATGTCTTTCCCTTCAGCCCCCGCCCCGGCACGCCGGCGGCGAAAATGCCACCCGTTCCCGGCGCGGTGGTGAAGGCGCGGGCGGCCCATTTGCGGAAGGCGGGCGATGCGGCGCGCAGCCGTCATCTGCAATCCCTGGTCGGGCAGAAGAAAGTGCTGCTGATGGAACGCGGCGGCATCGGCCGCGCCCCGTGTTTCACGAAGGTTTTTTTGACCCCCTCCGCCCTTCGCATCGCCCCGGGCGCGGAGCGCCCAATTATTGAATCGGCGCGCGACGCGCGCCGGGGCGCTGCTACGGGCACCTCCCCCTTTCCTGTGCTTCGCACAGAAGAGGGAGGCGTGCCTGTGCCCGGCTCATTCGTCCAGGCGCTTATCACAGCGGTGCATGGCGACGCCCTGATTGCGGAGCGCGTGGCATGAAGACCTTCGGAATGGAACCGCCGCCGCCCAGCTTCATGGAGCGGCTGAAGGCCGGTCTCACCAAGAAGGGCAGCCTGTCCGACAGCCTGGTCGGGCTGTTCACCCGCAAGAAGCTGGATGCGGCCACGCTGCAGGACCTGGAAGAGGCGCTGATCGGCGCCGATCTTGGGGGCGCACAGGCCAGGACCATTGCCGCCGCCATCGGCAAGGCGCGTTACGAAGCCGATATCTCGGGCACGGAGCTGCGCCAGATGCTGGCCGAGGAAATCGCCAAGCTGCTGCGGCCGGTGGCGCGGCCGCTGGTCACCGATGCCGGGCCCAAGCCCTTTGTCGTGCTGGTGGCTGGCGTCAATGGCGCGGGCAAGACCACCACCATCGGCAAGATGGCCCGGCTTCTGACGAAGAGCGGCGCAAAGGTGACGTTGGCGGCAGGCGATACCTTCCGCGCCGCCGCCATCGAACAGCTGGGCGTCTGGGCCCAGCGCGCCGGGGCGCAATTCGTCTCCACCAAACAGGGCGGCGATGCCGCCGGCCTGGCCTTCGAGGCGCTGGAGAAGGCCCGGGCCAATGGCAGCGACGTGCTGCTGATCGACACGGCGGGCCGCTTGCAGAACAAGGTGGCCCTCATGGCCGAACTGGAGAAGATCGCCCGCGTGATCAAGAAGCTGGACGCCAGCGCGCCCCATGCCGTGCTGCTGGTGCTGGATGCCACCACCGGCCAGAATGCCGTCTCACAGGTTGAAGCCTTCACCGCCACGGTTCCCCTGACCGGATTGGTCATGACCAAGCTGGACGGCACCGCCAAAGGCGGCATCCTGGTGGCCCTGGCGGCCAAATTCGGCCTGCCGGTCCATTATCTGGGGGTGGGCGAAGGGGAAGATGATTTGCAGGCCTTCGACGCGGACGCCTTTGCCCGCGCCTTAAGTGGAGCAGGGCAGGAGTAGAGTGATGAATCCGCAATTGCGCCGCCTGATTTTGGATCTGGGACCGCTGGTAATATTCTTCGGCGTTCTCAAATTCTGGAATTTTTACGTAGCGACCGCCGTGTTCATGGTGACGATCATGGCGACGCTCGCAATCGGATATGCCTTTGAGCGGAAACTGTCACCCATGCCGCTGTTCACCGCGGCCGTGGTGATGATCTTTGGTGGGCTGACGCTTTATCTGAACGACTCGAGCTTCTTCAAACTCAAAGTAACGTTCATCTATAGCCTCTTCGGCACGATACTGTTGGCCGGCCTTGCCCTCAACCGATTGTTTATCAAGTATGTTTTCTCCGAAGCGCTTGAACTTGATGAACAGGGGTGGCGCAAGCTGACTGTCCGCATGGGTGTTTTCTTTTTTGCGCTGGCCGTCTTGAATGAAATTGTCTGGCGCAATACCAGTGACAGCACTTGGGCGCTTGCGAAAATCGGCTTCTTGGGCCTGACTTTCCTCTTCCTCATGGCGCAGCTTCCCTTGATGCTTAAGCATCAATTGGAAAAAAAAGAACAAGACTGAGACAGAGGCCACTATCTGCCCCTCGACCGATCGCGGCTCGCCCAAGCTCGCCGCGTTCGTCACTCGAAATGGTCCACTGGACCATTTCGTCCGGCTCCGCCGGACCGTTCCTCACGGGTCGACTTCAAGGTCTGGGGCATTCTGCCGCTAACCCTGATCTTCACTGTTGCGCAACTGCCGCTGATGTTGCGGCACGCAAGGGAAGAAAAAACACCGGACTGAGAAAGAAAACCCATTCCTTTCTTGGGCATCCGCAACAGATATGCGGTCCCGCCGCACAGCTACCAATCATAGTGTTCCGTTGCGACACAAAGACTTGAGTGCTGATTGGGCTCTCGCTTTCGCAATTGCCGCAGCGCAATGATCCGCACACGCATCTGCACGATGATGAAATTTGCGCATGGACAAGTGCGTTCAAAACCAGTTTAACATGCCTCACGGGCCACCGAGCATGCAGCCACACCGCTTGCCACGCTCCGGCAGAGACCAAAAAAGATTACGTGTGCGAAAGAGCAAGGGGTTGGCATGATCAAGGGGCAACGCAAGGTGGGGAATGGTTTTGACCTCTCCGAAGCGCCTTCGCACCTGATCCGCCGCTGCCAGCAATTCTATGGCGACCTCTATGCGCGGGAAGCCGGCGCGCGCGAACTGACCAAGCAGCAATTCATGTTGCTCGCGGCGCTGGAGCAGAATGACGGCGCCAGCCAGACCGCCCTGGTCGAGATCACCGGCATCGACCGCTCTACCCTGGCCGAGATGGTGCGCCGGATGCTGGAAAAAGGCCTGCTCACCCGCGAGCGCACCGAAGAAGACCAGCGCGCCAATGCGGTGGCGATCAGTCCCTCGGGCCGCAAGGCGCTGCGCAGCGCCCGCAATGCCGCCGACCGGGCCGAACGCGCCCTGCTGGAGGCCCTGCCCGTCCCCGACCGCCAGAAATTCGTCAAGGCGTTGCGGGAAATCGCCCAGGCCGCCGAGTCCCTGGCGGCTGACGGCCATGAAAAGCCGACCAAACCCACCCGCAAGCGGCGGCTGTCTTAAAAATCCCCGGAGCGACCGGAGACCCGAGCAAAGCGAGGGCCCTGCGGCGCGACCATCAAAAAAGCTTAGACTGTGATGTCGATGTGCTGGCCCAGCCGGGCGCCGGCCTGGGGCTTTATGGCGTCCGAGGCGGTGGGGGCAACGGCCTGAGCCGCGGCCTTGGCGGGTTCCGCCTTGAAATCCGCCAGCGCAGCCGCAAAAGCCGGGGCCGCAGCAGCAGTCCGGGCAGCCTGCTTGGCAGCCAGCGCTGCCTGGGCGGCCTGCTGCGCGGCAATGAGGTTGGCGGCGGAGATCTGCATCCCCTGAACCTGACAAAACAGGGTTAGGGAAAGCTTAATGAGGCGATCAGGCGCCTTGGGCGGCCTTGATGACGGGCAGTAACTCCCGCCGCACCACTTCAGGCGTCAGCGCGCCCTGATAACGATAGCGGATCACGCCCTTGCCATCGACCACAAAGGTTTCCGGCGCCGCCGTCACGCCCCAGTCGATGGCCGTGCGACCTTCCTCATCGGCCACGATGGCGGCGAACGGATTGCCGCCTTCCGCCAAGAAGGCTTCGGTATCGGGACGCTTGTCCTTGTAGGCGACGCCGAGCAGGCGGAAGGCGGGATTGCGTGACAGCTGCATCAGCATGGGCGCTTCCAGGCGGCAAGGCGCGCACCAGGAGGCAAAGAAATTGATCACGGTCACGCGGCCCGCTCTCAGGTCGGCACTGCCGAATCCGGGGCGGTCGGCATTCAGCGCCGCCAGCGCAACCGGCGGCGCGGGCTTGTTGATCAGGGCCGAAGGGATGACATCGGGGGGCGTGTAGCGCGACTTGTTCAGGCTGAAGAACAGAACGCCCGCCACCGCCGCGAAACCCAGCACCGGCACGATGTAAACAAGCCGGCGGTTCATTTCCCGGCTTCCAGCGCGGCCAGCTTCGCCTTGGCGGCGCGCCACTTGGCCACCGTCCAGGTGATCATGCCGCCCAGCACCAGGACCGAAAGGCCATAGGCGGGCCAGATATAGGCGCCATAGGGCGAGACATCGAAATTCATGCGGACCCGCCCTGCATCAGGCTGCGCGCGCGGCGCTCCAGGATCATGGTGCGGATGCGCACCAGCCACAGCGTCAGGAACAGCAGGAAATATCCGAACATCATGGTGAAGAGCGGCGGCCGGAACACGGGATCGATATGGCCCGACATGATGCTTTCGCCCTGGTGCAGCGTCGCCCACCAGTCGACCGAAAACTTGATAATGGGAATATTCACCGCGCCCACCAGCGCCAGGATGGCGCAAATGCGGGCGGCGCGGCTTTCATCCTCGATCGCGTTCCACAGCGCCGTGTATCCGAGATAGAGAAAGAACTGCACCAGCGTGCTGGTCATGCGCCCGTCCCATTCCCACCAGGTGCCCCACATGGGCTGGCCCCAGAACGAGCCGGTGGCCAGCGCCAGCAAGGTGAAGGCCGCGCCCAAAGGCGCGGCGGTGCGGGCGGCGACATCGGCCAGGATATGGCGATTGACCAGGCTGAAAAGCGAAGCGACCGCCATCGCGCCATAGACCAGCGTCGCCATCGTCGCGGCCGGGACATGGATGAACATGATCAGGACGGTGCGGCCCTGCTGGTAATCGGGCGGGGCGGAAAAGCCAAGATAGAGGCCAGCGCCGATGGTCAGCACGGTCAGGCCGGCTGCCCACGGCAACACGGCCTCGGACAGACTCATGAAGCGGGCCGGATTGGCGTAACGGAAAAGCCAGTCGAACATCAGGCGCTCATATCCTTGTTATCCGGCCAGATTGAGGCGCACCGCCATGGCGGTGACAAAGGGACTTAGCAGGACCGAGGCCAGCGAAAAAGCGGCCAGGAACAGGAAGGCGCCATTGGCAAGGCCGGTCTGAACCGCCGCGACCATTCCGGGTCCGAAAATCACGGCCGGAAGCAGCAGGGGCAGCACGATCAGGGGCAAGAGCAGGCCGCCGCGCCGCAGCGACAGGGTCAGGCCGGCGCCGATGGCGCCGGCGGCGCTGACCGCGGGCGTGCCGATCAGAAGCGACGCCATCAGGGTGAGGGTCACCGGGCCGGAAAGCCCGAACAGCACCGTCAGCACCGGCGCCAGCAGCGTCAGCGGCAGGCCGGTGGCAAGCCAATGCGCCAGCATCTTGGCGGCAGCAGCGGCTTCCAATGACAGGGGCGAGAGTGCGATGAGATCCAGAGAGCCGTCCTCATAGTCAGCCTGGAACAGCCGATCGAGCGAGAGCAGCGCCGCCAGCAGCGCCGCCACCCAGAGCACGCCGCCACCCATTTTCGCCAACAGCGCCATGTCGGGGCCGACGCCAAGCGGCACCAAGGTCGCGACCAGGGCGAAGAAACTCCAGGCCAGGGCGGCGCCACCGCCTTCGCGCACCGAAAGGCGCAGGTCGCGTGTGAGGAGGGCAAGGAACGGGTTCACAACTTCAGGCTTTCATTCGAGAGACGAAGTGTTTCGTTAGAAAGTCCCAGGGGCTCATGCGTGGCGGCGATGACGATGCCGCCCCGTCCGCAATGCAGTGCGATCAGCCGTGCCACCAGGCTTTTGCCGGCGGTGTCCAGCGCCGCAAAGGGCTCATCCAGCAGCCAGAGCGGCCGCTGGATCAGCAGCAGCCGCGCCAGCGCGAGGCGGCGGCGCTGGCCGGCGGAAAGATAGCGGCAGGGCAGTTCGGCCTGACGTTCAAGACCAACCTGCCCCAAGAGCGCCGAAAGGTCTCCCTGACGGTCATGGAGCTTGCCGAAGAAGGCGAGTTGTTCGGAGACCGTGAAAGACGCCTTCAGCGCGTCGTGATGGCCCAGCCAGCCGATGAAGCGACCACGCTCTTCCGCCTCGGCGATTTCCTTGCCTGCCTCGGTGAGAAAGACGCGGCCCGCCGCCTGCGGCAGGAAGCCGGCGACAAGGCGCAGCAGCGAGGTCTTGCCCGTGCCATTGGCGCCTTCCAGCGCCAGCGCCTGGCCCGCCTTGACGGAAAAAGACAGGCCCTCGAACAGGCGGCGTGTGCCGCGGGCGCAGGCCAGCTTCTCGGCGGTAAGGGACGAAATCATTTTACTCTTCACCATGGGCGGCCTTGAGCCGCCCATCCAGGGCAACCAGCAGGTTATCTGCGGCTCTGGATGGCCGGGTCAAGCCCGGCCATGGAGAGAGTACAATTGAAACGCGCGGCGTATCCGCGTCTCAATACATGTGCTGGCCGCCATTGATGGACATGGTCGAGCCGGTGACAAAACCCGCATCGTCGGCCACCAGGAACAGGACGCCACGCGCGATTTCGTCGGCCTTGCCCAGGCGCCCGACCGGAATACGCGCCACGATCTTGGCCAGGACATCGGCGGGAACGGCGGCGACCATGTCGGTGTCGATATAGCCGGGCGCGATGGCGTTGACGGTGATGCCGGCGCGCGCGCCTTCCTGCGCCAGCGCCTTGGTGAAGCCGTGGATGCCGGACTTGGCGGCGGCGTAGTTCACCTGGCCATACTGGCCGGCCTGGCCGTTGATCGAGCCGATATTGACGATGCGGCCGAATTTGCGCTCCACCATGCCGTCCCAGGCGGCCTTGCA
>DATFFI010000198.1:0-8134 GCA_035250225.1 Rhizomicrobium sp. | reverse complement strand
GTATAACCGTGGATGCGGCAATCTGCGGCGGTCGTCCCTGCATCCGCGGAATGCGGATTCGCGTCAGTGATGTTCTAGATTTGCTGGCTGCCGGCAATGATCGCGCGCAAATCCTGGTCGATTATCCTTATCTGGAAGATGCGGACATTGATGCCGCGTTGGCATATGCCGCGCGGGCCGTGGACCATCGTATCGTCAAAGCCGCGTGAAAACTCACTTCCTTGTGGACGCGCAGTTGCCGCCAGCTTTGGCCCGCGCTCTCGCGGCAGCCGGATTTGCGGTGCGGCATGTGCAGGACGTTGGGCTTCTCACCGCCTCTGACAGGGCGATCTTGGAATATGCCGTGAA
Source organism: Rhizomicrobium sp. (assembly GCA_035250225.1). Lineage (GTDB taxonomy): Bacteria > Pseudomonadota > Alphaproteobacteria > Micropepsales > Micropepsaceae > Rhizomicrobium. The sequence goes on along the minus strand of DATFFI010000198.1, from coordinate 7,786 downwards.
GGAGAAAGCCACCATCATCACCAAGGATGGCGATTTTGCGGATATGCACATGCCAGGTGCCACAGTGGTTTGGCTGCGCGTCGGCAACACCGCCAGCGGCCCGCTTGTACAATGGCTGCTTCCTTTGATGCCGCAAATCGTGGCGGCTCTCGCTGGAGGCGAATCCCTGGTCGAGGTCAGGCGATAGCCGACCCTATTCCGCGGCCTTCAGCTTCTTCGCCGGCGCCTTCAGCAGCGGCTTGAGATAGTGGCCAGTATAGGAGCGCGCCACCTTCACCACATCCTCGGGCGTGCCGCTGGCGACGATTTCACCGCCGCCATCGCCACCTTCGGGGCCCAGATCGATGATCCAGTCGGCGGTCTTGATCACTTCCAGATTGTGCTCGATCACCACCACGGTGTTGCCGCTTTCGACCAGTTCCTGCAGCACTTCCAGCAGCTTTTTGGTGTCGTGAAAGTGCAGCCCGGTGGTGGGTTCGTCCAGGATGTAGAGCGTGCGGCCGGTGGCGCGGCGTGACAGCTCTTTGGACAGCTTGACGCGCTGGGCCTCGCCGCCCGACAGGGTGGTCGCCTGCTGGCCGATGGCGATATAACCCAGGCCGACGCGTTTCAGCGTTTCCAGCTTTTCGGCGATGGAGGGCACGGCGCGGAACAGTTCGGCGCCGGCCTCGATGGTCATGTCCAGCACATCGGCGATGGAATGGTCGCGGAATTTCACTTCCAGCGTCTCGCGATTGTAGCGCTTGCCCTTGCAGACATCGCACTGGACATAGACGTCGGGCAGGAAGTGCATCTCGATCTGGATGACGCCGTCGCCCTGGCAGGCTTCGCAGCGGCCGCCCTTGACGTTGAAGCTGAAACGGCCTGGGGCATAGCCGCGCGCCTTGGATTCCGACAGTTCGGCGAACCAGTCGCGGATCGGGGTGAAGGCGCCGGTATAGGTGGCCGGATTGGAGCGTGGGGTGCGTCCGATCGGGCTCTGGTCGATATCGATCACCTTGTCGAGGAATTCCAGCCCTTCGATGCGGTCATGCGGAGCCGGATGCTCGCGCGATTGCGACAGCTTGCGCGAGGCGGCCTTGAACAGGGTCTCGACCGTGAGGGTGGATTTGCCGCCGCCGGACACGCCGGTGATGCAAGTCATTGTCCCCAGCGGGATTGCGGCGGTGACGTTTTTCAGATTGTTGCCGCGCGCCCCGATCACCTTCAGCCAGCGATTATGCACCGCCTTGCGGCGGGCGGCGGGAATGGGAATGCCTTCGACGCCGGTGAGATATTTTCCGGTCAGGCTCTTCTTGTTGGCCATGACCTGGGCGGGCGTGCCTTGGGCGATGATATGGCCGCCATGGACGCCGGCGCCCGGGCCCATGTCGATGACATGGTCGGCCTGACGGATGGCGTCTTCGTCATGCTCCACCACCAGCACGGTGTTGCCCATGTCGCGCAAGCCCTTGAGCGATTCCAGCAGCTTGGAATTGTCGCGCTGGTGCAGGCCGATCGAAGGCTCGTCCAGCACATAAAGCACGCCGGTCAGGCCGGAGCCGATCTGGGAGGCGAGGCGGATGCGCTGGCTCTCGCCGCCCGACAGGGTGCCGGAGGCGCGCGCCAAAGTGAGATATTCCAGGCCGACATTGTTGAGGAATTTCAACCGCTCGCGAATCTCTTTGAGGATGCGGACGGCGATTTCCTGTTGCTGCTTATTCAGCTTCTTGTCGATATCGCGGAACCAGCCATCGGCATCGCGGATCGATTGCTCGCAGACCTGGCCGATATGCAAGGACCCGATCTTCACCGACAGGGCCTCCGGCTTCAGGCGATAGCCGCCGCAGACGTCGCAGGCGGCGGCAGCCTGGTACTTTTCCAGTTCTTCGCGGGCCCAGTCGCTGTCGGTTTCGTGATAGCGCCGGTCCATATTGGTGATGACGCCTTCGAAGGGCTTGCGGGTTTCGTAGCGCCGCATGCCATCGTCATAGATGAACCTGACCTCTTCCTCGCCCGAGCCGTGCAGGATCACCTGCCGCACCTTCTTGGGCAGGTCCTCCCAGGGATCGTTCATCGAGAATTTGAAGTGCCGCGCCAGCGCCTCCATGGTCTGGAGGTAATAGGGCGAGGAACTCTTGGACCAGGGCGCGATGGCGCCTTTCTTCAGGCTGAGCGATTCGTCCGGGATCACCAAATCTTCATCAAAGTAATTCTGGGTCCCCAACCCGTCGCATTCCGGGCAGGCGCCGTGCGGATTGTTGAAGCTGAACAGGCGCGGCTCGATCTCCGGGATGGTGAAGCCGGAAACCGGGCAGGCGAATTTGGACGAGAAGATGATCTGCTTCTGCGTCCCGTCCTTTTCCTTTTCATCGGCGAATTCGGCGATCAGCAACCCGTCGGCCAGGTTCAGGGCGGTTTCGATGGAGTCGGGCAGGCGGTTGCCGATATCCTTCTTGACCACGATGCGGTCGACCACGATCTCGATATCGTGCTTGAGCTTCTTGTCCAGCACGGGCGTGGCGGAGAGTTCGTAATATTTCCCGTCGATCCTGGCGCGCTGGAAGCCCTTCTTCTGCAGCTCCGCCAGTTCCTTTTTGTATTCGCCCTTGCGGCCGCGCACGATCGGCGCGTTGAGGTAGAGCCGGGTTCCTTCCGGCAGCGCCAGGATGCGGTCGGCCATCTGGCTGACGGTCTGGCTTTCGATCGGCAGGCCGGTGGCCGGCGAGTAAGGCACGCCGACCCGGGCGAAGAGCAGGCGCAAATAGTCATAGATCTCGGTGACGGTACCCACCGTCGAACGCGGATTCTTGCTGGTGGTCTTCTGTTCGATGGAGATGGCGGGCGAGAGGCCTTCGATGTGATCGACATCGGGTTTCTGCATCATTTCCAGGAACTGGCGGGCATAGGCCGAAAGCGACTCGACATAGCGGCGCTGGCCTTCGGCATAGATGGTGTCGAAGGCGAGCGAGGATTTGCCGGAACCCGACAGGCCGGTCAGCACGGTCAGGGTTCCGCGCGGAATCTCGACATCGATGTTCTTGAGATTGTGTTCGCGCGCGCCGCGAATGGAGATGTTTTTCAGCATGACGGGGACAACTCGGAAGTAGGAAGGCGGATGCCGACTCGCAAGAGGCGGCGCGCAGACTCAAGCTCAGAGGGATCGGAACATAATGGGAACAAACGCCTCCGGCAAGATCACGCGGGGCGCAGGGTCGCGTACATGTTGTCATTGGTGGGAATGCGGCCATAGAGGCGGAAACGGGCCTGGAAGCCGGCCCGCTCCGCCATCGCGCCCAGTGTCGCCGGGGTGAAATACTGGACATGGTCGGGATGGCGGAAGCCGGACCAGTTCCTGCCCAGCACCGCGCGGTTCCAGCAGGCATAGTTGGGAACCTTGATCAGCACCACGGCGTCGTCGCGCACCACCCGGCGTACCTGCTCCAGCGCCTCGCGCGGATTGGCTTCATGTTCCAGGTAGGACCAGAGCGTGACGCCGGTGAAGAATTTTTCCGGCAACTGCTTCAGCCCGCCGACACCATCGGCATGGACCAGCCTGCCGCCACGGGCCTCGAAATTGGCGCGTGCGATTTGCGCAATCTTGGCGTCGATCTCGATGCCGTAGGGAATGTGATCGGGGCTGAGCTTGTCGAAGCCCTTGCCGGCAGCGCAGCCCACATCCAGCACCGGACCCGGCTTGGCCCAGGCATTGAGGCCGCCGGCTACGGTGGCATCGCCCAGGATGTTGAGGCGCCAGCGCGTCGCCATGTCCAGCCGCGCCAGGATCGGCATCGCCTTCAGGCGGCGCTGCTCTTCCTTCTTGTGCTGCTTGTGCCAGGCGATCTCGTCATAGAGCGCGTCATAGACCGGTACCCATTCCAGATAGACCAGGCCGCAATCGGCGCAGGCCTTCATCGGCCAGTCGGGATGCTGGTAGCGCACGGCTTCTGCCCTCGCCGACGGGGCGTTGCAGGCGGGGCAATCGCGATGGACGCGGTTCTGGTCGGTCATGGGCGGTTTATAGGGGAAGAGCGGCGGGAAAGCCCATTGAACAAACAGGGAACAAATGCTAGCTAAGCGTCCACAGACGGGCGGGGCAGAGCCGGTGGCGGCGCTGCCGCCCCCTGTTTAGGGTGCGGCCCTTACGAGCGAGACGGAGCAGGTCATGGCGGGAAGCGTCAACAAGGTGATTTTGGTCGGCAATCTGGGCAAGGACCCGGAGGTGCGCCGTATGACCTCGGGCGACCCGGTGGTGAATCTTTCCATCGCCACCTCGGAAAACTGGCGCGACAAGGCCACGGGCGAGCGCAAGGAAAAGACCGAATGGCACCGGGTGGTGATCTTCAACAAGAACCTGGCCGAGGTCGCCGAAAAGTATCTGCGCAAGGGCGCCAAGGTCTATGTCGAAGGCCAGCTCCAGACCCGCAAATGGACCGACAAGGACGGCGCCGAGAAATACTCCACCGAAGTCGTGCTGCAGAATTTCCGCGGCGAGCTGACCATGCTGGACGGCAAGGGCGGCGAAGGCGGCGGCAGAAGTGGCGCCGGCGAATCCCCCGCCAGCTTCCAGCGCGACGAAATGGATGACGAGATTCCGTTCTAGGAATCCCCATACGCTCCATGGCCGGGCTTGACCCGGCCGTCCAGAGCCGCAATCTCCGTACAGATTGCCCTGGATGGGCGGCGAGTTGGTTTGTCTTTGGGCCGCGCTTTGCGCGTCCCGGGGGCCGCCCATGGAGAGAATGAAAAAGTCGATCTTCACAATTCTGGCTGCCGCGTTGCTCGCGGGCTGCGCCACATCCTCGGGCGTACCTGCGGCGCGCATTGCCGAAGCCGAAATCGCAGCGGCCTATCTGCCGCTGCATGGCCGCGTACATCTGGGCATCGATACCGCCGATGGCGCCGCGATGGTGATCGCGCCCGGCATCGCCGTCACCAACGCCCATAACCGGCGCTTTATCGACGGTCCCGTCATCGGCGAAGCCGCGCAGTCCGATCTCCTGTTCTTTCGTGTGGTGCGCAGCGCCAATCCCGTCACTGCCATGCCGACTGTGGGCGCGCCGGTCATCGCTTATGGCCAGGGCGCCGATGCCGAGCTGCGCCGCGCCAACGGCGTGATACGCGCGATCGAAACCGCGCCCGGCCATGACATCGCGCGCTGGTTCACTTTCGAGGCCAATGCCGGCCCAGGCTTCTCCGGTGGCCCGGTGGTGGACGCGCAAGGACGGCTGGTCGGCATCACGTTCGCCTATAAGGACGAAGGCGGAAAAAGGCTGATGTATGCCTATGACATGGCCCGTGTGCGGGCCGAATTGCAGGCCGTGCAAAGCGGTGCCCGATAGGGCAAAAACATCCTTTCGGATCAAGTATTTGCCAGATATGGAATCGCTGGCTCCCACCCCCTGAAAATGCTAGGAATCACCCCTCTTTTTCGCCGGCCTTGCACAGGCCTTCCGAGGGTAGTTTTTGAGCGATAATTCCCAGACCGCGCCGCCGCAATCAGGCCTGCCTGCCGCCCCGGTCGCCATCGAAGACGAGCTGAAGAAATCCTATCTCGATTACGCCATGAGCGTGATCGTCAGCCGCGCGCTGCCCGATGCGCGCGACGGCCTGAAACCCGTGCACCGCCGCATTCTCTTCTCGATGCATGAGAATGGACGCGACTGGAACAAGCCCTATCGCAAATCGGCGCTGATCGTCGGCGACGTGATGGGCAAGTACCATCCGCATGGCGACGCTTCGATCTATGACGCGCTGGTGCGCATGGCGCAGGATTTCTCCATGCGCCTGCCCTTGATCGACGGTCAGGGCAATTTCGGCAGCGTCGACGGCGATCCGCCCGCGGCCATGCGTTACACCGAGGCCCGCCGCGCCAAGGTGGCGCATAGCCTCACCGAGGATATCGACAAGGAAACCGTCGAATTCCAGGACAATTACGACGGCAGCGAGCGGGAGCCGATGGTGCTGCCGGCCCGCTTCCCCAACGTGCTGGTCAACGGTTCTTCCGGCATCGCGGTGGGTATGGCCACCAACATCCCGCCCCACAATCTGGGCGAAGTGATCGATGCCTGTCTGGCCTATATCGAGGATCCCTCCATCAACCTGGAGGCCCTGACCGACATTGTGCCGGGTCCGGATTTCCCGACCGGCGGGCTGATCATCGGCAGGTTGGCGGCCAAGGCTGCCCTGGCGCGCGGCCGCGGCAGCGTGCTGATGCGGGCGCGGGCGAGTGTGGAAGAGATCCGCAAGGACCGAGAAGCCATCATCGTCACCGAGATTCCCTATCAGGTGAACAAGGCGGTGTTGCTGGAGCGCATCGCCGAATTGGTGCGCGACAAGCGCATCGAGGGCATTTCCGATATCCGCGACGAAAGCGACCGCACCGGCATGCGGGTGGTGATCGAACTCAAGCGCGACGCTAGTGCCGACGTGACGCTGAACCAGCTTTACCGCTTCTCCAGTCTGCAACAGAGCTTCGGCGTCAACATGCTGGCGCTGAATGACGGCCGTCCGCAGCAGATGACGCTGAAGGACTTCATCGCCACCTTCGTCGCCTTCCGCGAGGATGTCGCCACCCGCCGCACCAAATTCGATCTTTCCAAGGCACGCGATCGCGGCCACGTCTTGGTCGGCCTGGCGGTGGCGGTGGCCAATATCGACGACGTGATCAAGCTGATCCGCGGCGCCGCCGACGCCACCACGGCCCGCGAGCAGTTGATGGCCCGGGCCTGGCCGGCGCGGGATGTGGGGCCGCTGATCGCGCTGATCGCCGATCCCCGCCACAAGCTGGCCGAGGACGAGACCATCCATCTCAGCGACGAGCAGGCCCGCGCGATCCTGGATCTGCGCCTGCAGCGGCTGACCGCGCTGGGCGTGGACGAGATCAATGATGAAGGCGCCAAGCTGGGCGAGGCGATCAAGGATTATCTGGATATCCTGGCCAGCCGGGTGCGGGTTCTCTCCATCATCAAGGACGAACTGGCTGCTATCCGCGCCGAATTCGCCACCCCGCGCAAGACCGAGCTGATCGACGCCGATGTCGAGATCGAGGATGAAGCGCTGATCGAACGCGAGGATGTCGCCGTCACCGTCACCCATGCCGGCTACATCAAGCGCACACCGCTGGACGAGTACCGGGTGCAGGGCCGCGGCGGCAAGGGCCGCTCGGGCATGGCGACGCGGGACGAGGATTTCGTCACCAGCCTGTTCGTCGCCAACACCCATGCGCCGATGCTGTTCTTCTCGTCCAGCGGCATGGCCTATAAGCTGAAAGTCTGGCGCCTGCCCGAAGCCCGCATCGCCGGCAAGGGCAAGGCCATGGTCAATCTGCTGCCGCTGTCGGAAGGCGAGCGTATCAGCACCATCCTGGCGCTGCCGGACGAGAGCGAGTGGGAAAAGCTGCATGTGGTCTTCGCCACCAGATCGGGTGACGTGCGCCGCAATGCCCTGTCCGATTTCGTGCAGGTCAACAAGTCCGGCAAGATCGCCATGAAGCTGGCCGATGGCGACCAGATCATCGGCGTCGCCACCTGCACCGAAGACCAGGATTTCCTGCTCACCACGCGTTCGGGCAAGTGCATCCGCTTCCCGGTCACCGATGTGCGTGTCTTCAAAGGCCGTGATTCCACCGGCGTGCGCGGCATCAAGCTGGCGGACGGCGATGAAGTGGTCAGCCTGTCGCTGCTCTATCATTCCGATGCCAGCAGCGCTGAAGCCCGCGCCTATCTGAAACAGGCCAATGCCGCCCGCCGGGCCGAGAGCGGCGAGGCGGAAGCCCCGACCGAGATCGAAGAAGATGCGGATGAGG
>DATFFI010000197.1:0-2621 GCA_035250225.1 Rhizomicrobium sp. | reverse complement strand
CAACAGCAAGGTCGAGATCACCGTCAAGGCCGACAGGCTGCGGCTGGTATGGTCGGCGACGCGGCTGCCGATCTCTTCATAGATCAACCGTGCGCGCTCGGACAGCGCGGCGGCGTCGCGCTCCAGATCCTCGGCCTGCTGATGCAAGGCGGGCAGAAGCTCGGTCAAGGGGCTCGACAGGACCGCGCCGCGCGCCGTGGTGGCGCGATAGATCGCGCCGCGCAAAGCGGAGAATTCGCGGGCGTAGCGCGACAGTTCGCGGCGCAGCGGCCCCAGCACTTCACGGCCGATATGGTCGCGGTCGGCCAGAACCTCATCCTCGATGCGACCCAGATCGCGTCCCAGCATTCCCAGCCTGTGTTCCACCAGGTCGAAAAAATATTCCTGCTGACGGACCAGGGCCTGCGCTGTCCCTCCGGGAACGTCGCCCCGCTCCACCGCATCGCGCAGATTTTCCGCCGCCCGCAAGGGGTGGCGGCGCACGGTGATCAGTTTTTCGCCATCCAGCCAGAAACCCATGCGGCACGACGCCAGCGACCGGTCGTCAAAATCGCGCTCGATATCGGGAAGAATGCCCCAGGCGCCGCTGGCTGTAAGGGTCAGTTGGATGCGATCTTCCTGGCTGAGGATCAGGGCGCGCGCGTCCGCGGGCATGTCGCCAAAGCCTTCGACAAAGCGGCGGGCGCGATGGTCCGACAGCGCCAGATGCAGCCACAACCAGCCAAAACCTTGCGCCAGATGGCCACCCAAAGTCTCGTCGCACACCCTTACTGCTTCGGACCCGCGAAACAGAAAGCCGAAGACCAAACCGGCGCAGCGTTCCAGCATCTTTTCCTGCTACAGGGCTCGCATGACAGTTTTGTTACAGCAAGCGCGGTCCCTGACGCGGAGGGATTTTGCTCATCCGGGCAGGAGCGCCGGAGCGATGTGTACAAACCAGTACATGAGGTCCGTAGCGGCAGCGTACGGACGCGCGACACACCCGGGGAGCAAAAGACTCCGCGTCAGACGTGCTGGCCGCCATTGATCATCAACTCAGCGCCCGTGACGTAAGAGCTTTGCTCCGTACACAGATAATAAATCGCCTTGGCGACCTCCGCCGGCTGGCCCAGCCGGCGCAGCGGGATGGTCTCCACGATCTTTTCGGTACCGGGCGACAGGATGGCGGTGTCGATCTCGCCCGGCGCGATGGCATTGACGCGCACGCCCCAGGGGCCGAAATCCGCCGCCATCTCACGGGTCAGCGCCGCGGCCGCCGCCTTGCTGATGGAATAGGCCGCGCCCGCGAAGGGATGCACGCGCGAACCCGCGATGGACGTGACATTGACGATGGCGCCATGCGCCCGGGCCAGTTCGTGCTTCAAGCCTTGCGCCAGCCAGATGGTGGAAAACAGATTGACCTCGAACACTTGGCGCCACAGGTCCTGCGAAGAGTCCAGGCTGCCCAGCCGCTCACCCTTGGGGCCCTTGGGCGAGATGGCGGCATTGTTGACCAGGGCATGCAGCTTGCCGTCGACCAGACGCGAACGCATCTCCTCGGCGGCGCGCGCGGTGTCGGCGGGATCGGCAAGGTCCACCTGAATGTGGTCCTCCGGCCCTGCCGCCCAGGGGCAATTTTCCGGAAAGGCGTGACGCGAGCAGGTGATCACCCGCCAGCCGGCGCTGGAAAAACGCTTCACCGTGGCGTGGCCGATACCGCGCGACGCCCCGGTCAGGATCAGGGTGCGTTTTTCGTCGTCACTATGATTGGGCTCCGCCATCGCTCTCTATTACGGTCGTTACGGCTCTCGCCTACGCTCCTACCCTATCATCGGCCTTGAACTAGGTTCCACCATGATCGAAATAAGGTCATGCACCAGTCCCTTTCCGCCCTAGCCCTGCTTTTGGCCGCCGCCGTCGGCTGCGGCCTGCTGATGAACCGGCTGCGCATGCCCGCCGCCGCGGGCTTTATCCTGGTTGGCATGGCCTTGGGCCCCACCGGCATGGGCCTGATCCAGACGTCCGACAATCTTGAAGTCCTGGCGGAACTGGGCGTCTTGATGCTGCTGTTCATCATCGGCATGGAGATGCGGCTGGCCTCCTTCTCCAAATCCCTGCCGCTGGCCTTGGGCGTCACCGCCGCCACCTGCGCCATCATTCCCACTTCGGTGGCGCTGTTCACCTATTGGGTGGAGGGCGAGGTGCTGGGCGGCGTGGTGATTGGATTCATGCTCTCCATCTCGTCCACTGCCTTGGCAATGAAGATGATCGAGGACAGCGAGGAAAAAGACACCATGGCTGGGCGGCTGAGCGTGGCAGTGCTGGTGGCCCAGGATCTGGCGGTGGTGCCCTTGATGCTGATCACCGACACGCTGGGCGGTGCGTTGACCGCCAAGACCCTGATGGGCGCGGGCACCAAACTGGCCCTGGCGCTTTTGCTGCTGACGGTGTTCATCCATTTCCTCAACAAGGTCAAAAGTTTCCGCTTTCCGGCCAGCGGATATTTTCTCAAGAATTCCGATGTCGGCACCCTGGGCGTTTTGGGCCTGTGTTTCGCCGCCGCCGCGGCGTCCGGTCTTTTAGGCCTGTCGCCCGCGCTGGGCGCCTTTCTGGGCGGCCTGGCGGTGGGCCATTCCACCTTG
>DATFFI010000196.1:0-11104 GCA_035250225.1 Rhizomicrobium sp. | reverse complement strand
CGCAGCAATTCGGCCATGGCGCGCACATCGGCCAGCCGCGGCACATGGGTCAGGGTCAGGGGCTGCGCCGTCAGCAGCGACGCGGCCATCAGCTTGAGGGCGGCATTCTTGGCGCCGCTGATGGGGATCTGGCCCTTCAGGCGGCGGCGGCCGCGGATGCGAATTTTGTCCATGGGGCTCTTTTAGCCTGCCCGCCGGGGCCGGAATACCCGAAAATCGGGCAGATCAGGCCTTCTCGCTATGGGGCCCGGGACGGGGTTTTTCCGAGGACGAATCCGGGGCTTTCCTGGTCTCCGGCGGGGTCTCGGCCGAGAGCTCTGGCGGGGGCTTTTCGGCGGGTCCGGCTTTGCGGCGCCGCAGGTTGGCGCGCAGGGCCTGGGCCAGCTTTTCGGGGGTGGTTCGGGCCATGCCAAATTGCCGCGAAAGGCGGCTTTCCTTCAGAGAATCCTTCGGTTATAGCAGCGCACCCTTCACCATACTTGGGGTTAAGGGTTCGGGCCTTATGGTTCCGAAATACCACCGGGCCGCTGTAGCGTAGTGGTAGCGCAATCCCTTGGTAAGGGATAGGTCGTGAGTTCGATTCTCACCAGCGGCACCATTCTTAAGCCCTGCTTCGCAGGGCTTAAGAATGGCAAGCGCCCGCGCGCGACAGCGACTTGAGCGGGCGCGCGTCAGGCGAAAACGCAGAACCCTCCAACATCGGCTTTACGAAGAGCGCGGACGCTTATCGTGACGGCAGCAGATACTTCAGCCCATGCGTGAACCCACGCGGCGCCACCGAAACATGATCTTCGTCGTTCAAGACATCTGACTTCAGAGCAAGGCTCGGATACTTCCGCTTCTTGAGCCTGGCTTCCAGCTCGCGATTGTCACCAACCATCTCGGCTTCCCGGTTGTAACGGGGACTCTCATATTGTCCGACGTACATATAGACCTTGGCGGGCAGATCGCGGTGCTGTGCGGCGTACTTGGCTTCTACGCCAAAAATATGCCGCTTGTCGTACCAGAGTGACGGACTGCCCAGAATGTAACCGCTGAACATGCTGGGATTGGTGAAGAGGATTTGCGCGCCCAGCAGCGAGCCATAGGAATGGCCCAGAAACAGGGCGCGCTGAGGATTGGTCCGGTAATGTTGCGTGATAAAGGGCATAACCCGGTCACGCAAGTAAGCTTGATACGCCAGACTCTGCCCAAAAACAGTACCGGGCGGTGCGTCGCGCGGGCCATTGGAGGTCGGCGTATAGTCGCGCCTCCGGCTCTGCATGGGATCTTCGCCGTTGGCATAAGACAGGCCGACAAGGATGAATTCCTGGATCACGGCACGCTCGAAGTTCAGGCGGCGGCCGATCTCACGGATGACGGGAAATGCGTAGCCGGCGTCGGTAACGTAGAGGACGGGATATCGGCGGTTCGGCTCTTTCCCGTACGACGCCGGCAAGCCGACAAAGACCTGATAGCCCCTCTTGGACACCGGGTCCGGCACATCCCAAACCTCAGTACCGGTCAACACATAGGGGCTGCCTCCACCCTGCTGGGCTTTGGCAGGTTGCATCTGAGCCTGCGCAACATCTATGGGACACAACAGGCCAACGGCCGCTATAATTGCGCACACGACGTTGGCACACTTCATATTCAAGCTCCCCCAGGAATGGCGTCTTGACCAGTCCGCTTGCATGATCCGGATTGAATGGTAGTTGAGCGCTCATACTTCGACCAGTGGCGAGTCAGGTCGGTTCGCTTGGCAAGCGCAACGAACGATAGCGGTCAATCACACAGGCATTTTGGAATGCGTGTCGCTTTGGCGCAGGCGCGGCGACGCAGGAATGATTCAGAAGGGATGCCGGCGTTCCCGCGATTGCCGCTTGCCCGGATTCGCCGGCGGATCGGTGCCCTGGTCGCCGTCATGGACCAGCGCCTCGCGCAACTCCTGGGCGCTCATGGCAACGTCCATGACGCCTTCCTCCCGCGCCAGCTCCAGGACGATCTCGGTGCGTCGCCATCCCATGGCGATGGAGGGATCGACCTGTTCATGCACGACCCGGACGGTATAGGTGCCCGCGGGTTGCGGCCCCGGCACCGCGCTGAGGTAAAAAGGCCGGCGAAATTGGACCTGTTTGGCCGTGGTTCGCTTTTCCATGTCCCGTCCTTTCATCCCGCCATCGCTTCAAGGGCGGACTCGCGCCAGGCAATTTTCGCCATCTTGGCGCGCAGCGCATAGCGTACGCCCGTCAGGGGGAAGGACAAATGTCCCTCGCCGCCAAGCTGGCCGGGAATGGCGCATTCCAGCAGGCGCGAGCCGAAGCCCCGGTCCCTCGGCGCGGCGACGGGCGGCCCACCTTTCTCCTCCCACCAGAGAAAGAAGCTGTCGGTTTCACAATCGCATGTCCATCGCAGCGAAACCCGCCCCGCTTCGCTGGAAAGTGCGCCATATTTGGTGGCGTTGGTGGAAAGCTCGTTCAGGATCAGGGCCAGCGGCAGGACCGCCGCCGGATTGACGTCCATTTCCTCCCCGGTGATGGAAACATGGGCGGCCGTGGCGACATGCTGCTCCATCGCGCCGCCGACGATGCCGGTAAGGCTGGCGGAGCGTGTATCCAGCTTGAGCAGGACATCGTGCGCCCGGGACATGGCCAGCAAGCGGACCGAAATGGATTTTTCCGCCTCGGCAAGGCTGGCCGCGCCGCGCATGGTCTGGCGCACAATGGCCGCCACCATGGTCAGCATGTTCTTCATGCGGTGATGAATTTCCGCCGTCAGGGCGCCCTGGATGCGTGCCGACACGATCTGGGCCTCGTGCTCGACGCCCGCCTGTTTCAGCATTTCCACCAGAGTGGCATTCTGGTTAGACAGAGAGGCCATGGCAGCACCCTTCCGCCCGGATGCAAGCAGGACGCATGGTCAAAGGATGCGCTCCGTGGATTGCGAATCCGCACGCACGACCGGCCCGAAGCCGGCTGAACCTTTGGGAATGCGCGCGATGACACGCTCCCCCGACAAGACCTCGATCAGGTGGGTGCTGCAGAAGCCCAGGGCATGGGCAATGGCGGCGGTGTCGTCGATAGCGACAAACTCCGTCCTGAGCACGGGGAAATTCACCCGGTCGAGATAACACATTGTGTAGGGACGAAGCATGAAACCTCCCGGAATGCGAGCGGGAGCGCGGACATTGTTGTGATGGATGTCCCGAAGGTCTCTCAACCGCCAGCGCTCGAACGGCAGCCGGCGACGCGAAGAGATTAGCACGCCCGCAACAGATTAGCGAACCGGCCCGGGCTCTTTTGCCTGGGCAAGCGGCGCCGGCAAATCGGCGGACCGGGCAACAGCAGGAGCCCCGCCTTCGGATTCCCAGCGGGACAGATGCGGCGCCAGCGGCCGGAAGTCCGGCGCGAAGCCATGACGCAATTCATGCTTGACCTGCCGGGTGGAGGGAAGCTGGCGAACCTTCCCGAGCCGCCGATACATGGTTTCCATCTTCACTGTCTCCAAATGCGGTTGCAAAGCGGCGTTCAATCGAAGCGCCAATGGCCATCCCGGGCCCGGCAGGAGGTGCCCCTGCGGGTGATGGCGCGGCCGTCGCGGCGCCAGGAGGTTTCCGTGAAATCGCGGCAGATGGTGCCGTTGCGGCGGAATTCCCGTATGGGCGTGAAATGGCCGCGCGAATTGCCGTGGCGCCAATCATAGCGGCGGCCGACAGCGCCGTTCAGGCCGGTCGAATAGGTCCGGAAGGCGTAAGGCTGGGCATCGCAATCGATGTCGCGGGAGATGACATTTCCCAAGAGGCCGCCCAGCACCGCGCCGCCGATAACCGCGCCACCCTCACCGCCACTGGCAGCCGAGCCGACAAGTCCACCGGCCAGGGCGCCGAAGATCGTTCCGGCGGCCTGGTTGCCGCCGCGCCGGCAATGCTGCTCATAGGCGCCCTGGCGATAGTAATTGCCGTCGCGCCGCTCATCCCGCCAATTGGCGCCGGGATAGCCGTCGCGCCGGTCATTTTGGGAAGCGCTGTAGCCGTCGCGGTTGTAGCCGCCGCCCTGGTTGGGCTGGGCCGAGGCCGGGAAGGAAGTGAGAGCGATTACCGCCGCTGCCAGAAGCAGGGTTTGCGTTTTCATCGATTTGCCTTTGAAGAGCCGCCAAGGCCGATGCGCACGGGTGATGGTATGCGCTGATAGGGCAACCCGCTCAGCGCTCTTCCGTTCCTGCGGCACCCCGAATTACTGCTCTTGCATTGCCTGTCCTGCATACCCATGGTGCGCGAGCCTCTTGTTGAGGTGCCAATCCCAAAAGCCCTGAGACGTTACGCGCGAATTTCGTGGGCGAGGGTGCTTCATGACGCGCTTTGCGCTGTGGACGGCGCGCTGGATTTTCTGCTTTCGCGGGCATGACAACAGGACTTTTCTAATTTTCTGCCACGACACAGGCAGGACCGGCGCCGGGCGCGGGATTGGCCGCCAGCCAGTTCATCCGCTCCACCGGCATCGGTTCGACCCGGATGCGATGGTCGATCACCACCCGCTGCTCATTGCCCGGCGCGAAGGCCGGCAACTTGATGCTGGCGGTGGACGGATTGCCGTTGGCCGCGAAGGCGATGAGCATGTCCGACATCTGGCCGCTCATGGCGCGGTCTTCGTCGGTGATGTCGCGCTTCTTGCCCAGCAGATTGAAGGCGTCATAGGCGCCGAACCACCAGGCGGTGTCGAAATTATGCACCGCGCCGGTCCGCACCAGATCGACATTGGCCGCCGTCATGCCGGGATAGTCGCCGACATCGTAAGTCACGCCGGCCGAGATCGGCTCCCGGTGCTCATAGAGCGCGAAAAAATGGTTCGACTTCGCCCCCAAGCGGCGGAACGCCGCCGCGCAGGCGCGATGATCCGCCTGATGGCCCATGTCGATCACCACCTGCCGCGCCATGGGAAAGGCTTGGGCATCGCTGTTGACCGGATACAATTTGAGGAATTCTGCCGCCCTGGCGCCCCAGGATTTTTCAGCGGCGGCGTCATATTCTGCCCGGGTCCGGATATTGGCGAAGGGGTTGCGGCTCCAGTCGACATCCTCGGAATTGCCGGTCCACAGGATCGGCACATCGTTGAACTGGCCGCTGCGCAGTATTTCCTGGTATGGGCGCGGGATGAACCAGCCATCGATGGTCTGGTTGCCGCGATTGGGCGATGCCAGGATGGCATCGGCCGGAACATTGCGCATCTCGGCCAGGCTGGCGGCCTTCAGCGCTTCCTGCAGCATCACGCCGTTGCGCTCCGCATCCGCCAGCGTGTTCTGGCGATGGGCGCAGAACAGATGCACCGGCGCGGCGGGCGCCGGACAGGTCGCATCCAGCACGGCGCGCTGGAAGAGGCCCTTGGCCCTGGGCGAAAGGATCAGTTCGAACACGGCGGTCGAGCCCCAGGACTGGCCCATCAGGGTGACGCGCGAAGGATCGCCGCCGAAGCCCGCGATATTGTCCTTCACCCATTGCAGCGCCGCCGCCATGTCCTGCAGCGTATAATTGCCGGAATGGCCGCCCTGCTCTTTCGTCAGTTCGGGATGCGCCATCCAGCCCAGCTGGCGCAGGCGGTAATTGATGGTGACGAACACGGCGCCGCGCGGGGCGATATTCTCGCCATTATAGTGGCGCAGGCTGCCGGCGCCGACCGTGGTGCCGCCGCCATGCAAGAAGACGATCACCGGCAGCTTCGAGGCGCGCACGGCGCCCGGCGCCGACCAGATGTTCAGGAAAAGGCAATCCTCGCTGGTGGCAATCTCACCGAAATACTGGTTGAGCGTATGGGCACGCAGCGGCTGGATGCATTCGGCGCCATAACGGTCGGCATTCCAGACCCCGTTCCAGCGGGCCGGCTGCGGCGGCCGCCAGCGCAGCTCGCCGGTCGGCGCCTGGGCATAGCGGATGCCGAGCCATGCCTTGACGCCGGAGGGCAAGAGCTGGCCCGCGATCCGGCCGCCATTGGTCTGGACCGGCGCCAGCGGCGTGACGACCTGCGCCCGCAATGGCGAAAGCGCCAGAACCAGCAGCATCGCGCCAGCAGAAAATGATAGCGCCTTCATGCCTCACCCAAGCCGTGATTTTGGCGCAGGGTGCGCGCGAGGCTGGCGGCTGTCAATCGTTTGCGGCGGAGTGAAAAGCGTCGCCGGCACGTTCCCTGTTGCAGCCCTTGGCGGCGCCCGGTTGCAGGGTGCGATGGTGATACGCCGCCGCGCCGAAAACTACCTGGTGGTGCTGGATGCCGAACGGGTGCGCAACGATGCGATAGCCCAGGTCGCTGCCTCCGATCTGGGGCTGGTCCAGATACAGGTGCAGCTCTTGCGCGCCCCGGGTGGCGCGGGCCGGTAGCAACGTGGCAGGCATGTCGCGGCATATTAAATACCAGCAATGTCGATCGCCGATTTTTGGCGTCACGATGCCTCGCATGGGCCCGTATGAGCGCCGCAACCAGCACCCACCACGAAAGAAATCGCTTTTAATTGCCCAGCCGGTAAAGATCGGCGCCCGGCCGGCCATACACGCCGCTTCGGCTTTGGTGTTACTGTTTGGGCATAGCCGCAGCATTGCGGTCTTACATGGCCGAGCCCGCTATCCGCAGACCCGGCCTCATAAAAAGCGGCGGAACGATTCGCCGATAAACCGGGGGAGGTAGCAATGTGGAAGCTTGCCAATGGGATCATTCTGGCTGTCGCTTTGACGGGCGCGGCCCAGGCCCAAACGCCGGCACCGGCGCCATTGCCGCCACCCGGTGAGGACGCCACCACCATGGGCCTGCCGGCCGAATATCTACCGTCGATGCCGGTGCCGCAGAAAGGCCAGGCGCCGACCATGCGGGTCACCGAACTCAACCCGCAAAAGCGGAGTTTCCAGATCATTTTTTCGCGCGGCGATGAGGTGATCCAGGGGCTGGTGGAGTTCGCCAACCAGAACAAAATCGGCATCGCCCATTTCACCGCCTTGGGCGCGCTCCAGTCCGCCGCGGTCAGCTGGTTCGAGCCCGTCAAGCGCATCTTCAAGACCATAAGGCTGAATGAGCCGATGGAAGTGGCGTCCTTCATCGGCACCATCACCCGCAATCCCACCACCGGCGCCTATATCGTGCATATACATGGCTCGGTCACGATCTACCGCAACGGTACGGTCTATGCCGGACACATCACCGAGGCCAAGACCGGTCCGACGGTGCATGTCTATCTCGACGATTCCGCGCCGCTGGCACCGCCGCCAGCGGCGACGCCGCCTCCCAACTAGAGGGGTGTGGAAGCGACTGTTCCGCGCGCTTGCGCAATATTCCCGCTTAGAGTCTGATCACGCTTCTTTGAAGCGCGATCAGACTCTACTCCTTTGTTTTGTCGCGCAATTTATCCGAAAACCGCTTCGCACTTTTCGGATTGCGCTTTAGTGGGCGCCACCTCGGCCCGGTGACGCCGGGTCGAGGGCGTTGAAGGTCGTGCCGGTGGGGTGGATGGCGATACGTGTCGCCATTCCGGTTCCGCCGGCGGTGGCGCGATGCCAGCGGCCGGCGGGTGCATAGACGACATCGCCCTGGGCAGCGGTGAAGAAGGGCACACCTTCGATCAGGTAATCGACCTGGCCTTCCAGGACGAACCAGAATTCACTGCTGCCGACATGGAAATGGCCCTTGTCGCTATCCGGCGGCCGCGGCACCGAGGCGGCGCGGCTGATGTTGGCGGCGATATAATCGTCCTGCACCGCGCCGCGGCCCGCCATGCCGCCCGACACGATGTCCTTCTGGAAGTCGATGAAAGGCTTCTTGTCGCCATAGGGTATGGTCTGCGTGTAACTGCCGTAGCGGCCATAGCGAGCACCCGGCCGCGGCAGCGGCGTCTGGCCCTCGGCATAGATCGGATGCGCCATTGTCCGCGTGACTTCAAAGCGCAGCGCCGGCTCATCCCCTACTGTCTCGACATGGAAGAAGCGCACGGGGGGTATCTGCACCACAAAACCCTTGGTGGCGATGAAGGGCTCGATGCCTTCGATGACCACCCGCAACTGTCCCGACTGCACGACGAAGAACATCAGCGTGTCGGAATAGAGCACACGGGGAGAGGACGCGCCCGGCGCGGTCTGGATATAGGTCGCCATCAACTGGTTGGCGTCGCGAACCACCGGGTGCGACCAGCTTTTCTCGCCGGCATGCGCCTTCTGGATATCGGCCAGCCGCCAATGGGCGCGGTTGGGCGCGACAAAGGGCGCGGATATCGGCTTGGGCGCCCAGCCCAGCTTCAAATTCGTGTCCGGAGCCTGGGCGGCAGCGGGGACTGAGGCCAGCAGCAGCAGCGCGATCAGGATGCGAGCGTTCATGGCGCCTGCCTCGAAGGATTGTCGGGATTGACGTTGGTTACGTCGCCGAGGGGGAAGATCGCCAGCCGGGTCGCCATGCCACCGCCCGTGAAATTGTTGCGGTGGAAGCGGCCGCGCGGGACATAGACCACATCGCCCTGTTCGACGGTGAAGAGCTTCTGCCCTTCCAGCAGATAGTCCAGCTTGCCTTCCATGATGAAGTAGAACTCGCTGGTTTCGACATGCCAGTGTCCCTCGTCATCGGCGGACGGCGTCGGGACGCTCATGCCGCGGATCAGCGAACCGGACTTCAGGAACCGCACCACCGGCCGCTTGCCGCCCACCACGTCGCGATCGAAATGCAGGTAGATCTGCTCCGGATTAAGCGCCGCAGCCGGCGCGGCATAGGCGACACGGACATATTTATGACCGGGGATCGGCGTCGGCGTTTCTTCCGCCACATAGACCGGCATCTCGCCGGCATGGGTCACCTCGAAACGCAGCACCGGCGCATTGCCCAGCGTCTCGACATGGAACGGCGTGCGCGCCGGCACCTGCACGATGACGCTCTTTTCCGCGATGAAGGGCTCCAGTCCTTCGATGCTCACCCGCATCTGGCCCGATTGCACCACCCAGAACATCTCGGTATCGCCATAGAAGAGCCGTTTGGTCTTTTCGCCCGGCGCCATCTGGATAAAACGAGCGGTCCAATGCGCATCCTGTACCAGGGTCTGCGACCAGGCGGCCTGCCCGGCATGCGACGCCAGGATTTCGGACAATTTGTAGTGCGGCCGGTGGGGCGCCACCCATGGGGCGCGCGGCTCGGATCGCGGCGACAAGACAAAGCGCAGGGGGCGCCCGCGGCTGTCCACGTTTGGCCAGGCGGCCTGTGGCGTTGCCGCGGGAGGACCTGCCGGCGCTGGTGTCTGCGCCACTACACCTTCGGCCAATGCAAGCAAGGTCAAGACTGCAATTGTCGCGTACCGCATGCCCTACCTCCCCTCCTTATATTTTTTTCGAGCATACAGGGGAAACGCGGCTGAGGAAAATGCCCCCGTCAGCCCCTTGTCCCGCGCATCAAAAGTGATATCATTTTGACATCTTAGAGAGGGGCACCTATGGCAGAGGAAAATCGGCGGCGGAACGATCTGGTGGCCATGGTGATCCATGCCGGCACGCTGTACGGCTGACCACGGACCAGCGGCGTGGCGTCCCCCGGCAAGAAAGCATTCCTGATCCGGGTCCAGCCGGAGACCCTGGACGCGCTGGAAAAGCTGGCCGCCGCGGAATTCCGCAGCGTCAATGCCGAGATCGAATATCTGCTGCGCGAAGCCCTGACCCGCCGCGGCATCAAGCCCGGCAAAGAGAATAAGTGAAACAAAAAAACCGCGCGAGATCCCGTGGGGCTTTTTGCATTTCAGGAGATAGGCGGGATTATTTCGGCGTTGCGGTGCTGAAGCGGAAAATGGTCACTTCATGCATCGGCTTGCCCGGCCCCACTTCCGGGGACGGGAAATGCGGCTGGTTGACCGCGTCCAGATAGCCTTCGGTTTCCAGACAGAGGGCATAGAAGGCACGGTAGGTCTTGCCGCCTTTGCCGACCGAAGAACCGGCGCCGACATTGTGGCTGTATACCTGCATCGCCGGCTGGGTCGTCAGGACATCCATGGCGACGCCGGTGCCGGAATCGACCAGCCGGGCAGCCGGCCGCAAGGTGCCGGGCTTGCCGTTGATGATCATGCTGATGTCGATCCCGCGCCGCATGGCGATCTGCGGATAGGGCAAGGTCAGCACATCGCCCAGCCGCTTCGGCTTGCGGAAATCCAGCGGCGTACCCTCGACCGATGCGATCTCGCCGGTCACCAGATTGTCGGCGTCCTGGGGCGTGAAGCGGTCGGCAAAGACCTGCAGCGTCTGGCTGGAAATATCGCCATTGCCTTCGCCCTGGAGAGCGAAATAGGCGTGGTTGGTGAGATTGGCGATGGTGGTCTGCGGCGCCACCGCCTGATAGTCGATCTTCAAGCCGTTATCGCGCGTCATGGTGTAGGTGACGGTGGTCACCAGCAAGCCGGGAAAACCGCCATCGCCATCGGGGCTGGCCATGGTCAGGCTTAAGGAAGGTTCGACGCCATCCTTCATCTCGGCATGCCAGAGCTTGCGGTGGAAACGCGCCGTGCCGCCGTGAATGACGAAGCGGGCATCGGGATTGGTCTTCTGCAGCTGATACGTCTTGCCGTTCAGCGTGAAGCTGCCGCCCCTGCTGATACGGCCGGCATAGCGGCCGATCAACGCGCCATAGACGCCGCCGCGCTCATAGCTTTTGAAATCGTCGAAGCCCAGAAGGATGTCGACCTTGCGCCCGTCCCTGGTGGGCACAATCAGGTCCGTCAGCACGGCGCCGAAATTGGTGATGCGCGCTTCCAGCCCCCGCGCGCCTTTCAGGGTGTAGAGCTGGACCGGCACGCCCTTCTCGGTCACGCCCCAGTCGCGCACCGTGATATTGGCAGCACATACGGGTGTGGCGACTAGCGCGGCGGCGGCCAACGACGCCGCGCCCCATATCCTGGCGGAAAAAGCGTTTTTCATTCGCCCACCCCCTTGCCGGGGCGGAGGGTAAGTTCCATGGCATACAATCTGCAATGGATTACAGCTTTTCCCGTAGCTTTTCCGCCAAGGGAACCAGCGAACATCGGCCGCTTGTTTCTTCGGGAACGGCTTTCCGGATACCGGGTTGAAGAAATGGGCCGGGCGGGCACAACCTTGTTACGAGGAATTTTCCACCATGGCGAACAACCAGAATAT
>DATFFI010000195.1:0-2747 GCA_035250225.1 Rhizomicrobium sp. | reverse complement strand
GGCCAGATATTGTGTAAAGGAATTGTCTTTTCCCAAGACCCGGTTGCGGGGTTTGCTGGCTGAAACATGCACAGATAGTTGGACCGGTAGGGTTAAGCGCGGGTTACTCGATCGCGCGCGGGGGCGCGCGATCTTCTTTTTTGAACCCCTCCGGTCTTCGCTGGCGACGGGCGCAAGCGCCCTGCCAGCTACGACCACCTCCCCTTTAGGCGCGCCGCCTCCCTCCGGTCGGCTAGGACCAGCTTTTCTAATTCGCTTCGCTCATAAGAAAAGCTAGGTCTTCGCGCGCAAAGGGGAGGCGGGTCTCGTATGGGGGCGACCGCCCCTTTTATCGTTCTGCTGGGTTTCTAGCGGGCTGCGGGCCGCAGGGGGACGGGGGCCTTTGGCTGTGGCGCCTCTTGGGCGGCCTTGGGGCTTTCGAAATTGGCGACGGTTCCCGCGCCGCCCATCTTTGTCGTGGTCGAGAAAAGCAGCGAGACATAGACCGTGTCGTCATTGACCGCGGCGCCGACGCCGGCGCGGTTATATTCGGCGAAGATCATGTTGTCGCGATGCGTCTGGCTTTCCAGCCAGGTGTCGAGGAAGCGTTGCGCGAAAATCGCCGGATCGACGCCGCTTTGCGTCACGTAATACTGGGCGGCGACATTTTCGCCCAACAGTCCCTGATACTGCGCATCCGCTTCCATCAGCAGGGACGCCGAGGTCTTGCCGTCCGGCGCGGTGCTGGCGAGATACTTTTTCGCCGCCATGTCCGTCGCCCGGGCGCGCGCGATCTTGACCAGCGCGTCGTCGAGCTGCAGCGGCCTGGCCTTGGGTTCCAGCCTGCGGCGCGCGTCTTCCACCAGGCGGCCCAGCCTTGTTTCCAGTTCCGCCATCTGGGTCTTGGGATCGGGCGGCGGCGGCAGCGGCGTTACCCGTGCAACCTGGGCCGGCGCGGGCGCACCCAGCCCGACACGCTCTTTTACCGCCTCGATGCCGGCGCAACCGGCGAGCAGCGCCGCCGCCAGCGCAATCGGCAGAATCTGTCTGATCATGTCAGGACAGTATCTCGAACAGGCCGGCCGCGCCCATGCCGCCGCCGATGCACATGGTGACGACCCCCAGCTTTGCGCCACGGCGGCGGCCCTCGATCAGGATATGGCCGGTCAAGCGAGCGCCCGTCATGCCATAGGGATGGCCGATGGCAATGGCGCCGCCATTGACGTTGGTCTTGGCGGGATCGAGGCCCAATTGGTCCATGCAATAGACCGTCTGGCTGGCGAAAGCCTCGTTGAGTTCCCAAAGGTCGATATCACCGATCGTAAGGTCGTGGCGCTGCAGCAGCTTGGGCACCGCCTTGATGGGGCCGATGCCCATCTCGTCCGGTTCCACGCCCGCCACGGCAAAGCCGCGGAACAGGCCCAGGGGCTTCAGGCCTTTCTTCGCCGCCGTCTCGCCGCTCATCACCACGCAGGCCGAGGCGCCATCGGCGAATTGCGAGGCATTGCCGGCCGTAACGTATTTCCCGGACGCGACCTGCTGCCCGCCCGCATGCACCGGCTTCAGCGCCGCCAGCCCTTCCAGCGTGGTGTCGGGACGGTTGGCATCGTCGCGATCCACCGTCACCTCGACTAGGCTTTCGGCGCCGGTCGCCTTGTCGATCTTCTTCATGGTCGCGGAAAGCGGGACAATCTCGTCCTTGTACTTGCCGGCTCCTTGCGCCGCCGCGGTGCGCTGCTGGCTCACCAGCGCATATTGGTCCTGGCGCTCGCGCGAGATGCCGTAGCGTTCGGCCACGATTTCGGCCGTCTCGATCATGGTCATCCACAGCGCCGGCTTGGTCTTTAGCAATTGTTCTTCGGTGAAATACTTCAGATTGACGCCGCCCATCTGCACCAGCGAGATCGACTCGACGCCCGATCCGACCAGGATGTCGGCCTCGCCGCTCCTTATCTGGTAGGCCGCGAAGGCGATGGCGTTGAGTCCGGAAGAACAATAGCGGTTGACCGTGATCCCGGCGGTGGTGACCGGGCAGCCGGCCCAGATCGCGCTTTCCCGCGCGATATTGTTGCCGGTGGCGCCTTCGGGAAAGCCGCAGCCCATCACCACATCTTCGACTTCGCGCGCCTCGATGCCGGCGCGGGCGATGGCGTGGCGCACCGCATGGCCGCCCATCACCGCGCCATGGGTGTTGTTGAAGCCGCCGCGCACCGACTTGGCCAGGCCCGTGCGGGCGGTCGAAACGATGACGGCGTCTTTCATGAAATTCTCCGTGTCACTTATGAGAAGCCGCGTAGGCGGGATAGCGAAGCGTGAACGTGATGGCGGCGCCGAAAGCCATTAGGGAAACAGCGATGGCGGGCCAGAGCGGCCAGGTCGAAACCAGCACCAGCAGCAGGTCCGCGGCCGCCATGGCGGCGAAGGCGGCGGCCCAGACCCCCGAAATCACCATATTGACGCGCAGGAAGAAGGGCTGCGCCCGTTCCTGCGGCGAAGCATGGGCATACTCCAGGGAGAAAGGCTGCTTCTTCAGCAGCGAGTAGGCCAGCAGCAGGAAAAGCGCGAGTTCCGCGATGGCGCGGATGGTCACCAGCGAGAGGCCGGGCGCGACAAAGCCGCGGACCAGCGCCAGAACCCCGAACAGAGCCAAATTGCCGATATCGAGCAGCCGCAGGGACGGGCTTTCGACGAAATCGCGGATGGTGACGACGAAGGCGGCGGCGAAGGCCGCCCATAGCGCCAGGTCCGCGGAGAGCCGGGAGAGCACC
>DATFFI010000194.1:0-7085 GCA_035250225.1 Rhizomicrobium sp. | reverse complement strand
GAGGGAGCGACCGGCGACCCGAGCGAAGCGAGGGCCCCGGCGCGCGACGCGCGCCAATTTAATGAATGGGCGCTCCGCGCCCGTCCGGCGCGACCAAACAAAAAAGGAGTTTCCGATGACCATCAAATCGATCACGCCCTTCCTCTGGTTCAACACCGAGGCCGGCGACGCAGCGCAGTATTACCTGTCGCTGTTTCCCAACGCGCGCATCCTCAGCACCTCCCACTACGGCAAGAACATGCCCGGGCCGGAAGGCGGCGTCATGGTGGTGGAGATGGAGCTGGTGGGCCAGCGCGTCACGCTGCTGAATGGCGGGCCCCACTACAAGCTCAGCCCGGCCTTTTCCTTCGCAGTCAATTGCGAGGAGCAGTCCGAGATCGACCATCTGTGGAAGAAGCTGGGTGACGGCGGCCACTATTCCCAGTGCGGCTGGCTGTCCGACAAGTTCGGCCTGTCCTGGCAGATCAACTATGCCGGCCTGGCCGGCCTGATGACCGGCGGCAAAGGCGGCGCGGTCATGGCCGCGATGATGACGATGCAGAAGATCGATATTCAGAAGTTGAAAGACGCGGCGGTTTCATAACTCGCTGTCATGGCCCGGCTTGCTGTTCCGCCCGGGCCATGACAACCGAGTTTATGGAAACAGCTTCTTGTACTCGTCCGGCTTGAACCCGACCGTCAGCTTGCCCTTCGCTTCCAGCACCGGCCGCTTGATCATCGAGGGCTGGGCCAGCATCAGGGCGATGGCCTTGCTCTCGGTCAGGTTCGCCTTGTCGGCGTCGGGCAGCTTCTTGAAGGTGGTGCCCGCCTTGTTGAGCAGCACGTCCCAGCCCAGCTTCTTCACCCAGGCTTCCAGCACCGGCTTGCCGATGCCTTCCGCCTTGTAATCATGGAAGCCATAGGTGACGCCCTGGCTATCCAGCCAGGTGCGGGCCTTCTTGATCGTGTCGCAGTTTTTGATTCCATACATCGTCGTCATTGCACTGGTCCATCTTGTCCCAACCCCGGTTTCTACACTCTCCAGGGGCGGACTTGATCCACCCATCCGACTTTGTTCTTTGGATATCCAAAGTTGGATGACCGGCTCAAGGCCGGTCATGGTGAAGAAGTATGGTTTCCCGGAACGCCGTCTTTCCGCTAGCTTGGCCCCATGACGGGGGCTCACAACAAAGTCGAAAGCGCGGCGGACAGCGGTCACTGGACCATGGCCCAGCGCCTCAAGGGCGTGCTGGGCGCCTGCGCCGGCAACCTGGTCGAATGGTTCGACTTCTACGTCTATTCCTATACCTCACTGTATTTCGCCGCCGCCTTCTTCCCAGCCGGCGACCAGCTTTCGCAGCTGCTCTCCACCTCCATCGTCTTTGCGGTCGGCTTCTTCATGCGGCCCTTGGGCGGCTGGATCTTCGGCCGCATCGCCGACCGCAAGGGCCGCCGCTATGCCATGATGCTATCGGTCAGCCTGATGTGCGGCGGCTCGCTGCTGCTGTCGCTGCTGCCCACCTATGCGATGATCGGCGTGGCCGCGCCGGTGCTGCTGGTGCTGGTGCGGATGCTGCAAGGCCTGTCGGTCGGCGCCGAATATGGCACCGGCGCCACCTATCTTTCGGAAGTCGGCAACAAGGGAAGGCGCGGTTTCCTGGGCTCCTTCCAGTATGTGACGCTGGTGGGCGGACAGCTGGTCGCCATCGCCGTGCTGGCGATCCTGGAACAGAGCTTCGGCACCGAGGAAATGCGCGCCTGGGGCTGGCGCATTCCCTTCTTCATCGGCGCCCTGGGCGGGCTGGTGGTGCTGATCCTGCGCCGGACCATGCAGGAGACCGCGACCAAGGCCAGCATGGAGCGCAAGGAGGCCGGCTCGGTAACCGCGATGTGGACCCACCACAAACGCGCGGTGATCGTCATCACGCTCTTCACCTGCGGCGGCTCGCTCTATTTCTACACATTCACCAATTACATGCAGAAACTGCTGGTGCTGTCGGGCGACATTCCGGGTCCTACCGTCACCCTGATCATGACCGCGGCGCTGTTCTGCTTCATGCTGATGCAGCCCCTGATGGGCATGCTCTGCGACCGGCTGGGCACCAAGACCCATATGCTGATCTTCACCGGGCTGGCCGCCACCCTCTCGGTCCCGCTGCTCTACACGCTGGAGGCGGTGACCACGCCCATAGCCGCTTTCCTGCTGGTGCTGCTGGGTTTCACCATCAACGCCTTCTACACCTCCATCGCCGGTTTCGTGAAAGCGGACATGTTCCCGATCACGGTGCGCGCATTGGGCGTCGGCCTGCCCTACGCCATCGGCAACGCCGCGTTCGGCGGCACCGCGGAAATGGTGGCGCTGAGACTGCGCCAGATCGGGCAGCCGGAAACCTTCTTCTATTATGTCGCGGCCATCGCGGCGATGGCGTTCGTCGCCAGCCTTTGCATGCCCGACCTGCGCAAGCACGGCTATCTCGACGGCGACGGCAAGGTCGAAGAGAACATCCCGCCGTTCAGGAACCGCTAGAGATCAGTGGATCTGCGGCTGACCGGAATTCTGGTCATGGGACTGATTCTCCTGCGGCGACGGCGGCAGCTCTTCCGGCGGGTTCCCGGCAAGATTCTCGCTGTGCGGCGCAACGTTCTTCACCGTTTCTCGGGTCGTTTCTGGGGCCGTTTCCTGGGCCATTTCCTGCGCTTCTTCCATCACCGGCTGGGCGGCTTGCGTCATCTCTTCGGCCTGGTGCTCGCCTTCCTCCTGCACCCGGCTGAGGCTCTGCGAGAAGAGTTCGGAATAGCGCAGGCCCTGGGCGGTGAAATCCTGCATCATGTCGGTCATCCAGCCCTGCTGTACGGCCAAGAGGCCGGGAAGCCCGCGGCACTCGCCCAGATTTTCCATCGCCTGGCGGGTGCGGTCCAGCCTGAGATCGACAAAGCGCATGGATTCATCACGCAGCTGCGCCGTCAAATCCTCGAACAGGACGCGGTTATTGTCCATCGCCGCGGCAAAGACGCGGTGGAAATGGGACATCGCCTCGGCGGCGCTGCCCCCTTTATCCTGCGAGATGTAATCCTGCGGCATGGGGGAAACTCCGTGAATGAGGACAATGGCAGAATGCGCCATCCGTTCGGGAAGTTTCACGTTGGGTCGATAAACTATTTGTGTCATCGCGGAACCGCGATAGCCCGGCGAAACACAAGGATATGAATATTTCCCGATCGGAAAGCGCAGCGCTTCCTATTCCCTGCCCGACAGATAGCGTTTCACAATGGAGCGGGCGATGTCGCGCGGCTCAAACTTGCCGGCGAAAGCCAGGTTGCCGCCCGCCGACAGCGCGGCGACGCCCTGCAGCGCGGCCCACAGGGCCAGCACGGCGCGACGGCAGGATTTGGGGTCGGGATAAAAAGGCGACACTGCCGCGGCGACAATGTCGAGCAACCGTGCACGCGGGCCTGCATACCAGTCCGGCGCCTGGGCCGGCGGCGGCCGTTCCATCAGCGCCGACCACAGCGGCGCATGCGCGGCGACGAAGGTCATGTAGGCGTCGGCCAGGGCCAGGACCCTGGCTTCGCCATCCCCCCGGCTTGCCGCGTCCAGCTTCACCGCCAGCCGTTCCAGCGTGTCGGCATTGACCCGCAGCAGCACGGCGTCGATGTCGCCTACCGCATTGTAGATGCTGCCGGCGGCATAACCGATGCGGCCGGCAATGCCGCGCATGGTGACGGCGCGCCAGCCATCCTTGAGGGTGATGGCGCGGGCGGCCTCGATCACCATCTGGGCCAACTGGTCACGGGAATGATCGGAACGGCGCGCCATCGGGTCTCAAAATAGATATTGAACATTGTTCAATACCCTGCTAGTTATTTGAACATTGTTCAATTATGGCTGCAGGAGGCTCTCATGTCCAGTGCTTCGCGCTTTGCCCCGGCCGGGGCTTTTGCCCGGGAAATCAACGCCAAAGGCCACGCCCTGCTGGCCGGCCAATCCCGTTTCGCCGACCCGTCCCAGTTCGCCATCGCCGCGCTTTTTGCCGGGCTGGGGCTGGCGGCCTATGGCCTGTTGCTGGCCGGCGCGCCGCATGCACCGTTGCTGGTGATGGCGGCCGCCTTCTGCGCTTTCATGCTGATCGTCCAGTTGGGCCATGATGCGGCCCATGGCGCATTGTCGCCGCGGCCCTGGGTGAACCGCGCTGCGCTGTTTGCATCTTTCGGCGTGCTGGGCGTGGACGGGATGTTGTGGCGCGACCGGCATATCCGGCTGCATCATCAGGTCGTCAATTTGCCCGGCACCGGTATCGATGCCGATTCCATTTCCGTTTTTCGCCTGGCGCCCGACAAGCCCTGGCGCTGGTGGATGCGGCTGCAGCCCGTATATGGCCCCCTGCTCTATGCCATCGGCCATCTGCATCTGGCCTGGATCGAGGATTTCGCCGCTTTTCGCGCCGCGCGGAGACGCCGCGGCTTTTCCGGCGCCGGCCCGCTGGCCGGCTTTGCCGGCGGCAAGCTGGTGCATGTGATCCTGTTCCTGCTGCTGCCCTGGCTGGCGCGGCGACCCTCGCCGGAAGACCTGGCGCTGGGCTACCTGTTGGCCAGTGCGGTGATCGCCCTCTGTTTTGTGGTGCTGGTGGTGGGCACCCATGTTTCGGACCTGGCCGCTTTTCCTCAGGCCGATGCGCGCGGCCGGCTGCCGCATGACTGGGCCACGCACCAGTTGATCACCTCGGTGGACTGGTCGCCGCAAAGCCGGCTGGCGGTGCTGCTGACGGGCGGGGCCAATGCCCATGCCGCCCATCATCTTTTTCCCGGCCATCATCACCGTCACATGGCGGCGCTGTCGGGCCTGATCGGCGAGACCGCGGCGGCGCACGGCCTGCCACATCATGTCACCAGCTTTGCCGGCATGGTGCGCGGGCAATGGCGGCATCTGGTGGCGCTGAGCCGGCCGGAAGCGGGATCAATTATTTGTGACAGCGGCCGGCGCCACCCGGCCTAACAAGGCAAGGTTTTTCGCGATTCTTCCGCCCGTGGCGTTCCTTCGCGCCCCAACTCGTGGCTAAGCTTGCCATTGCTCTGGCGGGGTGCTGCATGACCAAGGATTGCGAGACGGGCGAAGCGCGCAAGGACATTGTCTCGACCGATTCCGAGCAATTGTCGCAGGCGGTCGAAAAGGCCGTCAGCACGATCTCCAGCTATGCCACGCCGGTGGCGCGGGAAGAACGCAAGAAGCAGGCCGAAACCGACTCCCGGCTTGTCCTGCGCAAGTCGTTGATCGAAGGCCAACAGAGCGATCCCAACGGCTTCGAACGCATCATCGGCGAAAGCGATCTTCTCTCGATCAACTTCCTGGATCGCGGCAAGCGCGCGGCAGCGGCCGTCTGCCGCATCAAGGTCCCCAGTGACGGCGGCTTCTGGTACGGCACCGGCTTCCTGGTCGGGCCGCGGCTGCTGCTGACCAATCATCATGTCCTGGGCAATGCCGACGAGGCCAGCCAGGCCGAAGCGCAATTCGGCTATGAGCATGACGTCGATGGCGTGCTGGGCCAACCGGTTGGCTTCAACCTGCGGCCGCACGAGATTTTCTACACCAGCACCGAACTGGACATCACGTTCGTCGCCGTGACGCCTTTCTCGGATGGCGGCGTTCCGCTGGAGCGCTATGGCCGCCTGCCCCTGCTGCCCTTGTCGGGCAAGGCCTTGAGCGGCGAATGGATCACCATCATCCAGCATCCCGGCAGCGAGCCCAAACAGATCGCCATCCGGGCCAGCCAGATCGTCACCCTCGATCCGGCGGCGGCCGGCGGTGCCGATCTGGAAAATTTCATCCATTATTCCACCGATACCGAACCCGGTTCGTCCGGGGCGCCGGTGCTGAACGATCAATGGCAGGTGCTGGCGCTGCATCACAAGGCGGTGCCGGCGCCGGGGCCCCGCATGCCGGGCAAGGATCCGGTCTGGATCGCCAATGAAGGCGTGCGGGTCAGCGCGATCTTCGGGCAATTGGAGCGCGAACGCTTCTCGCGGCCGTCAGCAGGCCTTGTCCTCGACCGGCTGGAGATGTCGCTCGGCCTGTCGCCATTGGCCGGCGGGACCGGCAGTGGTGAGAGCCTGCTGGAAGCCGACCGCGCGCCGCTGGCCCTGGAACGCTGGGAGGAGGTCGAAGGCTATGATCCCGATTTCCTCAGCAAGCGCATTGAGCTTGCGAAAATCTATGCGCCGGTAAAGGCGCTGCTGGCGCCGCTGAAGACCGGCACGGGACACGAACTTGCCTATCATCATTTCAGCGCCGTCATCCGGGCCGACCGGAAATTTCCCCTCTTCACCGCGGTCAACATCGACGGCGACCGGCTGGTGCATCCCGGGCCGCGAAAGGATACCTGGCGGCGCGATGCGCGCCTGGCGGATGAATTCCAGCCGCATGGCAATTTCTATGAAAAGAAGAGAGGCTCCGACCCGATCCAGTTCAGCCGCGGCCACCAGGTGCGGCTGCTGGACCCCTGCTGGAGCAAGGCAACCGGCAAGGCCAAGGCGCAGGCGGAATCCCAGCATGCCGCGGAAGACACGTTCCACTACACCAATGCGGCGCCCCAGGTTCAGTCCTACAACGATATCGACTGGGGCAATCTCGAGGATTACCTGCTCGACAAGGCCCAGGTCAGCCATAAAAAGCTGACCATCTTCACCGGCCCGATCTATCGCGACGACGACCCGCTGTACGGCAAGGAGCGGGAAGGCGGGCCCTGGCAGATTCCGCTTTCCTTCTGGAAGGTCGCGGTGCTGCAGAAGACGGCGAGCAAGATTTCGGCGGCGGCTTTCATCATCGGACAGACGCAGTATGTGCAGGCTTTGTATGAAGCCAAGGTCTTTTCCGGCCTCAAGCCTTACACGATCGACGAGATCCGCAAGCGTCGCATCCAGACCACCATTGCCACCATCGAAGAGCAAACGGGGCTGGACTTCTCGGCCGTGCGATCCTTCGATGCCCAGGGGTCGCTGGAAGCGACGCGGCAGACGCGATGGATCAGCGACATCAATGATGTCGTCATCTGACCGGGCGCCGGAAGATTACCGCAACCGTTCCGCATGCCAGGCGAGATGGTCGGCCATCA
>DATFFI010000193.1:0-3872 GCA_035250225.1 Rhizomicrobium sp. | reverse complement strand
CGCCTTCGTCCTGCATCGGCTGGAAAAGGGCCAGGACGAGTTTTCCGGAAAGGAATTGCCCGATTGGCTGAGGCGCGAACTGCCCGGCTTTCTTACTCGCGACGATGACAGGGCGCTGTTCGTGGATATGCTGGATGCGCCAGCGCGCAGCCCACGCTCCAGTGCGGCAAACCGCAATCCCGAGACAGCGGCGAGCACTGGGCCGTGATACAGGCCCGGTTGGCACGGTCCGCGTTCGCGGTCATGCTTCGCACCGCCGTCAGTGACCCGGTTTGGGCGCTATCGGCTATCGTCGCCAATCCCGTCCGGTTCGGCCGCTATATCATCGGCTCGCTGATCCTGCTGATCGGCGTGGGCCTGGTGCTGACCTGAACAGGAAGGCGGCCTAGTTGTCGATGAGCAGGATCACTGGCCACATCACCCAAGCCATATGCGGAATTTATGTATAGTCCGTGTTCTGGGAACTCCAATAGTCTAGAGGCCTAGAATCTAGAGGCCTAGTTTTGATCTGCCTCTTACAGCACGCAAAGCTGTCAACTTCCCGTTGACTCCGCAAGCCATTGGGCAAAGATGACGGTGCTAACGGCAGGCCACCAAACATGAGCCAGGGAGAGACCACTGCTCAGTTCTAGTTATGTATCGCGCTATTTGCGAATCGCTTGCTGCCCCCCGAAAATGTCGGAATGGGTTCGCAAAATACTGGCTGAAGGCCGGGGAGGTACAGGCCGGGCGCTGGCCATTCGTTTGAGCTTTACCCTGGCTTGTGTTTTGGCGGCACTATTGCTGACGCTGATACTGCAGGAAATCGGATCAGGACGGCCGACTTTGTTTTCATTCTTCGTCGCCATCGTGGCATCGGCCTGGTTCGGCGGCCCATCAACCGGTGTGATCGCGGTTTTACTATCGCTTCCTTTTGGATTCTATATTTACTCCGTGGATCTCGGTGTCTTAGGTCCTCGGATTGAAAACATCATATTGCTTTTCTTGTTCGCGCTCTGCGCCATGGCGGGAGGGCGACTCGGTGCTTGGCGGCGGCAAGCGGACAAAGTCGTCGCGCTCAAAGCGCATCAGCTCCAACTGGTGAATGACGTCTTGAGGGCCGAGATCAGCGAACGCCGCCGCGCGGAGCAGGCGTTGCAGGAAGCCCAGGCCGAGCTTTCTCGTGTCACGCGGCTCACGACCATAGGTGAACTGGCAGCCACCATTGCCCATGAGATCAATCAGCCGCTGGCCGCCATTTCTAACAGCGCCGGCGCCTGCGTCCGCTGGCTGAACGCCAATCCGCCGAACCTTACTGAAGCGCGTATCTCCGCCAATTGGATCGCGCGTGACAGCGACCGGGCCGCCGCCGTCGTAAACCGCGTGCGGGATATGGTGCGCAGCACTTCGCCGGAAAAAGTTTCCGTCAACGTCAATAATATCATAGAGGATGTGTTGAGTTCCATCGGTTATGAACTGCGCAAGCATCGCGTGGCGGTAAGGCTGTCGCTCGATCCTTCCAATCCCCATCTCCTGGCCGACCGCATTCAGCTGCAACAGGTTTTCCTGAACATCTTCGTCAATGCGATGGAAGCGATGGCGCAGGTGAAGTATCGCAAGCTGTCCGTAAGCACCGCTGCGCGGGCGGAGGAAATCCGCGTCACCATCGAGGACAGTGGTGGCGGAATTGAAGGGGAGCCGGAAGAAATCTTCCAGCCATTCTTTACCACTAAACCATCTGGCATGGGGCTTGGCCTTGCCATCTGCCGATCGATAGTAGAGGGGCATGGCGGGGAACTGAAAGCCGTTGCGGGTGTGCAGGGTGCCTGCTTCCGTCTCGTTATGCCGAAACAAGGGTAAAGCATGCAAGTCGTGGGCGCACCCGTCTGTATGGTCGATGACGACACCGGAATTCGTGAACCCTTTCCAGCCTTTTACGCTCCGTCGGCCTCAGAATGCAGGGCTTCGCTTCTACTGCGGAGTTTCTTGCCCACCCTAGAACAAGCGAGCCTTCTTGTTGCGCGCTTCCTTGGCGGACACGCCGCCTGCGCATTTGATGCTCGTATTCGCAAGAAGCGCGGATCGAAGCGCAGTTGGGCCTTGGTCGAGCGATTGATGCGCGAGCGTAAGTCCGACAGAGTACTTGCAGCCTGCCGCGTGGCGGCCCGGCCACATTGATAAATTACTAACAACCGCTTCTTTGCGCAGGCCCGGAATCCGGCCCCCACCCGGCCACTGTCACGCAACCGTCACGAAATCTTCATTCCGTCGTTACACCCCCCGGCGATAGCAGCCCCGCGCGAGATTGCGCATTGCAACAGAAGGGGTTTCTCCGTGAAAAAGACGGGCAAAGTGGGTTTGATGGTCGGCGCGGCCACCATCGCGATGATGTCGGGCGCCTATGCCCAGACCAATGCGGAACTGCTGCAGCGCCTTCAGGCTCTGGAAGAGCGCATCGACGCCAATGCCGAACGCGCCATGACCGATCGTACGCGCCTGTCCACCCTGGAGCAGTCTTACAATTCGGCGTCCTGGCTGTTCGACAATGGCCGTCCCACCTTCGCGTCGGGCGATGGCCGCTTCACCATGTCGATCCGCACCCGCTTCCAGGCCGACACCGCAAGCTTCATGCAGGATGACACCCATCCGGCCGGCTTTGCCGGACCGGCGGATCTCTCCAGCGGCGCCGTCATGCGCCGCGTCTATTTCGGTATCGAAGGCCGCGCCTATCGCGACTTCGCTTATTATGTGCGCCTGAATTTCGGCGGCTCGAACGGTGGCTTCTCCGGTCAGGGCGTGCCGGGCGGTGAAGGCGACGGCACCGTCAACCAGATGTTTGTCTCTTATGTCGGCATCCCCAACTGGCATTTCTCGATCGGCGCGCTTGAGCCGACCATGATGTTCGAAGGCTCGACCTCCTCGGGCAATCTGATGTTCCTCGAGCGTCCGGAAATCGACAATATGGCCACCGAAATCTTCGGCGGCAGCGATTCCCGCCGCGGCATCGAGATCGGCTATGCCAAGACCGACGCGCTGTGGGCCGGTGACAATCTTG
This sequence comes from Rhizomicrobium sp., assembly GCA_035250225.1. Lineage (GTDB taxonomy): Bacteria > Pseudomonadota > Alphaproteobacteria > Micropepsales > Micropepsaceae > Rhizomicrobium. The sequence goes on along the minus strand of DATFFI010000193.1, from coordinate 838 downwards.
CCATCACGGCCGTGTTTTCCGGCGCCAAGACCGGCAGCGCCGCCGGTCACGGCAATGGCGGCGACGAGCAGAGCCAGGCTTTCGTGCGCGCCTCGCAGCGGCTGTGGAGCAGCGGCCCCTCAAACTGGCAGATCGGCACCACCATCGGCACGGTGCTCTATAGCGGCAACGTCGCGGGCGGCGGCGCCCAGGCGATCAACCTGCAGGATCGCCCGCAGGTCCGCGTCGACGGCACGCGCCTGATCTCCACCGGCAACATGCCCGCCAAGACCGCCGATCTGATGGCCTTCGACATGGGCCTGAATATCGAGAACTTCTTCGTGGGCGGCGAATGGGCCCAGTTCTCGGTCGATCGCCAGTGCGGCACCATCACCGTCGTCGGCAATGCGCTGTGCGCCACCTCGACCTCTGTGATCGACCATCCCACCTTCAGCGGCTGGTACGTCGAAGGCTCCTGGATCATCACCGGCGAGTCGCGCACCTATGTTCCCACTTCGCTCACCAACGAGACCGCCGGCTGGGGCGCGCCGGTTCCGTCGCGGCCCTTCTCGCTGGCCGCGGATAGCTGGGGCGCCTGGGAACTGGTGGCGCGTTACAGCACCACCGACCTCAACTGGCGTCCAACCCAGACCGCCATCACCACCGGCACGAACCAGCGCCTGGCCGGCGTTCTGGGCGGCCAGCAGGACATCTTCGTGGTCGGCCTGAACTGGTACCTCAACCGCAATGTCAAGTTCCAGACGCATTTCAGCTGGGTGTCGGTCGAGAAGGGCACGCTCGCCATTCAGAGCCGCGACAACCAGGACTTCAATGTCCTGATGACGCGTCTTCAGTTCGC
>DATFFI010000192.1:0-2989 GCA_035250225.1 Rhizomicrobium sp. | reverse complement strand
CGCCTTCGCGGTCGCCGCCCCGTTCGCTGCCCCGTTCACCGCGATTTGTCTCTTCGCCCTGTTCCGGCTCGCCGGCTTCGTTGTCGGCGGTTTCGGCTTCTTCGATTTCCTCTTCTTCGTCGATCTCCTCGACATAGTCGGGTTCGGGTTCGTCCGACCGCACAAAGCCGGCTTCGATGCCGACCGCATGGTGGCGGGGCTTCTCGCCCGGATCGCGGCCCTTGAGCCGCTCGATCTCGAACTGCCCGGCCGGGAGATTGTCCTGCGGCAAGAAGGTGATTTCCATGCGGTGCTCGCTTTCCAGCCGCGCCAGTTCGTGGCGCTTCTGGTTGAGCACATAGATGGCGATTTCGTTGGGCACCTTGACGGCGACCGAGGCCGACTTGGCCTTCTCGCCTTCCTCTTCCAGGGCGCGCAGCACGCGCAGGGCCGAGGATTCCACCGAACGGACCAGGCCGACGCCGCCGCAATGGGGGCAGGTGATGGTCGAACCCGCCACCACGCCGGCGCGCAGGCGCTGGCGCGACATTTCCATCAGGCCGAACTGGCTGATCTTGCCGATCTGGACGCGGGCGCGGTCGTTCTTCACCGCGTCGCGCAGCCGCTTTTCGACCTCGCGGTCGTTGCGGCCGTCCTCCATGTCGATGAAGTCGATCACGATCAGGCCGGCCAGGTCGCGCAGGCGGAGCTGGCGCGCCACTTCCTCGGCGGCTTCCAGGTTGGTCTTGCGCGCCGTTTCCTCGATCGAATGCTCGCGGGTGGCGCGGCCGGAATTGACGTCGATCGAGACCAGCGCCTCGGTCTGGTTGATGACGATATAGCCACCCGAGCGCAGCGTGACGGTGGGCGAGAACATGGAATCGAGCTGGGACTCGATATGCATGCGCTGGAAGAGGGGGACGGTGTCGCGATAGTGATGGACGTTGCGGGCATGGCCCGGCATCAGCATGCGCATGAAGTCCTTGGCATTGCGGAAGCCATGCTCGCCTTCCACCACCACGTCCTGCACATCCTTGTTGTAGAGGTCGCGGATGGCGCGCTTGATCAGATCGCCTTCTTCATAGACGCAGGCGGGGGCGTTGGAATTGAGCGTGGTCTCGCGGATCGTGTCCCACATCCGCATCAGATATTCATAATCGCGCCGGATCTCGATCCGGGTGCGGTTCTCGCCGGCGGTGCGGATGATCAGGCCCATGCCTTCCGGCAGTTCCAGGCCCTGGGCGGCACTCTTGAGGCGCTTGCGGTCGGCGGCGTTGGTGATCTTGCGCGAAATGCCGCCGCCGCGCGGCGTGTTGGGCATCAGCACGCAATAGCGGCCGGCCAGCGACAGATAGGTGGTGAGGGCTGCGCCCTTGTTGCCGCGTTCTTCCTTGACCACCTGCACCAGGATGATCTGGCGGCGCTTGATCACTTCCTGGATCTTGTAGTGCTTCTTGCGCACCCAGCGCTGCGACGGGCGCGAGGCCTGCAACGCCTGGGCATCGCCGCCTTCACCGGCTTCCGCCGTTTCGCCGGCTTCCCCCTCGGCCGGGCCACTCACCGGCTCGATGCCGCCTTCATTCTCCTGGACCTGTTCGGCGGCGGCCACGGCCTCGTCCTGGCCATAGTCGGCCAGATGGGCTTCGGCGGCCTCGGATTTGGAGAGGGGGATTTCTTCCTCGTCATGATCATGCCCATCCGGGTCATGTTCCGCGGCCTCGACCGGCGCACCGCCATGATTGACGAAAACATCCTCATGGTCGTCGGCGTCGCCATTTTCCGCACCTGCGTCGTCGTCGACGGACGCTTCGGCCGGCGCGGGTTCCTCCTGGGTGTCGATCGGCACCAGCGGCGCCATCTCGGCCTCGGTCTCGTCGATGACTTCGTCGTCGGCCTCTTCGCCATCCTCGGCTTCGGCCTCGGCATCGGGCTTGGGGCCCGAACTGATCTCGAAGCTTTCGATTTCGTCTTCCTGGCGGCGGCGGGCCTCGGCTTCCTGCTCGGCGATCAGGGCGGCGCGGTCGGCGGCGGGGATCTGGTAATAGTCGGGATGGATTTCCGCGAAGGCGAGGAAGCCCTGGCGGTTGCCGCCATATTCGACAAAGGCGGCCTGCAGCGACGGCTCAACGCGCGTCACCTTGGCGAGATAGATATTGCCCTTGAGCGGCCGCTTGGATGCGGCCTCGAAATCAAATTCCTCGACCTTGGATCCGTCGAGAACGACCACCCTGGTCTCTTCCGGGTGGCTGGCGTCGATAAGCATGCGCTTGGACATGGAATTCTCCGGCGGCGCACCGTGTTGCCCGCGTTCTGGCGCGAGACGGAGTGGACGGGGGCCGCATGTTTGAGGTGGGCGACCGGCGCATGCCGTCCGCACCCGGCTGGGCCGGGTGGGTAAAGAGGCAGGGCGCTGTGTCGGTCATGACGTACTTAAATCCGGAACCGCATGGCACGCGGGGAAAGCAGGCTGCTGTCCTTGGAGGGCTTCCTGGCGCCTGTCTGATAAAGAGAGGCGGGGCGTCCGACCCACGACTTGCGGTTGCAGGATTGCAATACCGGCGACGCAGCTTGGCCATAGTTTTAGGGGCCCCACCCCCGGGGCACAAGACCCATCGGGAAAAGGGGTAAGGCTTGTATCATCGCGCCCGGACTGGCTAACGAATCGTAAACTTTTCCGGCGCATCGTTCCGGCCAGGGCGTGGAAACCAGAAAATTGTTACTTTTCAGAGTCATAGCCTTTGGATTGGCCGCCGGCCTGGTGGCAGGGGTTGCCGCGGCGCAGGCCCCGGGCGGCGATGACGCCATCAGCAAGTTGCTGAACCGGGGCAGCCTGCCGGCCGCCCGCACGCAGGTCCCCCGTGATTTGGCCGATTCCCCCCGTCCGGCCGCCGGCCCCGGTGCCCCTCCCGCCGTCGGCGCGCGGCCCGCCGGCCCCGCCCCGGTGGTGATGAGCGCCCGGATCGGCGCCCAAGCTTGAGAAGTACTACCTGCCCGGCGTGGACCGCATCCT
>DATFFI010000191.1:0-16709 GCA_035250225.1 Rhizomicrobium sp. | reverse complement strand
TCATAGCGCTCCAGCACTTTTTCCTCGTCCCAGGGCAGGCCGTCGCCGAAACTCACCCGTACGCGCTCGCGCCGCGTCTCGGCAGTTTGCGGACTGGATGCGTCCTTCACGAACTTGCGCAAGGCAGGCAGGATGGCCTCGTCGATCATCCCGGGCCTGCCGCCGCGCCAATCTTCCCAGGGGAAATAATGGTACCAGCCCCGCCATTCGCTGGTCTGCGTGGCGCCGCTGATCTGGCGTGTGAGGGCGAGATAACCGACCGAGACCAGCCGGCCCGCGCTTTTGGTGCCCTGCCGTCCCTTGTCGCCGAACGTATAGAGCTGCTCAGTATAGCCGAGATCGAATTGGGTCTGCTCGCCCACCCATTCGCGCAGTCCCGATTCCAGGGTGCGGTGCTGGGCAGGATCGAAGGGACCGAAGGGCAGGGCGTCGGCTTCGTCCTTGCGGGCAATGACCAGAACCGAAGGCTCCTCCCGCTCCACCGAGACGATCGCGGCGGACAGGCCGATGGAAATCGCGTCCTTCGCGCTCACATGTCCACCTTGGTCCACCTTCATGGGTCCACCGTCACAGGCCCACCAGCGGCAGATCGGTGGCGACGCCTTCCTCGACCATGCGGGCCGGTCCCATCGCATTGACGGCGGCGATCATGCGCCCGCCGCGGTTCAGCAATTCGTCGGCATGGGCCACCAGCAGCGTATTGGGCGCGGCATGGGGGGCGCGGCGGCGAATGGCGCGGGCAATCTCGATTTCGCGGTCGGGTCCCAGCCGGTCGCACAGCACGGTGAAGGCCGAGGCCATGGAGCGGCTGATGCCGGCCCAGCAATGGATCAGGAAGGGCGACTGGCCATCCCAGTGCCGCGAAAATTCAATCAGCCGCTCGATATGGGCGCGTGCCGGCGGGTGTGTTCCGGCGGCCGGATCGGCGACGTCATTGACGCCCAGCTTCAGATGACGGTCGCCGGGAAAGCCATGCGGGGTCTCGATCATGTGCTCCGGCGACAGCAGTGTCACCATATGCGAAGGGCGGTGCGCGATGATCGCGGTCTCGATGGCGGAAAGGGGGGTAACCAGGATGCGGGGCATGGCGGGACTTCTAGCATGTCAGGCAGAAAGTTTGTGAAACCGGTCCAGGAACAGCCTCTCCGCTTCCGCGGTCGGCAGGGGAAGCAGCCGGGGTGTGGCCGCGGATTTGGGCGGAGCGCCGAACAGGCGGCGGGCCTCCTTTTCCTCAAAGCCGGCCAGTTGTGTCGCTTCATGGTAGGCCGAAAGATGGTCGGCTTTCTTGAACAGGGTTTTCAATGCGGCCGGCACGATGGAAGGCAGGCCGAAGCGCAGATGAATGGCCGCCTGCAGCCTGTTTTCCATCGCCTTGTAGTCCAGGCCAATGGCCGCCTTGAAGGGACTGATCAGGTCGCCGATCACATATTCGGGCGCGTCATGCAGCAGCGCCATCAGCCGGGCCTCCCGTGCCAGGCGCGGATTGAGATCGCAGACCAGCCGCTCTACCAGCACCGAATGCTGCGCCACCGAAAAGGCGTGGCTCCCACGCGTCTGCCCGTTCCAGCGCGCCACCCGCGCCAGGCCATGAGCGATGTCGCCGATCTCGATATCCAGGGGGCTGGGTTCCAGCAGGTCCAGGCGCCGTCCGCTGAGCATGCGCTGCCAGGCGCGGGGCGGGCTATTCTTGCGATCGGGCATCGGGATTTTATGGTTTTGCGGAAAACAGGGACGCAATGTCACACACGCCACCTTCGGGAACAATGCGCGGAGCGAACGGCCCGCGAATGGGGCGAAACCGGCATTTTGCGGCAATTTCCGCGCGGGAAAACCCGCCAAAATTAACCGCCGGTTCATGGACCTTAACAAAGCCTTGCGCCGGGCCTCATCCGCATCGCTGAAAGGTTACTAACCTCAACGCGGCATTTAGGAATTTTCGCTAAGAGCGTCTGGAATGCCCCGGTGTCCCTTGCGTGCCTGATCGCGATTCCATTCCTGCGCCTCAGCCGTCCCGTTCGCAGGACCGGACGCAGCTTGTCGTCGCGCCCGCCATTTTCGCCGGCGGGGTGCTGACCGGTTTTGCCTACATCGCCGGTCCCGGTCCCGAATTAATCGCCGGCATGATCATCGTCACGGTGCTGGGAGTCATCCTGGCGATCCTGGCGCGGGCCGCGCGCAGGACGCGTTTGCGCATCTCCGCCAGCGAGGCCAGCTATCGCGCCTTTTTCGAGCATGCGGTGGATGGCATTTTCCGCACGACGCCCGACGGCCGTTATCTGGCCGCCAACCAGGCGTTGGCAAAAATCTACGGCTATGACAGCCCCACCGCGCTGATGAACGGCCTCACGGATATTGGCGCGCAGCTTTATGTCGATCCCCGCCGCCGCGATGAATTCCGCGCCGAGATGCAGGCGCATGACCTGGTGACGCATTTCGTCTCGGAGATCCATCACTCCAGCGGCCGGCGAATCTGGATTTCGGAAAATGCGCGCGCCGTCCGCGACTGGTCCGGCGACCTGATCTGCTATGAAGGCACGGTCGAGGACGTCACCGAGAAATTCGAGGCCGACCGCGCCCTGCGCGTGGCGCTGCGCCAGGCCGAGACCGCCAACAAGGTCAAGGCGGCCTTCCTGGCGGCGATGAGCCATGAGCTCAAGACCCCGCTCAATGCCGTGCTGGGCTTTTCGGAAATCATCCGCGACGAGATGCTGGGCCCGGTGGGACAGCCGGTCTATCGCGATTATGCCGACGATATCCACAAATCCGGCGCGCGCCTGCTGTCGGTGATCAACGACATCCTGGACGTGACGCGGCTGGAATCCGGTTCGCTGGTGATCGAGGAGCGGCCCGAGGATCCGCAGGATATCGTCGCCCAGGCCATCAAGCTGGCGCGCAAGGCCACCGGTGACGCGCGCGACATCGCCTGCCACCTGCCGCCGGAAATGCCGACCCTGCTGGTCGATCCGCGCCGCATGGCGCAAGCCTTGGGCAATATCCTGGCCAATGCGCTCAAATTTACCCCGACAGAGGGCGAGGTGTCGCTACGCCTTATCCTGAGCAAGGACGGCGGCTTTGTATTCGCCATCGAGGATACCGGCATCGGCATGGCGGAAGAAACCGTCGCCGCAGCGCTGGAGCCTTTCCGCCAGCTCGATGGCTCGCTGGCGCGCAAGTTCGAAGGGGCAGGCCTGGGCCTGTCCATCGCCCGGGCGCTGATCGAATTGCATGGCGGCGCCCTGCAGATCACCAGCAAGGTGGGCGCCGGGACCTGTGTCAGCATGGTGCTACCGCCATCACGTATCACCTGGTACGAAAAACGCGCAGCCAGCGCTTAACTTGGCGCGCCTGCCGGGCTAAACACCCGCTATGACAAGTTCCGCTCTGGTCCTGTTTTCCGGCGGCCAGGATTCCACCACTTGCCTGGTCTGGGCCCTGTCGCGTTTCGACCGGGTCGAGACGGTGGGCTTTGACTATGGCCAGCGCCACAGGATCGAGCTGGAGGCGCGGCCGCGCATTCTGGCCGGGCTTTCGAACCTGGCGCATGGGATGCGGCTGGGCGCCGATCATCTCCTGCCGCTGGAGACCCTTAAGGCGATCGGCGGCAGCGCGCTCACCGACGACATGGCGATCGAGATGGGCGCGAACGGGTTGCCCACCAGCTTTGTGCCCGGCCGCAACCTGATGTTCCTGGCCGCCGCCGCCGCACTGGGCTATCGCCGCGGCATCGCCGATCTGGTGGGCGGCATGTGCGAGACCGATTATTCCGGCTATCCCGATTGCCGCGATGAAACCATTCGCGCCACCGCAGGCGCCCTGTCGCTGGGGCTGGGCCAGGAGGTTCGTGTTCACACGCCGCTGATGTGGCTGGACAAGGCGGCAACCTGGAAGCTGGCGGAAGAGTTGGGCGGTGCGCCGCTGGTCGAATTGATCGTCCGCGACAGCGTCACCTGTTATGAGGGTGATCGCACGCAGCGCCATGATTGGGGCTTTGGTTGCGGCGCCTGTCCCGCCTGCGAATTGCGCGCGGCCGGTTACCGGAAATACAAAGCCGCATGACGTATTCCGTCAAAGAGATATTCTACACGCTGCAAGGCGAGGGCGCCCACACCGGCCGTCCGGCGGTGTTTCTCCGCTTTGCCGGCTGTAATCTCTGGAGCGGTCTGGAAAAGGATCGCGCCGCGGCGACCTGCAAATTCTGTGACACCGATTTTGTCGGTACCGACGGTACGGGTGGCGGCAAGTTCGCCGATGCTGCCGGCCTGGCGCGGGCGGTGGCGGCGCAATGGCCCCCCCCGGGGCGCGGAGGCGCCCAAACAAATAAAGCGCGCGGAGGCACCCGAACAGACAAAGCGCGCGGAGGCGCCCAAGCAAACAAAGCCGGTGGCGGAATTCCCTATGTCGTCTGCACCGGCGGCGAGCCGCTGTTGCAGATCGATCTCCCGCTGATCGACGCGTTGCACGCGGCGGGGTTCGAGATCGCCATCGAGACCAATGGCACGTTGTTACCGCCGCCCGGTATCGACTGGATCTGCGTCAGTCCCAAAGCCGATGCGGAGCAGGAACTCATCGAAGGCGACGAGCTCAAGCTGATCTATCCGCAGGAGCGCGGCGATCCGGCCCGCTATGCCGGCCAGGCCTTCCGCCACTTCTTCCTGCAGCCGATGGACAATGCGGACCGCGCCGCCAACACCGAAGCGGCTATCGCCTATTGCAAGGCCCATCCGCAATGGCGCCTGAGTCTGCAGACGCACAAGTTTCTTGGAATTCCTTAGGGCAGATTGATCTGCCAGGAGACGCCGAAGCGGTCGTTGCACCAGCCGAAGCGGCGGCTGAAGCCGTAATTGTCCGGCGGCATCAGCCAGGCGCCGCCCTCGGCCAGCGCCGCGGTCAGCTTCGCAAACTCGGTCTCGTCTTCGCAGACGACGAACAGCGAAACCGAAGGCGTGAAGGTGAAGGCATGCCTGGCCGGACTGTCGATGCACATGATGCTCTGTCCCGCCACGGTAAAGCGGGCGAGGTGGACTGAGCCTTCCTTGCCGGGCTGGCCCGCGCCGTAGCGCTTGATTTCGTCGATCCGGCCATCGGCGAAAAGCGAGACGTAGAAATTCATCGCCTCTTCGGCGCGGTCTTCGAACATCAGGAAGGGTCGGACGCTCTGGGCCATCAGAATTTGCTCACGATTTTCTTCATGTCCGGGCGCGGGCGCTCTTCCAGCTTTTCCTTCGACGTGCCGAGATAGATGAACCCCGCTACGCGTTCGCCGGGTTTCAGGCCCAGTCTTTCCTTCACCACAGGATGGTAGGCATACCATTCGCTGACCCATTGACCGACAAATCCCATCGCCGTGGCCGCGATCAGGATGTTCTGGCAGACCGCACCGGCCGACAATTCCTGCTCCCATACCGGGATCTTGTGCTGTTCGCGGGCCGAGGAGATCACGCCGATCACCACCGGCGCCCGCAGGAAGCGGTTGCGCTCTTCCTCCACCTGTTTCTCGCGTTCGCCGTCGGCCTTCGCCGCCTCGGCCAGGATGTCACCGGCGCGCTTGCGGCCATCGCCTTCAAAGAGGATGAAACGCCAGGGAAAAAGCTTGCCATGGTCGGGAGCGCGGGCGCCGGCCTGCAGGATGTCCGCAAGCTGTTTCTTGCCGGGTCCCGGCTTGCCCATGGTCTTGGCCGAACCGGAACGGCGGCTGAGGAGCAGGTCGACCGCGCCCGGCGCGGGACGGTTGAAGTCAGTCATCGTGTCGGACATTCCAGAATCCCGCGCTAAATGCCGTGCTAAATGCCCGTGCTAAATGGTTGTGTCACCATCGCAGCTTCTTGTTCCGCTGCTGCCGCGCTTGCGGGCGGTGAAGGGCGAGAGGTCTTTTCCTTCCAGGCTGAGGCGGCCGATATAGCAACCGCCGGCCACTGTGCCGTCGAAGACATAGGCTTCATCGTCCTGGCGGAAGACCAGATGCACGCCCGTCAGGTTCCATTTGCCGGAGACCGTGTTCTGCATACGGGCGCCATTGCGGGCACGCGCGTCCTCGCGATAGGTGCCATCGGCCGCGACATTCCAGGTGAAGACCTGTCCGGGAAAGGCCCTGGGGATGGTCACGACCCAGACGCCTTCGGCCGCCGTGTCCTGCGCCAGGGAAGGCCCTATGGGCACGGCCGCCATCAGGCCCAGAAAGGCCAGCAGAAACGGAATGGCAGCGATGCGTCGCATTTTGAAATTCTACAACTATTTGTGGTAAAAGCACTGCCTTGAAGGACCATCATGCCGAAACCGCGCGAAAAAATCTCTACCTGTGATCCGGTCTGGACGTCGCTCCGGAGCGAGGCCGAGGCCATGGCGGAACGCGAACCCGCCCTGGCCGGTTTCGTCCATGCCACGGTCCTGCAGCATGGCCGGCTGGAAGACGCCCTTTGCTTCCATCTGGCCACCAAGCTGGGCAATGACGATGTCTCGCCCCTGCTGACCCGCCAGACCTTCGAGGAGGCGCTGGCGGCCGACCCCACTATTGGGGCCGCGGTGCGCGCCGACCTGTCGGCGGTGTTCGAGCGCGATCCGGCCTGCCACTCCTATCTGGAGGCCTTCCTCTACTACAAAGGCTTCCACGCGTTGCAGGCGCATCGCATTGCGCACTGGTTGTGGAATCACGGGCGCAACTGGATGGCGCTGTTCTTCCAGAGCCGGGTTTCGCAGCTCTTCGCCGTCGATATCCATCCCGCCGCCCGCCTCGGACGGGGCATCATGTTCGACCATGCCACCGGCATCGTCATCGGTGAAACCGCCGTGGTGGAGGACGATGTTTCCATCATGCACGGCGTCACCCTGGGCGGCACCGGCAAGGATGCGGGCGATCGTCATCCCAAGATTCGGCGCGGCGTGTTGCTCTCGATGGGCGTCAAGGTGCTGGGTAACATCGAGATCGGGGAGTATGGCCGCGTCGGCGCGGGCTCGGTGGTGTTGAAGTCGGTTCCGGCGGGCTGCACCGCCGTGGGCGTTCCGGCCAAGCTGGTCAATTGCGCCGGCAGCGAGCGGCCATCGCATGAGATGAACCAGATCATCGACGAGCAGGACAACAAGATCTAGGTGCTGTCATACGGCGGCCCTGTTGACCGCCCGCACGCCCTGTGCGAGGGAAGCGCGTCTTTGTTAGGGAAATAGCCGTGACCCGCAGCGAAATCTGGCGCCTCGAAAAATATCTCCGCAACCTGTTCCGTCTCGACACCATCACCATTGTCGAGCGTCCCAAGCAGCAGGATTCCGTCGAGGTGCACATCAACGGCGATTTCATCGGTGTGCTGTTCAAGGACGAGGAAGACGGCGAGACCTCCTACGCCTTCAACATGGCGATCCTGGAAATGGATTTGCCGGAGCCGCCCCCCAGCCGTTGATCCCCAACCGTTGACCCCCAGCCGTTGATCAGCCCGTTAATCGGTTTTCTGGAAGCGCGTCAGCATGCCATCGACGCCGGTTGCGATCTCGCGCCAGCGCGCCAGATAGGCTCGCTTGAAGCGCCAGGAAAAACTCACATGGGATGCGATCGTGTGCCCGGTCACCAGGCAATTGGGACTGGGCAGCTCGGGGTTGGCGCGTTCGCACAGGAACAGCAATTGCCGCCCGGCGGCTTCGCCCGCAAAAAGGTCGTGACGGCCATAGGCGGAATCGGCGCGGAAGCCATAGGTGACAAGTCCGAAATCGCCTTCCTTGCCCGTGGGCGCGGCGAGATAGGGACGATAGACGCGCGCCAGCCGTTCCGTTGCCTCGAGGTCGCTCTCACCGCCTTTGAATTGCAGATGCACCAGGGGTGAATCCGGCGGGTTGCCGGCGAAGAGCTTTGCGTCGGCGGAGGAATAGCCGCGCATGTCGGGCAACAGGGCCGATAGCATCAGCGCCTCCTGTTCGCCGCCTGCGCGCGCAGCCCGGCTGTCGAGATAATTGGCGGGCACCGTCAGGCGGAGGTTTCCCACCGTCAGCGCCACCGGCGCTTCGTCCGCCGTGCGGCCGGCGCGCGGACCGGGTGCCGGCCGCAGGTCGTAGAGCAGGAACAGCGCCGAAAGCACCAGGATCACCCCCAGGAAGGCGAGAGGAATCAGCCAGCCGGAATGCTGGTGGATTTCCTCAGGGCGGTTGCTGGCTTCGCTCACTTTGCTCAGGGCGACACGGTCTCTCCGGCCATTTTAACAGGCTCCTGGCAGAGCTGGGGCCTCCCAGCCCAATTCTTGCGAGGCGTGACCTGGAAACACCAAATCCGCGCCAAAACGAGACATGGGCCTGTTATTCAAAGCCGGAACCGCCTTCGCGGTCGCCGCCTATTTCCTGGGAACCGGCCCTTTTGCCGGCCCCGCTGACCCGCATTGGGAGGTGGTGAGGGCCGACCTGGCCGCCGCCCGCCCCCAGGAGCGGCTGGCTGCCCAGATGGCAATCCTGTTTCGCCCCGGGACGCCCCACCCGGTACCGGACCGCTAGGAGGACAGACCGGGGCCATGCAGCACGTTATGACGCTTCTTTTCGCCACCACCGGCGGCCTGGCGCTGTCGGGCATCGTGGCCAATCTCTACCGCCTGCTGGCGCGCAAGCCGCGGGGCATGCCCGAGCGCGTCTTCTACATGGGCGTGATGCTGTTCGCCGGCCCCAGCGTGCTGATCGACAACGCCACACGATCCTTCCGCAAGAAGGACTGCTCCAACGCGGCCTATGTCTTTGCCGTCGGACTGACCGTCTATTGGTCGTTTGCGTTGGGCCTGGCGATGATCACGCTGGGAGCAAAGCTTTGAGGCGCGGTCCTTTCGCGTCGTGAGGGGGCTTAGTTTTTCTTGGCGAGCATTGCGAGCCTAGAAAAAATTGCCCCTCGCGAGCGCAGCGAGTGAGGCGTCGCTCCCGCCTCGCTGCGCTCGGCTAGGACCAGCTTTTCTAATTTGCTACGCTCATAAGAAAAGCTAGGTCCGCTCACGCCACGAAATTCCTCGCGCCTGAAGCCTTACAAGACCCCCAGCATGCTGGCCACCAGCGGATGTCTGACGATGTCCGCTTCGCCCAGGCGCACCACCGGAATCTCCGGCACGCGTTCCAGCCGGTTGGCGATGTCGCCCAGACCGGACAGGCCGGGGAGGAGGTCGGTCTGGTCGGGATCGCCGGTCAGCACCATGGTCGAGCGCCAGCCCAAGCGGGTCAGCAGCATCTTGAGCTGGCCATAGGTGCAGTTCTGCGCCTCGTCGATCACCACGAAACACTCGCTCAGGGTGCGGCCGCGCATATAGGCGACAGGCGCGATCTCGATCACGCCGTCGGCGATCATCGCCTTGAGCCGCTTGGTGCCCAGCCTTTCGGTGAGGGCGTCGTAGAGCGGCCTCAGGTAGGGCGCCAGCTTCTCATTGAGATCGCCGGGCAGGAAGCCCAGGCTCTCGCCCGCTTCCACCGCCGGCCGTGACAGCACGATACGGGTGACCTTGCCGGCCTCCAGCGCCTCGACCGCCTTGGCGATGGCAAGATAGGTCTTGCCGGTGCCGGCCGGTCCCAGCGCCAGCACCACGCTGTGCGCCTCGATCGCGTCCAGGAATTGCTGCTGCGCCTCGGAAAGCGCTTTCACATTCTTCACATACTTTCGGTCGCGGAAATCGCCGTCCGGATTGTGCGGCGACCAGGACTTTCCGGCACCGCGCCCCGGAAACAGGGGGTGCACATTCTCCTGGGATGAATAGGATTCGCGCGACTTCGAACGCATGGAGCGTTTGGCCATGAATACTCCCGATGGATGTGAAGGTGAAGATTGAAGCGAGATAGTGGGGAGCGCGTGAGCGGGGACCGGCGGATCGCCCCGGAAAAGCAGAGGAAAGATACCGCTCTTTCCCACCCCTAATGCCATCCTTTAAAGACAAGCACCGAGATAACGCACCCCTCAGTGGCGAATCACATCGCCTGTTTTGAGGGTAACCGAGTTTCGGTTTAAGTGTGTGAATTCGTTGTGACGTGAGGAAGTTCCGCTATGCCGCTCTATTCCATGGACGGGTTCTCGCCCGAACTGCCGCCGGACGGCGATTGCTATATCGCGCCGGACGCGGTGCTGATCGGACGCGTGCGCCTTCTCAAGGGCGCCAGCGTCTGGTTCGGCGCGGTGCTGCGCGGCGACAATGACTGGATCACGGTGGGCGAAAATTCCAACATCCAGGATCAGTCCATCGTCCATGTCGATCCGGGCCAGCCGGTGACGATCGGCAAGGGCGTTACGGTCGGCCACCGCGTCATCATCCATTCCGCCGCTGTCGGCGACAATGCGCTGATCGGCATGGGCGCCATCCTGCTCAATCGCGCCCGCATCGGCGCCAATTCGCTGGTCGGCGCCGCCGCGCTGGTAACGGAAGGCAAACAGTTCGAGGAAGGCCAGATGATCCTGGGATCGCCGGCCAAGGCGATCAGGCCGCTGACGGAGGAACAGATCGCAGGGCTTCGGCTGTCGGCCGAAATCTATGTGGCGAATGCAAAGCGGTATCGCGAGGCCGGGATCTAGCCGGCGGCCTTGCGGGCGACAGGCTCGCGCGTCCACATGCGGCGCACGCGGGCGTCGTTCTCGGGGCCGAAATTGAACCAGGCGGCCTTGTCATGGGCGGCGTCGACGATGAAGAGCGTGTCGATCTTGCCCAGCTTCTGCACCAGCGCATGGCGAATGGTGTTGATGCCGACTTCGCTGGAAAGCACCCAGGCCTGCGGCATGAAACGATGCGCCGGCCCCAGATTGAAGATTTCCTCTTCCAGGCCGGTGATGGAGCGCGACTTCATGTCGGCGATGATCACGTAATGCGTGCGTTCGCCGGTTGCTTCCGGTTCGGCGCCGAAACGGTGCGGACCCGACGACGCTTCCGGCTGGGCGGGCTGGGTCTGTGGCTGGAAGAACAGGGCCAGGGCCGGGTCTTCGTTGGCGGCATGGAACTGATCTTCACCGGCGCGCGCCACCAGCGAATGATCGGCCAGACGCCCTTCGGCATGAAAGCCGCGCATCTGCTCGAGGCTGTAGGGGCCGTAAACGCGGCCGCCGACGCTGATGGTCCAGGATTCAGACATAAAAAGCCCAATACACGCTACCACGCGAGTGTAGGGCCCCAATGGTTACGTATTCCTTGCGCAAAGCCGCGCAAAATAGGGCTTTTCGGGGTGGAAAATACTTAATCCGCCCCAAGGGGCCGCAAGGCCAAAAAGGAAATGGCGGCCCTTTTTGGAGCCGCCATCCAATCCTTACCGGAATCCTGTTAACGGAAGGCCCAGTCGCGCCCGCGCATTGGACGACAGGCGGTGCCTTGCCGGGTGAATTCCCGGCCGCGGCGGTAGGTCACCTGGGTGAAATCGCGGCAGATTTCGCCGCGCATACGGTACTCGCGGGTGTTGACGACATAGCCGCGGTTGCGGCCGTGATTCCAGGCATAGCGGCGTCCGACCGGACCCTGGAAGCTGCTCTGATAGGTGCGCGCCGCATAGGGGCGGTCTTCACAGTCCATGTCGCGGGCGATGGCGTTGCCCGCCAGCCCACCCAGCAGGGCGCCGCCGACAACCGCACCGCCATCGCCATTGCTGACGGCACTGCCCAGGACGCCGCCGGCGATGGCGCCAAGGACGGTGCCGGCCGTGTGATCCCGGCCACTGCATTCATCGGCAAAAGCGGCGGTGGAGCCGAAGCCCAGCGTCAGCAGGGCAACGGCAAATGCGGTTTTGCGCAACATGGGAATATCTCCTGACGTACCAATTTGGTCGAACGATAGGCAAGTAACCGTCATGGAAACGAAAAGTTCCCTCGACTCGACGCTCCCGCTTAACGTCCAGGTTCGATGCCGGTTTTGCCGACGCGGGGAGAATAACATGACGGCCCCGGCGCGCCAGCGCCGGAGCCGTTATGCTTAGTTGACTACCCGCGCTGCGGGGAAAGAAAGCCGGGGTGTGCCGCGATCAGTCGAAACGCCAATGACCGGTCGTCTCGCGGCAGGCCGTACCGCTGCGGGTGAACTGACGGCCATTGCGATAGGTGACTTCATCGAAGTCGCGGCAGACCATGCCGCCGCGGCGGAATTCCCGCACCGGGGTGAAGTAGCCATAGCCCTGGCGGCCGCGCCAGTCATAACGGCGGCCGACATCACCATTCAGGCCCTGGGTATAGACATTGAAAGCCACCGGCTGGTCATCACAGTCGATATCGCGAGCGATGGTGTTGCCCAGCAGGCCGCCCAGGATGACGCCGCCGACAACCGCGCCGCCATTGCCGTTGGAGGCGGCGTTGCCGATCAGGCCACCGGCCAGCGCGCCGAAGATGGTGCCCGCGGCGGCATTGCCATTGCGGCAATTCTGTTCATAGCGGCCGCGCTCATAATAGGCGGCGGGCGGCGGGGGAGGCGGACCATAACGGTCATCGCGGTCGAAGCGTCCGCCACCGCGGCGGACGATGCGGGTATAGCGGCCGTCACGGTTGTAGTAACCGTTGCGGTCGGTTTCGCTGTAATAGCCGCGCGGATCGTTGCCGGGAGGAACCCAATCGGGCTGCGCCTGCGCCATGCCGATGGTTGCCGAGACGAGGGCGGCGGCGCCCAGCAGTATCTGTGTCAATTTCATTTCAATCTCCCTTGGTAATCCGTATGACGCATTCTGTGTTTCCTGCGCCTGAACCCGGCCTGAATGGAATAAGGCGGCAATGGGGCGCGTCGCACTGACAGTGAAAACTTCCCAAGAGAACGAATGTTCCCTTTAATCGACATGCCCCTTTAATCAATACGATAACCGACCACCGCCCAGCCCGTTTTTGTCATGGCGAGCGTGATTGTCTCAATCGCGACCGCCTTGCGTGCGAAATTCGATTCGTAGCGCACCACCGCATACTGCCCCGCCGGCATGTCCGCTACGCGGTGCGGCAACGTTACGTCTTTCAGGCTGCGGCTGGACATGGCGCCCAGTGGTTCGCGAATGGAAGGGAGCTTGTCGATATCGGCCTTGCGCGCCTGGGTGCCCATCTGTTTTGCGCTTTCGGCGTAGTTGGAATCATCCACCAGAGTCAGCCATTGCTTGGCGCGGTCGTCTGGACCCGGCTGCGCCGCGCTGGCGGGCTTCGCCGTCTGGGCGGTGGCGGCCAGGTTGAAATCCGGCAGGCTGAGGAACAGAACCGCAAGAAAGGCGGCGAACAGGCGGGTCATGCGGGCCTCTGAAAATCGGAAAACGCTATAACGTCCGATAACGCACGAGAGGCATTCCCTGTTCCCTATCCAAGAAGATGGCGTGCATGATTCTGCCGGGCACAAGGAGCGACAGCCCAGCAGGCCGCGCCTAGCGCGGCCGTCAGCGCTAGGCTGCGCGACTAACGAAAAAAGATGGCATGCATGATTCTGCCGGGCATAAAGGTAAAAGCCCCCGCGATCAGGATGGCGCCGACATAGGTGCCGATCATGGCGCGCTTGTGTCGGGCAATATCACCGCGGCGGGCGTAGTAGAGCGCGCCGACCACGCCGGCCAGCGTCACCGGCACCAGCAGGTGAATGGGACTGAAGCCGAAGAGCGGACCGTCCGGCATGATGGTTCTGATGAAGAGGCTGGAAATGGATGTGACAGTCATCAGCACCAGATAGGCGTACCCCATCATCCGGTGCAGCGGCGAACCCTTGGCGCTGAAAAATATCTGCCAGGTACCGATGATGAAGGCGGGGACCACGGTGGCGACATGCACCTGGATGGCGAAGGATGCTTCCAGCAGCGGCGACAGGTTCACGGCACAGCCCGGGCTGGGATCTGGTTTTTCATCCTGAGATAGGCCCAGGCACTGGCGCCGCCGGCCACGCCGGCGAAAAATGTCAGCACGATCAGGCCGGAGGCCTGCTCGATGCCCTCCACGCCGCCCGTCAGCATGATCCAGGCATAGGGCGAGACGGCGCCGCTTACGCCGCCCGCCGCCAGGAAATGGGAAAGCCGCAGCCAGCGCTTGTGCAGGAGCAGCAGGCCGGAAAGCAGCGCCGGAATAATCGCGGGAACGAGGATGACGGGGGCGAAGAGTATGACAAACGGCAAGGCCTCCCCGCCGCCCTGGAACACCACCAGGATGAAGAGCAGGACAAATGCCGCCAGGGTGGCGCCCGACAGACACACAAGCAGCGCCGCCAGGCCCTGGTACCAGCGAATGCGTGGGGCCGCGGCGCTCAATAGGTCCGCGCCTTGGGCGCGATATACTGGATTTCGTCCGTCAGCGTGTAGGTATGCACCGGGCGATAGTCGATCCGGGTCTCGCCGGTCTCTGGGTTCAGCCAGGCCAGTGTGTGCTTCATCCAATTGTCGTCGTCGCGGTTGGGATAGTCCTCGCGGGCATGGGCGCCGCGGCTTTCCAGCCGATTGACCGCGCCGGCCACGGTGACCACCGCCTGCTGCAACAGATTGTCGAACTCCAGCGCCTCCACCAGGTCGGTGTTCCAGATCATGGAGCGATCCTTGACGTCCAGGCTGCCGCGCTGGGCATAGATATCGGCAATGCGCTTGTGGCCCTGGGACAGGGTCTCGCCGGTGCGGAAGACGGCGGCGTCTTCCTGCATCGCCTTCTGCAGGGTGGTGCGCAGGACCGAGACCGGCGTGCCGCCCTTGGCGTTGCGGAAACGGTCCAGGCGGGCCAGGGCTTCGTCGCCCGCGCCCTTCTTCAATTCATGATGGCTGCCGACGCCGTCCAGTTCCTTGGCCGCCTGCATGCCGGCGGCCTTGCCGAATACCACCAGGTCGATCAGCGAATTGGAACCCAGGCGGTTGGCGCCATGGACCGAGACGCAAGCCGCTTCGCCCACCGCCATCAGGCCGTGCACGACCGTATCGGGATTGCCGCCCTGGAGGGTCAGCGCGTCGCCGGTATAGGCGCAGGGAATGCCGCCCATATTGTAATGGACGGTCGGAAGCACCGGGATCGGCTCGCGGGTGACATCGACGCCGGCGAAGATGCGCGCCGATTCCGAGATGCCGGGCAGGCGCTCATGGATGATCTTGGGATCCAGGTGCGACAGATGCAGGTGGATATGGTCCTTGCCGGGCCCGACGCCGCGGCCCTCGCGAATCTCGATGGTCATGGCGCGGCTGACTACGTCGCGGCTGGCGAGGTCCTTGGCGTGCGGTGCATAGCGCTCCATGAAACGCTCGCCCTGCGAATTGGTGAGATAGCCGCCTTCGCCGCGCACGCCTTCGGTGATAAGCACGCCGGCGCCGAAAATGCCGGTGGGATGGAACTGGACGAATTCCATGTCCTGCAGCGGCAGGCCGGCGCGCAGCACCATGGCGTTGCCGTCGCCGGTCTGGGTATGGGCGCCGGTGCAGGAGGCATAGGCGCGGCCATAGCCGCCGGTGGCCAAGATCACCTTGTGGGCGCGGAAGCGATGGATGACGCCGTCATCCAGGCACCAGGCCATCACACCGCGGCAGGCGCCGTTTTCCATGATCAGGTCGAGGGCAAAATACTCGATGAAGAAATTGACCTCGTGCTTGACGCACTGGCCGTACAGCGTGTGCAGCATGGCATGGCCGGTGCGGTCGGCGGCGGCGCAGGTGCGCTGCACGATGCCTTCGCCGTAATTGCTGGTCATGCCGCCAAAGGCACGCTGGTAGATCTTGCCTTCCGGCGTGCGGCTGAAGGGCATGCCGAAATGCTCCAGCTCATACACCGCGTCCGGCGCGTGACGGCAGAGATACTCGATCGAGTCCTGGTCACCCAGCCAGTCCGAGCCCTTGACGGTGTCGTACATGTGCCAGCGCCAATTGTCCTCGCCCATATTGCCGAGGCTGGCCGCGACACCGCCTTGCGCCGCCACGGTGTGGCTGCGGGTGGGGAAGACCTTGGTGATGCAGGCGGTCTTGAGGCCGCGCAGCGCGCATTCCAGCGTGGCGCGCAGGCCGGCCCCGCCCGCGCCGACGACGACGACATCGAAAGTGTGATCGACGATCTGATAGGCGGGCATGAAACTCTCTTACAGGCTGGCGATGCGGAGCAGGGCGAAGAGGCAGGCCGCGCCGGTGGCGAACACGGCGACCCGCACCACGATCAAGAGGAAGATCTTCTTTCCGGTGGCGTGGACATAGTCGTCGATGATCACCTGCAGGCCCAGTTTGATGTGATAGAGGCTGACAATGGCGAAAGCCGCCATCAGCAGCGCATTCAGGGGATGCGCAAGAAAGCTGATGGCCGCGACCAGGCTGGCATTGGTCAGGCCCAGGATGGTGTAGCCGAACCACAGGGTCAGCGGGATCAGCGCCACCGAAGTCAGGCGCTCATGCCAGAAATGGCCGGTGCCGGTGTGGCTGGGACCCAGGCCCTGCACCTTGTGCAGCGGCGTCTGCATGTTCCTGCTCATCCCAGGTACCCCGCATGCCCGGTCCAGACCAGTACGAAAATCCCGATGGCGATGGCGATTGAAAGCGCGATCACCAGCAGCGCCGTCTGCCGCGCCGTTTCCTTTTTGAAGCCATAGCCCAGGTCCCAGGCGAGATGGCGGATGCCCTGCAGGGTGTGAAAGGCCAGCGACCAGGTGAAGCCGAACAGGGCCAGCAGGCCGATATGGCCGCTGATCAGATTGTAGAAGGCCTGATAGCCTTCCGGCCCGTTGGACAGCGCGACCAGCCACCAGGCCAGCACCAGCATGCCCACCGACAGCCCCACGCCGGTGGCGCGGTGCGTGATCGACACGATCATGGTGGGCGCCCAGTGATAGATGGTGAGGGGGGGGGAG
>DATFFI010000190.1:0-2010 GCA_035250225.1 Rhizomicrobium sp. | reverse complement strand
CCACCGATCCGTTAAGGCGCGTTAACTTCCGGCAACCCCGCAGCGCCTGCCGGTTCACCCCTCCTTAAGCCCCGCCATTAATAATGAACGCTCGACATCACGGGCGGCATTTCTTCATGCTTCAGATCGGCGGCATTGTCTTTCTGTTTATCTGCGTCTTCGGCGTCTATATCGCCACCGGCGGCGCCATGGACGTGGTCGCGCACGCCGCGCCGCACGAAATGGCCACCATTTTCGGTTCGGCCATCGCCGCCATGCTGATCGGCGGCTCGATGTACAATCTCAAGAAGATTTTCGGCTCGCTCGGCAAAGTTATCTCGGGTCCCGGCTGGAAGCCCAAGGACTTCACCGACCTGCTCTGCCTGCTTTTCCTGCTGACCAAGACGATGAAATCCAAGGGCCTGATCGCGCTGGAAGCCCATATCGAAAAGCCCTCCGAAAGTTCGATCTTCAAGCGCTATCCCAAGATCATGAAGGACCATTTCGCGCTCGATTTCATCTGCGACACGTTGCGGATGATGACCATGAGCCTGGAGGATCCGCATCAGGTCGAAACCCTGATGGAAAAGCAGCTGGAAAAGCATCATCACGAGTCGCTGATTCCGGCCAATGCGCTGCAAACCATGGCGGACGGCCTGCCCGCGCTGGGCATCGTCGCCGCCGTGTTGGGCGTCATCAAGACCATGGGCGCGATCAGCGAACCGCCTGAAGTTTTGGGCGGCATGATCGGCTCGGCCCTGGTCGGCACCTTCCTGGGCGTGTTCCTGGCCTATGGCGTTGTCGGCCCGCTGGGTGCGCGCCTGAAGGCGATCATCGACGAGGAAGCGCTGTTCTATCACGTCATCCGCGACATCCTGGTGGCGCATCTGCACGGCAATGCGGCCCAGGTGTCCGTGGAAATCGGCCGCGGCAGCGTCCCCAGCGAGTACCAGCCCAGCTTCCTGGAAATGGAAGCGGCTATCGCCGCCATTCCTCCGGATGGCGGCTGATTTAATTTACCCCCATCCGTCGCAACTCGGGTTTGCTCCGCAAACACCTCGCTGCGACACCTTCCCCCTTTAGGGGCGCTACGCGCCCAAGGGGTAAGGAAGCTAGCCGATGCTGCGGGTCGCGGCGCGAAATGCGCCGCTCGAGCTACCTGGAACTTAGTGACGCCGGCGGTCGCCGCGGCGGTCAATGCGCAAGGTGCCGGGCGCTTTGCGGAAATTGTCCCGCGCTTCCGATAGCGAGACGAAGAACAGCGCCAGGCCGCCGGCGAAAACGCCCAGCGGCACCGACCAGATTGCATCCAGGTCGGTTCCGAAGGCGACGACGGCCGTCACCAGCACGCCGGTCAGTTGGGCTACGCTTCTGGGCATGTCCCAATATGGGACAAATCCAGGCAGGGCCTTAAGCGGAAGCTGCATTAAGCGTTAATTTCCAAGTTTTTCAGGCCCCCCACCTGTCGCCCATCAAAGTCTCACGGAACCGTGCTCGCCGGTATTGGGGCGC
Source organism: Rhizomicrobium sp. (assembly GCA_035250225.1). Lineage (GTDB taxonomy): Bacteria > Pseudomonadota > Alphaproteobacteria > Micropepsales > Micropepsaceae > Rhizomicrobium. The sequence goes on along the minus strand of DATFFI010000190.1, from coordinate 519 downwards.
TTGCCTGTCGCCGCCGAAAGCAGCATGTCGGCATAGGATATCAATTTGCCGGGGCTTTCCCAGTATTCGGCCCGGCCCGGCGTCACGCTGATCAGCCGGATGCGCGGATCGTCAGGGCCGTCCCACCAGGCCTTGTCGAAGGCGGTCCAGATATCGGCGATCTTGGCGACATCGCTGGACGGCACCGCGATGCCATGCACCACCACATGGGACGCGCCTTTCTGGAACGATAGCACCACCTCGGCATTGCTCTGGACCTGTTCATCGGAATCCTCGCCCTTGTTGGCCAGGATATAGATGCGCCCTTCCTTCGGCCGAGCGGTCGCGGCCATGGGGCGGGCATCCAGATGCTCGCCGCTCCTAGGGTCTGTACTCAATAGGATTCCTTGGTTTGCGGGATTGTGATTCAAGTTCTCCGAAGGTGATTTGGAGGCTTGGATGGCCAAGCAGGTTTATTGGTTGAGCGATGCGGAATGGCATCGGATCGAGCCTTTGCTGCCGAAGGGTCGCAAAGGTGCC
>DATFFI010000189.1:0-7849 GCA_035250225.1 Rhizomicrobium sp. | reverse complement strand
GGCAGCTTCACCCGCTATCCCAGCATCAACCGCATCGTCATCTGCGAGCTGGAGCCCTTGATCCCTCCCACCACCACCAAATGGTTCGGCGACGAGAATTACCGCGTCGCGCAGGACCAGCGCACCCAAATCACCTATGACGATGCGCGCCACTTCGTGCGGACCACGAAGGAGACGTTCGACATCATCACCTCCGATCCCATCCATCCCTTCGTCAAGGGCAGCGCCGCGCTCTATTCGAAGGAATACTTCCAGATGGTGAAGGATCACCTCAATCCGGGCGGCATCGTCACCCAGTGGGTGCCGCTCTATGAGAGCGACGAAGCCTCGGTGAAAAGCGAGATCGCTACTTTCTTCGAAGTCTTCCCCGGCGGCATGGTCTTCGCCAACACCAATGGCGGCCAGGGCTATGACGTGGTGCTGGTGGGCCAGAAGGACCCGGGCCAGAAAATCGACATGGACGCGATCACGGCCAAGCTGGGCTCCCCGGCTTACGCGCCGGTTATGACCTCGCTGACCGAGGCGACCATCCCCTCAGCCGTCAGCCTGTTCTCGACCTATGCCGGCAACGATCGCGACCTGGCGGCCTGGCTGAAGGACGCCCAGATCAACCACGATTACGACATGCGGCTGCAATATATGGCCGGCCTGGCGCTGAACCAGAACCAGGCCGACCTGATCTACCATCGCATCCTGTCGCGCGCGTCGGTGCCGAAGAACAGCTTCACCGGCAGTCCGGAGACGCTGCAAAATATCTTCCGCAGCGTGGAGACGCGGTCGGGGGCGGAATTCGCGCAGTAGCCTGATCAGGGAAGAGTCTCGCAACAAGCGCGCAATACAGGGCCCGGAACAAGCTCCAGGAGCTACCGCCGCGGATCCGACCGCGCCAGCAATTCGCGGGTCATTTCGGTGATGAAGGGTCCGAAATTCGGGTCCAGCGGACCGCCCTTGACTTCGGTCTGGTTCATCATCGTCCGCTCGTGCTGGGTGTAGCGGAAGAGCTTGGCCTGGGCGCTGACGAAATACACGCCCTTGAAACGGCCCGTGCCGGCAATGGTGGTGAAGCGCCAATCCACGCGGTGCGGGGCCGCGGCCCCCGGTTTGGCCGGCGCGAAGGACCAAGGCAGGTCAGAACGTTCCATCTGGATGGCAATCCAGGCGGGCAGCTCGGCCGGCTTGAATCCGGGAATGTCGCCGCCCACCTCGACGGCCAGATTGCTGGCGCCTCCTTTTCCTGAATCCAAGACGGGCGGCCCGGCAAAGGCGCTGCTTGCCAGAAGCAGGGGCGCCATCAGCAGGATGCGGCGGGTGGTATCCATGGCGTCAGGATGCCGCCGGCTTGTGACAATCCTGTTTCAGCTCACGCTGTCGTCGATCCAGTCCAGGTAGGGCCGGTGCCCGGCGCTGAACGGCAGGCCGACGATTTCCGGCACCGTATAGGGGTGCTTCGCCTTGATGCGGGCGATCGCGGTTTCGAACAGGGCGGTGCGGGTCTTGATCAGCAGCAGGATCTCGCCCTCATTCTGCACCTTGCCCTCCCAGCGATAGAAGCTCTCGATCGGCATCAGCTGGACACAGGCCGCCAGCTTCTCCTCGACCAGCATCCGGGCAAGGGCCTGGGCCTGCTCCTTGCCCGGCAACGTGGTCAGAAGAACGCCGTGCTCGCTCATGCCTTGAGCGATGCCATGTCGATGGAGAAGCGGTACTTCACATCGCTTTTCAGCATGCGGGCATAGGCTTTGGTGGCGGACATGAGAGCTTTCCCCGAATATGGCTTGACGCACTGCAGCATAGAACTTACCACCCCGGCGTCTTCAGCCAAGGGGCCTACCCGATGCGCATCGACCAAATTCCCTCCGGCCGGAATGTCCCCGACGACGTCAATGTCATTGTCGAGGTCCCGATCGGCGGCGAACCCATCAAGTATGAGATGGACAAGGCGGCGGGCACGCTGGTGGTGGACCGCTTTCTCTACACGTCGATGCGCTATCCCGGCAATTACGGTTTTATTCCCCATACCTTGTCGGGTGACGGCGATCCGGTCGACGTCCTGATCGCCAATTCCCGCGCCATCGCCCCCGGCGCCGTGATCAGCGTCCGCCCCGTCGGCGTGCTGCTGATGGAAGACAATGCCGGTATGGACGAGAAGATCGTGGCGGTGCCCTCGGCCCATATCTCGGCCCGCTTCGACGGCATTTCGAACTATGGCGACCTGCCCGACATCACCATCCGGCAGATCGAACACTTCTTCGCCCATTACAAGGATCTTGAGCCCGGCAAATGGGTCAAGATCACCCGCTGGGGCGACGCTGCCGAGGCCAAGAAGATGATCGCCGAGGGCGTTGCACGGGCGAAGAAGGCCGAAAAACAGGGTTAGCAAGTCCTTAACCTGGGTTCCTGCCGGCGGCTTAACCGCTCACAAACCCAAAGGGCGTTGAATCCCGCGCGCAAGCAAAGGGTCGGCGGCCTTGTCCAAGCCTGTTATGTCTCTGGAAGAAGCACTGCGCCTGGATGCCCTGGAAGCGCAGAAGATCACCGACACGCCGCAGGACGAAAGCTTCGACCGTATCGTGCGCCTGGCCTGCGCCGCGCTGGAAGCGCCGGTCGGCGCCATCAGCTTCCTGGAAGCCGACCGCCAATGGCTGAAGGCGAAACAGAATTTGCCCATGTCCGAAATCTCGCGCCGGGATTCCTTCTGTACCCATACGGTCGGGCAGGATGACGTGATGGTGGTGGAAGACGCCACCCAGGACCCGCGTTTCGCCAATAACCCGCTTGTCACCTGCGAGGGCGGCGTGCGCTTCTATGCCGGCGCGCCCTTGACGACCCGTGAAGGCTTTAATGTCGGCTCGCTCTGCGTCGCCGACCATATTCCGCGCAAGATCAGCGCGCGCGACCGCGGGTTGCTGAAGGATTTCGCCGCCATTGTCGCCAGCGAGCTGGAACTGCGGCGCAGCGCCGGCACCGACATGCTTACCGGCCTCTCCAATCGCCGCCTGTTCGATGACATCGCCCTCCACGAAGTGGCGCGGGCCCGGCGCCAGGAAGAGCCCCTGACTGTGGCGCTGATCGATGCCGACAGGTTCAAATCCATCAATGACACGTTCGGCCATCCGGCCGGCGATGCGGTGCTGCGCGGCCTGGCGCCGGTGATCCGCAAGGCGCTGCGGGCGGAAGACCAGATCGCCCGCTATGGCGGCGAGGAGATCGCCATCCTGCTGCCCAATACCAACCTGGAGCATGCCGGCATTGTGCTGGACCGGGTGCGGCGTGACATCATGGCCATGATCGTGCCGGAATTGGCCGGCCGCTGGGTGGTGACCGCCAGCATCGGCGCCGCCGAATTGCAGCCGGATGACACCGGCATCGCCGATATGCTGGCCCGGGCCGACGCGGCGCTCCATCGCGCCAAGGAAGCCGGCCGAAACCGGCTTGAACTGGCTGAGGCCGCATAGCACTCTCTTCCGGGCTTTTTTCCGGAGGCGACCATGACCATCCGCAAACTTTGTCTTGCCGCTATCGCGCTGTCTGCGCTTGGTCTCTCGGGTCCGGCGCTGGCCAAGCAAGGCAAGGTCGGCCTGTGGAATGTAACCTCGACCATCGAGATGGCCATGCCGCCCGAAGCGGCAGCGGCGATGAAGAAAATGGGTATGGCGATGCCCGGTGCCAAACCTGTGACGGTCCAGATGTGCATGAGCCAGGCGGAAGTGGAGTCCAACCGGCCGCCGCACCTGGATCGCACGGCCACCGGCTGCGATACCAAGCTCATCAAGCAGACCGCCACCGAGATGACGGCCAGCATGGTCTGCAAGGGCAACATGCGTGGTACCGGCACCATCCAGGTCGCCTACAAGGGTGACACGCAGTATTCCGGCTTCTACAGCTTCAAGGGCACCAGCGGCGGCCGCCCGGTGGATATGACCACGCGTTTCAGGGGCAACTGGGTCAAGGCCGATTGCGGCAAGGTCAAGCCTTACAATCTCCGCACCCAGTGAGCGAAGCCGAGGCGCTGGCATCGCTGCTCCGGCAGGCGCGGCGTGCGGTGGTCTTCACCGGTGCCGGCATTTCCACGGAATCCGGCATTCCCGATTTTCGGTCACCGGGGGGCATATGGACCAGGATGATGCCGATCGATTTTTCCGCCTATGTCGCCGATCCCGAGGCAAGGCGTGAAAGCTGGCGCCGCCGCTTTGAGATGGAAGAGACCTGGAACCAGGTCCGGCCCAATGACGGCCATCGCGCCGTGGCCGAACTGGTGGCGCGGGGCATCGTCGCCCATGTCATCACCCAGAATATCGATGCCCTGCATCAGGCGGCCCTCTTGGAAAAGCAAATCGTGCCTGAGGAACAAGTCATCGAAATCCATGGCAACACCACCTATGCCAAATGCCTGGCTTGCGAACAGCGTATGGAGATTGCCGTGATCCGCGCGCGGTTTGAGAAGGATGGCGAGGCGCCGGATTGTCCGGCCTGCGGCGGCATCATCAAGACCGCCACCATTTCCTTCGGCCAGGCCATGCCGGAGCGCGAAATGGCCCGGGCTGAAGCGGCGGTGGCGGCTTGCGACCTTTGCCTGGTGGCGGGGTCCTCGCTGCAGGTCTATCCGGCGGCGGCCTTCCCGTTGCAGGCCAAGCGCAACGGGGCCCGGCTGGCGATCCTCAATCGCGAGGAAACGCCGCAAGACCCCTATGCCGACTTGGTGATTCACGGCGAAATCGGGCCTGTTTTGTCGAGCGCTGTTAAGGGGTTGTAGGCGGGTTGCCCCCATCATAAGTATCGCTAGACTGCTTCCCGAATCCCCAAATTCCCCGGAGTTGCCGTGTTCCGCGCCGACGAAGAATCCGAAGACAAAGAAGACAAGAAGGCACCGGAGCCGCAATCGTCCGAGATCGCCAAGGCGCTGTTCAAGTCGCGCACGGTGCTGATTTTCGGCGAAGTCGATATGAAGATGGCCGAGCGCGTTTCGGCCCAGTTGCTCGCCTATGCCGAGAGCGAAGGCGATATCCGCGTCATCGTCAATTCGCCCGGCGGCCATGTCGAGTCCGGCGACACCATCCATGACATGATCCGTTTCGTCGGCAACCGGGTGAAGATGATCGGCACCGGCTGGGTCGCCTCCGCCGGCGCGCATATCTTCCTGGGCGCCAAGCGCGAAAACCGATTCTGCCTGCCTTTCACCCGCTTCCTGCTGCACCAGCCGCTGGGCGGCGTGCGCGGCCAGGCCAGCGACATCACCATCGAGGCGGAAGAAATCCTCAAGATGCGCGCCCGCCTGATCAAGGAAATCGCCGCCGAGACCGGCCAGCCTTACGAGAAGGTGGTTGCCGATACCGAGCGCAATTTCTGGATGGGCGCCGAAGACGCCGTGAAATACGGCCTGGTGAACAAGGTCGTTACGACAGCGAACGAAGTGTGAAAGCAGACCCTCCCCTTGAGGGAGGGTCGAAATTTGCGCAGCAAATTTCGGGGAGGGGCATGGTCGCGAAGCGCGCCCGCCGTCAGGTCTTCAAGAAGAATCTGGCCAGGCATCTTCGTGCAAACCCCACCGATGCAGAGCGCCGCCTTTGGGCACTCCTGCGTGGACGCCGGTTGCAACTGCGGTTTCGGCGCCAGCAACCGATTGGTCCCTATATTGCCGACTTCTTCTGTTCATCGGCCCGGTTGATCGTCGAACTTGACGGGGATCAGCACGGTAGCGATGCGGGCGTGGCGAGAGATGCCATTCGCACAAGCTGGCTGGAGCAACGTGGGTTCACGGTTCTGCGATTTTCCAATGCTCTGGTGCTGAAGGATGAAGCGCAGGTGCTGGAAACAATTTTGCATGCGATAACCGCTGCCGCCGTACCCCTCCCCGAAGCGCCTTTGGCGCTTCGACCCCACGGCCTCGCTTCGCTCGGCGTTCGGCACGCTGTCGCTACCGATCCCCTCAAGGGGAGGGTCGAATGAATCCTTGGTGGCGTGGTGCGTCGGTCTATCAGGTCTATATCCGCAGCTTCTGCGACTCCAACGGCGACGGGCAGGGTGACCTGCCTGGGCTGATCTCTAAACTCGATTACATCGCCGCGCTGGGCGTGGATGCGATCTGGCTGTCGCCGCTGCATCCTTCGCCCAACCGCGACTGGGGCTATGACGTTGCGGACTATGAGGGCGTGCAGCCCGATTACGGCACGCTGGCGGATTTCCAGGCGCTGGTGGGCGCGGCGCATGCGCGTGGCCTGAAGCTGCTGCTGGACGAAGTGCTGGCCCATACCTCCGACGAACATGCCTGGTTCGCCGCCAGCCGCGACGGCGATGCGGGCAAGCGCGACTGGCCAAAAAAAGATTGGTATGTCTGGGCCGACCCGAAAGATGACGGCACGGTGCCCAACAACTGGCTGTCGGTCTTTGGCGGACCGGCCTGGGCCTATCAGCCGGCGCGGCGGCAATATTATCATCACAAATTCCTGCGCCAGCAGCCCAAGCTCAACTGGCAGAACGCGGCGGCGCGCGAGGCGGCGCTGTCGGTGCTGGATCTCTGGCTAGAGCGCGGCGTCGATGGTTTCCGGCTCGATGTCGCCAATGCCTTCCTGCATGACGCGACGCTGAAGGACAATCCGGCCATTCCGGCTACCGCGCGCGATGCCTATGCCTGGTCGGCCGCGGCGAATATGCAACGGCACATCCATGACTCCAATCTGGAGGAAAGCCGGCCGCTGCTGGATGCGGTGCGCCGGCGGGTGGATGCTTTCGACGACCGCTTTGTCTTTGGGGAATTTTCGGAAGAGTTCGAGCGCTCCGGCTGCTACCTGCCGCCCGACCAGGGCCTGCATGCCGGCTACAATTTCGCGCTGTTGCTGGCGACCGATGCGGCGGCCATTCGTGCCCATCTGGAAACACTGGAACGCTTCCCGGAGCACTGGCCCTGCATTTCCTTCTCCAACCATGACGTGCTCCGCACGGTGACGCGTTTCGGTGGTGACGGCACAGACAATCGCGTCGCGCGCCTTTACCTGGCGCTGCTGCTGGCGTTGCGCGGCACGGTGCTGATCTACCAGGGCGAGGAACTGGGCTTGCCGGAGGTCGATCTCAAGCGCGACCAGTTGCGCGATCCGGTGGGTGATCTCTATTACCCCCTGTTCAAGGGCCGCGACGGTTGCCGCACACCCATGCCTTGGGACGGCGCCGCTCCCAATCTCGGTTTCAGCAGCGGCACGCCCTGGTTGCCGCTGGGCCCGGCTCATGCCGCGCTCGGCGTTGCTGCGCAGGAAGGCGATCCCGATTCCACCCTGGCTTTTGCGAAGCGCTTGCTGGCCCGGCGGCGCGCCAGCCGCGCGCTCAAGGCCGGCACCCAGACGCTGTTGCAGGCGCCCTTGCCGCTGATCGCCTTGGTGCGTGAGGCAGGCGATGAAAGGCTGCTGTGTGTCTTCAATCTGGGGCAGGAGACGCTGCGCTTCGATGATGCGCTGCTGTCCCGGGCCGAGCCGCTGGATTGGGGCTGCGGCTGGACCCATCTCTCGCCGGCCGGCCTGACTCTGGGCCCGCTAGCGGCCTGGTTCGCGCGAATCTAGCGCATCGATAAGCGCCGTCAGCGGCAGCAGCACGCAGGTATGCCGGCCGGGATGGCCGGCCACGCCTTCGAACGCCGCATAGTCGGCAAAGGGCGCGGTGGGTGTTCCGCCACCTTTCAGCATGGCGGTGACGGCGCTTTTCAGGGCCGCCAGTTCGGCCCTGGTATGGCCGGCGGCATGCGCCCCCAGGATGGCGGCAGAGGCCTGGGTGATGACGCAGGCATGGGTGTCATGGGCGAGGGTGGCGAGGCGGTCCCCGGCGAGGGTCACCGTCATGGTGATGCGGTCGCCGCAGGCCGGGT
>DATFFI010000188.1:0-4955 GCA_035250225.1 Rhizomicrobium sp. | reverse complement strand
ATCCCCCCTGTCCACAAACGATCCGGAACCGCCTGTGGGCGAATTTCCCAATGAAAACCGAGGGGTGAGGAGCGGTTTGCGAAGCAAGCGAAATGGTCCGGTGGACCATTTCGAGCGACGAACGCCGCGAGCTTGAGCGAGCGGCCGGGACAGTGCCCACCACCCTGCACAGCACGTTCTACTCCAGGTCTTCGATCTTTTCTTTCGGCTTGCCGCCCACTTCCTGCGCCAGCGCCGCGGCCATGAAGGGGTCGAGATCGCCATCCAGCACATCCGCTGGTGTGCGGCTTTCCACGCCGGTGCGCAGGTCCTTCACCAACTGGTAGGGCTGCAGCACATAGGAGCGGATCTGGTGGCCCCAGCCGATATCGGATTTTTCGCCGACAAAGGCGCCGGTCTCCGCCTTTTTCCGTTCCAGCTCGATTTCGTAAAGGCGCGAGCGCAGCATGTCCCAGCAATAGGCGCGGTTCTGATGCTGCGAGCGTTCGGTCTGGCACGCCACCGCAATGCCGGTGGGAAGATGGGTGATGCGCACCGCGCTTTCGGTCTTGTTGACGTGCTGGCCGCCGGCGCCGCTGGCGCGATAGACGTCGATGCGGACATCCTTTTCCGGAATGTCGATATGGATGGACTGGTCGATCACCGGATAGACGGTGACGGAGGAAAATGACGTGTGGCGGCGGGCCGCGGAATCGAAGGGCGAGATGCGCACCAGCCGGTGCACCCCCGCCTCGGTCTTGAGCCAGCCATAGGCATTCTCACCCTTGACCAGCAGCGTCACCGACTTGATGCCCGCCGCTTCGCCTTCGGATTCCTCGATCAGCTGCAGCTTGTAGCCATGGCTTTCGGCCCAGCGCATATACATGCGGTACAGCATCGCCGCCCAGTCCTGGCTCTCGGTACCGCCGGCGCCGGCATGGATTTCCAGATAGGTGTCGTTGCCATCGGCTTCGCCCGACAGCATGGATTGCAGCCGCGACTGCTCGGCGCGCTTCTGCAGCGCCAGGATCGCGGCTTCCGCGTCGGCGATCATGCCGGCATCGTTTTCGGCCTCGGCCATCTCGATCAGGCCGGTGGCGTCTGCCAGCTCATTCTCGATGGCGCGGACGCTGCCCATGGCGCTGTCCAGCTTCTGGCGCTCGCGCATCAGCTTCTGCGCCGCCTGGGCGTCGTTCCAGATGCTGGGGTCTTCGGCCCGGGCGTTCAGTTCGTCCAGGCGACGGCTGGCGGCATCCCAGTCAAAGATGCCTCCTCAGCAGGGCGATGGCCTGCTTGATCTCGTCTACGGCGCGGGTGATTTCGGGTCGCATGTCGGGTGCTTAAGCGAGCAGCCTAATAAAGTCCACCGGTGCCCTCGCCCACCGCGGCAGGCGGCGAAGACGATTGCTGCTGGCCGCTATTGGCGTTGCCGGCCGATTGCTGGGGCACACCCGACTCGGACGGCTCCGGCCCGAAATAATCGCCCGGAGCGGTGCCGGCCTTGAAAGCTTCCAGGATGGAGCCGGGGCCGCTGGACGGGCTGCCGGAGATGCGGTCGATGCTGACCATTTCGATGCCGGGCGCGACGCGGAACGGCGTCGGCGGCAGGTCGGCCAGCGCCTGTTGCATGAAATCGCGGAAGATCGGCGCGGTGATATGGGCGGCCTGCTCATTGCGGCCCAGCGAGCGGTTATTGTCGAAGCCGACAAAGACGCCCACGGCCAGATCGGGCGAGAAGCCAACGAACCAGACGCTGCGGGCCTCGTTGGAGGTCCCGGTCTTGCCCGCCACCGGCTTGCCCACCGCCTGCACCGAAACACCGGTGCCGCGCTGGACCACACCCTGCAGGATGGAGACGATCTGATAGGCGGTGCGGGAATCGATCACCTGCTCCCGCGGATCCTCCAGCAGCGGCTCGCCCTCATTCTTCCAGTTGGCGTCGTTGCAGCCTTCGCATTTGCGCGCGTCATGCCGCCAGATGGTGCGGCCGTTGCGGTCCTGGATGCGGTCAACCAGCGACGGCACGACCTTCTTGCCGCCATTGACGAATTCGGCATAGCCGGCGGTGAGACGCATCAGCGTGGTTTCGTACGAACCCAAGGAATTGGACAATAGCAGCGGCAGCTTGTCGTAGACGCCGGTCTTCACCGCCAGCGGCGCCACCTTGTTCATGCCCAGCTGATAGGCCAGCCGCACCGTCATCAGATTGTGCGACAGCTCAAGACCACGGCGCAGCGTGGCTTCGCCCAGATATTCGCCGACTTCGAAATTCTCGGGCCGCCAGATGCCCTGCCCCGGGCCCATGTCCATCTCGAAGGGCGCATCCAGCACTTTGGTGGCAGGCGTATAGCCGTGATCCAGCGCCGCGGCATAGACGAAAGGCTTGAAGGCCGAACCAGGCTGGCGCATCGCCTGCATGGCGCGGTCGAATTGCGACGAGGCATAGGAGAAGCCGCCCGACATGGCCAGCACGCGGCCGGTATGCGGATCCATCGCCACGATGGCGCCATTGACCTCGGGCACCTGGCGCAGACCGAACTCGCCGCGCTTGCCGCCTTGCTTGGGATCCTGCGGCTCGACATAGATCAGGTCGCCGGGCTTGGCGACTTCGGCCGGGCCGCTGGGAGCCGCGCCGACGCCGCCGCCGAACTGGCGGCGGGCCCAGCGATAGCCTTCCGGCGTAATGATGCCGGTGCTGCCGTCGCCAAAGCCGAGACGGATGGACTTGCCGTCATGGCCCAGCACCACGGCCAACCGCCAGGTCTCGATGCCCGACTGGTTGGGTTTGGCGACCAGCGCCTTTTTCCAGTCGCCGCTGATATCCATCTGCGCCTTGGCGCCGCGCCAGCCATGGCGGCGGTCATAGCGCACCAGCCCGCTGCGCAGCGCGCCGACCGCGAAATTCTGCAGCCGCGTATCCAGCGAGGCGCGCACCTGCAGGCCTTCGTCATACAGCGCCTTCTCGCCATACCGGCTGTAGAGGAGGCGGCGCACTTCCTCGACATAATAGTCCACGTCGGCGGCCTGGCTGCCCACCGGACGGGACTGGGCGACCAGCGGCGTCGCCTTGGCGTCGCGCGCCTGTTCGCGCGTGATGTAATTGTTGTCCACCATCTGGTCGATCACCCAGTTGCGGCGTTCGACGGCGGCGTCGTAATAGCGGCGCGGATCGTAATTGCTGGGACCCTTGGGCAGCGCCGCCAGGAAGGCGACTTCCGCGATGGTGAGGTCGTCCAGCGACTTGCCGAAATAGTTCAGCGCCGCCGCGGCAACGCCATAGGAACTGCCGCCGAGATAAATCTGGTTGAGATACAGTTCGAGCACCTTGTCCTTGGGATAGGTGGCGTCGATGCGCACCGCCAGGATGGCCTCGCGGATCTTGCGGCTGAACTTGAGTTCGGAGTTGAGCAGGAAGATGCGCGCCACCTGCTGGGTAATGGTGGAAGCGCCCTGCGGCCGACGGCGCTGGATCACCAGTCCGACATCCTTGATCGCGGCGCGCAGGATACCCGACGGATCGACGCCGGGATGGTTGTAGAAATTGCGGTCCTCGGCCGAGGTGAAGGCCTGCTTCACCAGCGGCGGAATGAACGCGATGGGAACGAAGATACGCCGCTCGCGGGCATATTCGCCCAGCACCGTGCCGTTACCGCCATAGACGCGGGTGGTGATGGGCGGATTGTAGTTCTTCAGCGACTCCACCGACGGCAGGCCGCTGGTGACGGTGATCAGATAGGCCACGCCCGCGCCGATCGCCAATACGGCCAGCGCGGCGATGGTCAGCCCCAGATATTTGAGTATGCGGCGAAACATGGGTTCTTCAGGCGCCTGGCGGGACACTCATAGCCCCCGGCGGGGCGGATGGAAAGAGTAGCGCATTACCGGGTTCCCGAGGCCGCAACCGTGGCGGCATCGCCCGCAAAATGCCGCACCACGGCGGTGGCCAGGCTGCCGGCGACACGCGCGCGCCAGGCCTCCAGCTTCATTTGCGCCGCATCCTCGCGGTTGGAGAGATACCCCAGTTCAATCAGCACGGCCGGAACGTCCGGCGCCACCAGCACGGCCAGGCTGGCGGAACGGTGCGGGCTGCGCGGCAGGATATTGGTCGTGCCCGCCAGCTGCGCCAGCGCGCCCTTGGCGAAGCGCGAGGATTTGTTGAGTGTATCGCGCTGCGCCAGGTCGATCAGGATCGGCGCCACCGGCGAGTTGCCGCCGGAAAGATCGACGCCGGCAATGACGTCCGACTGGTTCTCGCGCCTGGCCAGCGCGGCGGCTTCGCGGTCGGAGCGGCCGTCGCTCAGCGTATAAATCGACATGCCGCTGACCGAGGCATCCGGGTTGGCGTCGGCGTGCATGGAGAGGAAAAGATCGGCCTTGTGGGCGCGGGCGAAAGCGACCCGGTCACGCAAGGGGACATAGCCGTCCTTGTCGCGGGTGAGGAAAACCGTAAAGCCGCGGGCGCGCAGCTCCTTCGCCAGCAGCAGGCTTTGCGCCAGCACCAGGTCCTTTTCCATCAGGTCATTGACGCCGACGGTCCCGGAATCGATGCCGCCATGGCCGGGATCGATCACCACCACCCGCTTGCCGGCGATGCGGGGGGCAGTCGCCACCTGTGCCCTGCGTTCGGCATCGGCCTCGCGTTTGCGCAAATCCGCCGGCCAGCCGGCATCGGCTTCGAAGGCGGTCTGGGTGGCGGGATAAAGATCGATCACCAAACGATAACCGTTTCCGGCGGTGGGCGGCAGCGCCAGCGTGTCGGCGATGCGCACCGGCCGGTTGAGATCGATCACCATGCGCGAATTGCCGGTGCGGAACATGCCGTAGCGATAGGACTTGATCAGGCCGCGGCCGCTGGGCACCGGGGCCACGCCCATCCGCCAGGCGACTTCCGGCAGGTCGAGAATGACGCGGTTGGGATTGGCGAGACTGAAGGCACGGATGCTGATCGGATCCGACAGCTCCAGCACCAGGCGGGT
>DATFFI010000187.1:0-14722 GCA_035250225.1 Rhizomicrobium sp. | reverse complement strand
CGCGGTGCCGGAACGGCACCACCTTCGAGCAGATCGCGCACCAGCTTGTCGGTAGGCGGCAGATCGCTGGCATAGGCGACGCGGATCAGCGCCATTTCCAGCGCCGAGATCGGCCGCGTCGCATCGCGCACGTCCATCAGGCCCTTGAGCAGCATCTGCCAGGCGCGGGTCAGGGTCGGGACCGAGAGTTTCGCCGCCAGCTCACCGGCGCGCCTGGCTTCGGCGCTGCCGCCGTCGAAGAAGCCCTGCGCCGCCGGCGCCACCTTGATGCGGGTGAGGAAATGCGTGGTTTCCAGCAGGTCCTGCATCACCGCCAGCGGATCGGCGCCAGCGTCGTACATCGCGGTAACATCACCCAAGGCTTCCGGCAGCTTGCCCGCCATCAGCTTTTCGAACAGGTCCAGGACACGGCCGCGATCGGCCAGGCCCAGCATGGCCCGCACCATTTCGGCGGTGATGGCGCCGCCTTCCAGTGCACCCCCAACAACTGAACCGTGTGCGATGGATTGATCGAGCAGCGAAAGACCGTCACGGGCCGAACCTTCGGCGGCGCGGGCGATCAGGGCCAGCGCCCCTTCCTCGATTCCGACCTTTTCCTTCTCCGCCAGGGTGCCGAGATAGTGCGCCAGCTCGGCGCTCTCGATCCGGCGCAAATCGAAACGCTGGCAGCGCGACAGCACCGTCACCGGCACCTTGCGGATTTCGGTGGTGGCGAAGATGAATTTCACATGCGGCGGCGGCTCTTCCAGCGTCTTGAGCAGGCCGTTGAAGGCCTGCTTGGACAGCATGTGCACTTCGTCGATGATGTAGACCTTGTAGCGCGCCGCGACCGGGGCATAGCGTACGCCCTCGATGATCTCGCGGATATCGTCGATGCCGGTGCGCGAGGCCGCGTCCATTTCCTGGACATCGACATTGCGGCTTTCGGCGATGGAGAGGCAGGGCTCGCATTGGCCGCAGGGATGGATGGTCGGTTCGGTACGCTTGCCGTCCGGACCGATGCAATTCAGGGCCCGGGCGATGATGCGGGCGGTGGTGGTCTTGCCGACGCCGCGCACGCCGGTGAGCATGAAGGCATGGGCGATGCGCCCGGTGGCGAAGGCATTGGACAGGGTGCGGACCAGCGCTTCCTGCCCGATCAGGCCGGTGAAATCGGCCGGGCGGTATTTGCGGGCAAGCACCCGGTAGGGCTGGGCGGGCTCGGTGGTTTTGGCCATGGCCGGACTATAGCAAGCGCAGGAGCGTCGGCGAGAGCCGGAACGACCGCAAAAAAGCTTGGCGCTCTACGGATTCAAACGAGGTTGTGGGTAAGGTGAGAGCCCGAACGACCCGAAGCAAATTCGGTATGGCTGCTCCGTTCCCGGCCTGACCAGGTTAGCGACAGCTTCGTCCGCCGGACTCTCGCCCGGGATATAGGCTTTGGAACGGAAAAATGCGAGTCACGGGGGATGGAAGCGCCACTCACTTTTGCCGGAAATCCCTTAAACCGGGCCAGTGCCGAGCGCCCGGGCGAGGCCTGGCTGGCGGAGCGCCGCAGCAGCGGTTTGTTCCTGCCCTTCTGGCAGATGCGGCCCCTGGTGCGGGACGGCTGCGCCGGGTTCCAGCCCTGGCAGCCGGCCTGGGAGGGCGCACCTTGCATCTTCCTGGGGCTGGACGGGGCGCAACCTCTCTTCGCCCTCGATCTGGGCCAGGCCGAAATGCCGCCCCCGCTGGACGGCGAATTCCAGGAGATGCGGCCGGCCGCCTTCATCCTCCCGGGCCGCGATGCCGCCATTGCCGGCCAGGCCAAGGCGCTGCTCGACTGGCACAGCCGTCACGGCTTCTGTCCCAATTGCGGCGCGAAGACCGAAATGCGCGACGGCGGCTATCGCCGCCTCTGTCCGGCCTGCGGCGCGGAGCATTTTCCCCGCACCGATCCGGTGGTGATCATGCTGCCCATTCGTAAAACTGAGGATGGGGGCGATGAATGCCTGGTGGGACGCAACCAGCGTTTCACCGGCGGCTTGTTTTCGGCCTTTGCCGGCTTTGTCGAACCGGGCGAGTCGATGGAAGAAGCGGTGCGGCGCGAACTGCGGGAAGAAACCGCCTTGCAGGTCGGCACGGTGCGCTATCACAAGAGCCAGCCCTGGCCCTTTCCGTCGTCATTGATGCTGGGCTGTTACGCCGAGGCGCTGACCAGGGACTTCACCATCGATGGCAGCGAGATTGCCGAAGCCCGCTGGATTTCAAAGGACGAAGCGCGCCGGCGATTGCGGAACGAGATCGTCGACGAGATGAAATTGCCGGCGGTCATCGCCATTGCGCATCACCTGGTCAAAGATTGGGCTGAGAACAACTGAGGCGCGCGCATCAGGTCGCCAAAGACTTCGGCGAGGCGATGCACATCCACCACCATTTCCATGGTGATGCAGACCGTGGCTTCATCGCAGGGCTCGCAGCACGCAAAAGATCCGCGCTAGGGCATGTCCTCGCGATAGGGGTGCGCGGGATAAACCCCCAGAATATCCAGTTTTGTCGTGTAGAAACGCAGCTCGTCCAGGGCGTGCGCCACCGCCGCATCGGCGGTATGGCCCTGGATGTCGGCATAGAACTGGGTGGCATTGAACGAGCCGCCCAGCTGGTAGCTCTCCAGCTTGGTGATGTTGATGTTGGCAGTGGCGAAGCAGCCGATCGCCTTGTAGAGCGCGGCAGGCACATTCTTCACCCGGAAGACAAAGGTGGTGACCACCTTGCCCGCATTGGGCGCCAACTCGGCCGCGCGCGACATGATCAGGAAGCGTGTGGCGTTGTGATGCTCATCCTCGACATCGGCGGCCAGAACTTTCAGGCCGTAGAGTTCGCCCGCCAAAGTCGAAGCGATGGCGGCGGCTTTCGGATGGGCCATGTCGGCCACATGCTTGGCCGAGCCGGCAGTATCGTACCAATTATGCGCCTGGAGCTTGCGCTCCCGCAGGATGGTACGGCACTGGGCCAGCGCCGGCGCCTGACTATAGACATCGGTAATGTCATCCAGAGTTGCAGTCGGCAGCCCCAATAGCTGGTGGCGGATGGGCAGGAAATGCTCGCCCACGATATGCAGGCCGGAATCCGGCAGCAGGTGATGAATATCGGCGATGCGGCCAATCAGCGAATTTTCCACCGGAATGATGCAGAGATCGCATTCCCCCGAGCGCACCGCCTCGATCGCATCTTCAAAGCTGGCATGCGCAATCGCTTGCGCATGCGGCACCGCTTCGCGTGCCGCCAGATTGGCATAGGCGCCCGGCTCACCCTGGAAAGCAATGCGCTTGGCTTTGGCAACTGCAATGGTCATGGTTTCTTTCATGGTCGCGCGGCCTAACGCTGACATGCTGGGCCGTCGCTCCCTATCACTTTGCGCGCGTATTCGAGATCTTCCGGCGTATCGACCGAGAGCGGTACCGCATCCACACGCGCCACCGCAATGCTCATCCCCGATTCCAGGGCGCGCAGCTGCTCCAGCTTTTCGCGCTGCTCCAGCGGCGAAGGCGGCAGCGCCACAAAACGCTGCAGGGCGGCACGGGTAAAGGCATAAAGGCCGACATGATAGAAAAGCGGCCCTTCGCCGGCGGGCGCGGGCGCACGGGTGAAATAGAGCGCCCGGCCTTTTCTACAGCCATCCGGCGCGCCGTCCGGCTCCCAGGCCACCACCGCCTTGACCACCGCCGGGTTGGTCCTGTCGTCCTCCTGAACGATGGGGGCGGCCAGGGTGGCGATGTCGAAGCCAGGCAGCGCTTCGGCGGCGGCGCGGACCTGCCCCGGATCCAGGGCCGGCAGGTCGCCCTGCAGGTTGATGACGGTGTCATAGCAGCCGCCGGGGTCGAACCCCTGGAGAGCGGCGAAAATCCGGTCCGAACCGGAAGGCAGATCGGGATGGGTAAGAACGGCATGGCCCCCCGCCCGTTCGACCGCGTCGGCGATGTCCTGCTCGGCGGCGGCCACCACCACCGGGCCGACCCCAGCCTTCATGGCCTGGGCCCAGACCCGCACAATCATGGGGACACCCCCAATGTCAGCCAAAGGCTTGCCGGGGAGCCGGGAAGAGGCCATGCGGGCCGGGATAATCACCACTGCCTTCATGGAGGTGCTTTTAGGCCGGGAACCGGGCTAAGGCCAGCCAAGAGCTTGATTTTATGCGACGCTACGCCGCAATGACGGGAGAGTCCGGGCGGGTAATGTCGCCCCGTATTTTTGCCGGCGTCTGCGCCGGCTCAGGGAGCTTGCCCGCATGGATTCCTTCGAGTGGAACAAGATCGCCGGCGCCGTACTGGGCAGCCTGATCTTCATCTTCGTGGTCAATCTCGCGGCCGAGCACATTTATGAGGCCGAGGTGCCCGAGAAGCCCGGCTATGTCGTCGAAGGCGTGGTCGAGGAAGGCCCCGCTGCCTCCGCCGCGCCGGTCGCCGAAACCGCACCCGACTGGGGCACGGTGTTGGCCTCCGCCGACATCGCCGCCGGCGAAGCCGTGTCGAAGCGCTGCCTGCAGTGCCACACCCTGGAGAATGGCGGCGCCAACAAGATTGGCCCGAACATCTATGGCGCGGTCGAAAACCCAGTCGCCGCGCATGCCGGTTACGCCTATTCGGGCGCGATGAAGGGCAAGGGCGGTACCTGGACCTATGACGAGCTCTTCACCTTCCTGCGTTCGCCCGGCGCCGCGCTGCCCGGCACCAAGATGAGCTTTGCGGGTGTCCGCAACGCTCAGGATCGCATCAACCTGATCGCCTTCCTGCGCAACAATGACGCCAGCCCCGCCGCCATCCCGGCGCCGAAGCCGGCGGAAGCAGCTCCCGCCGCCGCCGCGGAAGGCGCTGCACCGGCCGCCGGCGAAAAGCCGGCCGAGCAGCCTGCGTCCGCCGCTGGCACGCCGGGCAAGACGGGTCACTAGAGGATGATCACGCTTCTTCGAAGCGCGATCATCCTCTAGTCTTTTGTTTTTTTCGCGCAATTTACCCGAAAACCGCTTCGCACTTTTCGGATTGCGCTTCAGAAACAGGACGTTTTTGAACGCAGACCGGCGGAAGCTCTTGCGAGCTTCCGCCGAAATGTTTTTCAGCGCGCTGTTTTTACGGACGTAACCGGGCCGCTGATTTTTTCGATGCGCGCGATCGCTTCCGCGACCGGCTCGATCGCCGTCATCATGTGAAAGGCATTGGCGTGGAGAAGCCGCTCTGCGTCCAGCATCACGCCCATATGGCCTTTCCAGAACAGGATGTCGCCACGATCCAGCGTTGCGTTCCTGGTGTCGGCGAAGTGCCGCTCCATCATGTCGGTGTCGCGGGGGGCGCGAATGCCGGAAGCAGCCAGCGCGGTCTGGATCAGACCGGAGCAGTCGGCGCCGGCAAAGGTCTTGCCGCCCCAGACATAAGGCACGCCGAAGAAACTTTCCGCCACCGCGACAAAGTCGGGCTGCACTTCGGCCGGCAGGGCGACATGGAACTGATGCACCCAGGCGCCCACCGCGATCTGCAGGTAGTCGCCCTCGCGCGCCAGCAAATTCACTTCGGCGGTAAGCGGCAGCATGTCCCGGACCGGCGATTTCAGGTCGGGCTTCGAAAAGACCGGCGTCATCAGGGCGGAAATCTGTAGCTGCACCGCGAAAGGCGGGACGAGATGCGCGTCCCGCAGATAGCCGACATAGCCATCATTGGCGGCCTGTACCCAGGCCCAGCCGTCTTTGCGCTCATAGACGGTGACGCGCTCGCCATGCAGCAATTCGCTGTCCTGCGCCGCCTCGGCCGACGGGGCGGCGCGCAAGGAAGCGCGGCCCACCGCGATCGAGGCTTCTTCGCCCATCGCAAAGCGCGGCGCCTCAACCTTGCCTTGCAGGGAAGCGGCCGCAAGATCGGCGCGCGCCGGCGTGATGCGCTTGTCAAACATCATTTGGAATAACGTTCCTTCAACAGCGCATAGACGGCGCGGGCGCTGTTGGCCTCGCCGCCGATGGGCCGGCCGGGCCGGGCGCGGTCGCTCCAGGCGGGAATGTCCAGATGCGCCCAGCCATGGGTGCGGGTGACAAACCGCTTGAGAAACAGCGCCGCCGTGATAGCGCCGGCATAGCCGTAGGCCGGATTGTTGTTGAGATCGGCGACGCGGCTGCCCAGCGAGAAGTCATAACCCGGCCAGAGTGGCAGCCGCCACAAAGGATCGCCCGTCACCATGCCGAGGCGCGCCAGGTCCGCCGCCAGGGGTTCGTCATCGGTGAAGAAGGGCGGCAGTTCCATGCCGGTGGCGGCACGAGCCGCGCCGGTCAGCGTGGCGATATCGATCAGCAGTTCCGGCGATTCCTCGTCCGCCAGCGCCAGCGCATCGGCCAGGATCAGGCGGCCTTCGGCATCGGTATTGCCGATCTCGATCGTCAGGCCCTTGCGGCTCTTGAAGACATCGCCCGGCCGGAAGGCGTTGCCCGAAACCGAATTCTCCACCGCCGGAATCAACACGCGCAGTTGCAGCTTGAGTTTGGCGCCCATCACCATAGCGGCAATGGCCAGCGCGGTGGCGGCGCCGCCCATATCCTTCTTCATGGTGAGCATGCCGGAGGACGGCTTGATATCGAGGCCGCCGGTATCGAAGCAGACACCCTTGCCCACCAGGGTCACGCGCGGCGCTTTGGCATGGCCCCAGCGCAAATCGATCAGGCAGGGCGGACGTGACGAACCGCGCCCCACCGCTTCGATCAGCGGGAAATTCTTCTTCAGGACGGCGCCCCGGATCACCGAAAGTTTGGCGCCATGCCGTGACGCCAGCGCCCGCGCCGCCGCCGTCAGTTCCTCGGGCCCCATGTCATTGGCGGGGGTGTTGATCAGGTCGCGCGCCAGAAAGATGGCGTCGGCGATGCGCGAAATTTCCTCGCCATCGACACCCGGCGGCAAGAGCAGGCGCGGCGCTTTCTGCTTCGACGGTTTGTAGCGGGTGAAGCGATAAGTCCCCAGCAGCCAGGCCAGCGCGGCATTGGCCTCGCCCAGCGAGGGCGGCACCTCGCCCAGGCGATAAATGCCTTCCGGCAACTTCTCGGCCAGGCCGGCGGCGGCGAAAGTATCCCGCCCCTCGCCCACGCCCAGCGCCCAGGCCGTGACTTTGGCGCCGGTCATCAAAGGGATCAGCTCGCCGTCGCGGCCGGCAAAGCCGGCGGCGCCCAGACCGGCGCGGCGGCGGTCGGCGGCCAGGAAAGCCTTGGCCCCTTTGCTGGTCACCAGATGCACCGGAACGGCATTGCCGGCGCTGCGTGCAAGGCTTGGATGCATCAAAAGCTCTTATGTTCCGGGCGGCGGGACTCTATGAATCGCAGAGCCGGTCCGCAAGGAGCGATCGGAGACCCGAGCGTAGCGACGGGCCCTCCGGCGCGACCAAGCAAAAGGCAGCGACCGCGAACCCGAAGCGAAGCGCAGGGCCTCGCGGCGCGACCAAGGAAGAAGCGGCTTAGTAGAGGGGGGAAGTATCATGCCTGCCCGTTATACGCTTGTCGTCGGCACCGCCAACTGGTCGAGCTGGTCGCTGCGCCCCTATCTGGCGCTGAGCCAGATCGGCGCCGACTTCAAGACGGTGATGGTGCCGCTGCGCCAGCCTGAGAGTAAAAAGACCATCCTGAAGCATTCGCCTTCGGGCAAGATACCGCTGCTCAAGATCACCGAACGCCGCAAGACCCTGTCTGTCTGGGACAGTCTGGCGATCTGCGAGACCCTGGCCGAGCGTCATCCCAAGGCCGGCCTGTGGCCCGCCAACGCGGCGGTGCGCGCCACCGCCCGCGCCTATGCCGCGGAAATGCATTCCGGCTTTCCCAATGTCCGCGACCAGCTCAGCATGTATTTCGTCAACAGGCTGCCGCTGCCGGAACTGCGCGAGAACACGCAAATGGAAATTGCCCGCATCCTCGACGCCTGGAAGATCGCGCTCAGGACCCATAAGGGTCCTTTCCTGTTCGGGCGCTTCTCGGTCGCCGATGCCATGTATGCGCCGGTGGTATCGCGCTTCACCACCTATGGCGTGAAAGTGCCGCCGCCGGTCAGCGCCTATATGGCGCGGATGATGGCATTGCCGGGGATGATTGCCTGGCGCCGCATGGCGCAGAAGGAAGTGGATGGCGGCCTGCCGCAGCAATTGCCGCCACATCCGAAGTAATTACTGCGCGAGGGTCCCGCTTTCTCGATAATAGCGCCGTGCACCATTGTGCAAGGGCGCCGGCAATTCCAGCGTGGCGCGATTTTCGTTGATCTGGTGCGCCGACGGATGACTGGCCGCCAGAGCCTCGTGATTGGCGGGATGAAACAGGGCACGCGTGATGCCATAGACCAGCGCATCGGAGACCCGCGCATTCACCACCCAGACGGTGCGGGTGGCAATGGTGGCGATAACGGGCGAGGCCGGATAGGTGTCGGCGGCAATGGTGGCGTGCTGAAGCTGCGGCTCCTGCCTGAGCAGCCTTTCCACCGCCGGGCCGGCGAGCGGCACCAGCCGGGCCTTGCCGTCCGAGAGCGACTGGGCGACGGGACCGAATGGCGCCGCCGCGGTGGCGAAATAGGCGTCGAGCTTGCCTTCCGCCAGCGACGCGGGTGGATCGTCACTCTCCACCGGACGGACCGAAACGCCGAAGGCCGAGAGAATACGGCGCGCGGCAATGCCGGCATCGGTGCCGGGCGGGCCCAGCCAGACGCGCTTGCGGGCCAGATCGCGCACATCGGCAATACCCGATCGGGTGGAGGCCACCAGATGCACTTCCTCGGGGAAGAGCGCGGCGATGACGCGCAGATTGCGTTGTGGTCCGAAGCGGCGGAAGGGGCCGGCACCGCGCATGGCGGCATCGGCCATGTCGGCCTCGACCAGCGCCGATTCCACCAACCCGCTATTGACGGCACGCAGATTGTCGAACGAGCCCAGCGCGGAACGGGCCGAGAGGATCACGCCCGAGGGCGCGCAGACGGTAGAGGTCTCGCAGCGTCCGACACCTGGCGGATGGCTGATCAGGCCGGCCATGGCCTGGCCGATGGTGAAAAAGGTCCCGCCGCTGGGACCGGTGGCGATCTGAAAGGTGACCCGCGCGCCATTGCCGCCGGCCGGCGCCGCCCGCCAGTTCAAACCCCACAAGACCAGGATCCCGAAGGCGATGAGCGCAAAAATGGCGGCCAGACGCTGCTGCATGGCTTTTCTGGTTAACAACTCCTTGCGGCGATAGTGGGACGATCGGAAGTTTTAACGGCCGCACAAGGTGTTGTCTCACCTTCTAGCAACATCCTTAAGGGTTTATTGACCCCCCACCCGTCATTCTGCCCATCGCATATTTATGTCAGGGCTGTTCCATGACGCGCTTTGCCCCCCGGTTGCTCATCCTCCTCGCCGCCACGTCTCTGGCCGGCTGCACCAGCATGGCGGGCATGCTAGGCGGCGACGCCGAAACCCCGACCGCCGCCATCGGCAAGCAGGCGCCGCTCAAGAATATCGCCAACGATCTCGACGGCAATGTCCGCCAGGCGCAGTTGCTGCGTCTGGCCGGCAAGCATGACGAAGCCATCCGGATTCTGTCGCAGCTGACGCTGATTGCGGCCGACGACCCGCGCGTGGTCGGCGAGTATGGCAAGGCACTGGCCCAGAAAGGCCGTGCCCAGGACGCCACCCAGTTCCTGCGCCGGGCCATCGAGCTGGCGCCCAATGACTGGACGCTCTATTCCGCGCTCGGCGTCGCCTATGACCAGGTTGGAGACCAGGTGAATGCCCGCGCTGCCTATGAGCGGGCTCTCAGCATCCGGCCCAGTGAAGCCAGCGTCCTCAACAATTACGCGCTGTCGCGCATGCTGGCCAAGGATCCCGAGACCGCCCGCGCCCTGATCGCGCGGGCGCAGGCTGCGGGCACGCCGGGCAATGAAAAGATCGCGCGCAATGTGGCGCTGATCAACGATATCGCGCCGCCGCAGGTTGCCGCCGCGCCCAAGCCGGCGCAGATCGCCAGCGCGACCGCCAAGCCCGTGGCGACGGCCCCCGCCAAGCCGATCCCCGCAATACCGGCACCCGCGCCGCAGGCTGCCGCACGGCTGGTCCTGCCGCCCATTCCCGTCGTGCAATCCCCGGTTGCCGCGAATGTGGCGCCGCGCGACGCCAATGATGTCGCCCGCCGCCTCGCCAGCCAAACGCCGGTGGGGGCGCCGGTGGCGGCCGCCGGCGCACCGCGCACACTTATGCCGGCAGGCCAGTTCCTTGCCGCTCCGCCCGAAGTCAATCAGGCCGCTGTCGTGCTGCCGCAGCAACGGGCCGCCGAGCGGCGCGTGGTGATGCAGGCGGTGCCGTTCGATCCCCTGGCCGGCCCGGTGAAGCCGCGCCCGGCCCCCAAGGCCGCGGTCGCCAAGAAAGCGGCTCCAGTCAAGCAGGCCGAAGTGCCGTCGCTGCGGATTGCCACGGAACAGTATTGATTTAACCCCTCCGCCCTTCGCTGGCCCCGGCGCGCAATGCGCGCCGGTTAACAATCGAAGATGGGCAACGCTTCGCGTCTGGCCAGCTACGGGCACCTCCCCTTTGGTGCGCTTCGCGCAAAAAGGGGAAGCGGGTCATGACTCGCCTAAGCAAGGGCGCGGATAACCTCTGCGCCCTTTTTCATTGCGCCCACATCCAGAATGCCATGCCCACCATCATCAGGTTTTCTGTCAGCGAAACAAAGCCCAGAGGCACATTGCTGTCGCCGCCGACACAGGCGCATTTGAGTTCGCGCTTCTGCACATAGACCGCATAAATGACTGAGATTGCGCCCACCGTGCCGATGAACAACGCCACCGGAATGGAAATGAAGGGGAAGATTCCGGCGATCATCAGGACGCCCGCCAGGGCTTCGGCGAATGGGTAGATGGTGGCGTAAGGCACCCAGCGCCGCGCCAGCAGGTCATAGCCCAGGAACATGGTGGAGAAGCTCTCCACGCCCTTCAGCTTGAGCAGCGCCAGGACGCACATGCTAAAAGTGATGAACCATTGCAAGGCGAGCCAGGTGAGAGGCGTGCCGAACCGGCTGATACTCAGGGCGGCGGCCATCAGGGCCGTGATGGCGAACAGCGCAATCACAGGTTTGTAGGTCGGCGCCTTGGGATCGGGCACGGGCCGGCCCAGGAAACGGCGCAGATCATCATAACCCCCGATGCGCTGGCCATTGATGAAGGCCTGGGGTGTGGTCTTCACCCCCTGCTCGGCCTTGAAGGCGTCGGTCTCTTCCCGCGTCTTCAGCCAGATATCCTCCACCGCATAGCCCTCGGATTGGAGCAGGTGCAGGGATTTGAGGCCGTAGGGACAGACATGCTTGTCCATCACCATGCGATAGAGGGTGGCGCGCTTTTGCGGGGCTGTTGCGGCGGGCATCACCGCCTCCTTGTTCTTGCCCCTAGGATATAAACACCGGAACCCGCATCACCGTTGCGCCGCCCGCGGGTCGGGTATGAATGCCCCAGTGCGACCGGGCGAAGATGCTCGCAGTTCCAGGAATCTTGCGCCTCGCTTCGCTCGGCTCCTGCGGCTCGCCAAGAAAAGCTAAGCCAGCCCGGCATTTCGCCGGGCAACAAGCAGCACCCGAAATATCCCTTCCCCCTTTGCGCGCGTCAGCGCGCCTAAAGGGAGAAGGTGGCGCAGCGAGGGTGAGGAGTGGTTTGCCGAAGGCAAACGAAATGGTCCGGTGGACCATTTCGAGCGACGAACGCCGCGAGCTTGGGCGAGCGGCCGGGCGGAGGCGACCCGAGCTGCGACGGATGGGTGTTCACTTAACCCAGAGTCTTCATCATGTTCATCGCGGCGGGACCGCCTATGACGACGAACAGGCATGGCAGGAAGAACAGGATCATCGGCACAGTCAGTTTTGCCGGCAGTGCGGCCGCTTTCTTTTCCGCCAACTGAAAGCGCATTTCGCGATTCTCGGTGGCGGTGACGCGCAACGCCTGGCCCATGGGCGTACCATATTTTTCCGCCTGGTTGAGCGCGATGGCCACCGCCTTGACGCCGGGATGGCCGCAGCGCTTGGCGAGATTGTCAAAGGCCTGGCGGCGATCGGGCAGATAGGAAAGCTCGGCGGTGGTCAGGGCCAGCTCCTCGGCCAGTTCGACGGACTGGACACCGATCTCGGCCGCGACCTTGGTGAAGGCAGCTTCGATCGACATGCCGGATTCGACGCAGATCAGCATCAGGTCCAGCGCGTCCGGAAAGGCCTGCATGATGGATTGCCGGCGTCGCGAAATGATGTTGGAGACGAACAGGTCGGGCAGGTAATAGCCGAACAGGGCGCCGGCAAAGGCGGCCGAGACCTTCATCATGAAGGTCCATTCGAAGCTGGTGACGACGAAAAGGTAGAACAGGGCAAAGATAAAGACGATGAACGGCATCACGAAGCGGAAGAACATGAAGGCGATCAGCGGCGCCTGGCCGCGATAGCCTGCCATGGCCAGCCTGTCGCGCGAATTTTCCGATTCCAGATGGCCGCCGATCTTGAGCTTGTCCAGGACATTCTTCATCAGCGTCGAAGGCTCAACCCTGAGAGAGCCGCGCTTGGCGTTGAGCTGGGCATGATGGCGGGCGCGCAGTTCCTCGCGCCGCTTGGACACGGATTTGAGACGATCGTCGAGACCGCTCTTTTCCATCAGCGGAATGACCAGGGTGGCGATGGTGGCGAAAGCCAGGATGCCGGCCGCCAGCGTCACCAGGAAAGTCCGGTCGAAGAGTGCTTCAAAAATGCCGACGCCCATGCTTTCGCGCCTTCAATGCTTGAAATTGATCATTTTGCGCATCACCAGGCAACCGACGGTCATCCAGACGGCACAGCCGGCAAGCATGAGATTCCCCAGCTTTTCGGTGAAGAGAACCGCGATGTAGGCCGGCGTGGTGATATAGACCAGGCCCATCACCGCCACCGGCAAGGAGCCGATGATGGCCGCCGAGGCCTTGGCTTCCGACGACATCGCCTTGATCTTGCCTTGCAGGCGCTTTCTGTCGCGCAACACGCCGGAGAGATTGCCCAGCGCCTCGGACAGGTTGCCGCCCGATTTGCTCTGCATCGTCATCACGATGGCGAAGAAGCCGACTTCCGAAGTGGGCATGGAATCGCGCATGCGGGCCAGGCCCTGTTCCAGGGTAACGCCCACCTTCAGGCCTTCGACCAGCTTGTGGAATTCGGACTTGACGGGTTCCGGAGATTCGCGGGCGACGATGCGCATGGCCTCGTTGACCGGCAGGCCCGAGCGCACCGAACGCACGATCACATCGATGCCGGTGGCGAAATGGTCGGTGAAGTGCTTGCGGCGGCGAGCCGCCATGAAGGACAAGGCCCAGCGCGGCAGGCCGAAACCGGCGGCGAAAGCGGCCAATGCGATCACCAGCGGCGCCTGGCCGGCGACAAGGGCGGCAAAGGCCGCCACGATCCCCAGAATGGCCGAAAAGATCCAGTAGGTGCGCGGCGTGGTCTTGAAGAAGCCGGCCTGTTCCAGGCGGCGGCGCAAAGTGGCTTTTTCCCGCTTCTTGCTCTTCTCGATGTCCTTGAGCATCACCGCGACATTCTTGCGGCGTTGGGCGGCGTCCTGCTGCGGCGTGAGACTGCGGCCGCGGGCCTTGCCTTCCGGCTTGGCCACGGCAGCGATGCGTTTCCTGGCGGCATCATTGCCGCCCGAGAGCGCGAAGAAGCCACCCACCAGGGCGACCGCGGCCAGGATCGCCACCACGAAGATCATTGGTTGACCTTGTCGAGCGCGTCGGCCAGTTCCCGTTCCAGATTGTAATAGCTGGCGCGTTCCCAGAAATTGGGACGGACGATGCCGGTGCCCACATGCTTGCCCTTGAGGCGGCCCGTCTCGTCCTCGCCCTGGACCTCATAGGTGAGCAGGTCCTGGGTGATGACGACATCGCCTTCGGTACCGATCACTTCGGTGATCTTGGTGATGCGGCGAGAGCCATCGCGCAGGCGCTCGGCCTGGATGATGACGTCGATCGAACCCACGATCATCTCGCGGATGGTCTTCATCGGCAGGGCATAGCCGCCCATGGTGATCATGGCTTCCAGGCGCGACATGGCTTCGCGCGGGGAGTTGGCGTGGAGCGTGCCCATCGAGCCGTCATGGCCGGTGTTCATCGCCTGAAGCAGGTCGAAGGCTTCGGGGCCGCGCACTTCGCCCACGATGATGCGTTCGGGGCGCATACGCAGGCAGTTCTTGACCAGGTCGCGCATGGTGATCTGGCCCTGGCCCTCGAGATTGGGGGGGCGGGTTTCCAGCCGCACCACATGCGGCTGCTGCAGCTGCAATTCGGCCGCGTCCTCGCAGGTGATGACGCGTTCCTCGGCGTCGATATAGGCGGTCATGCAATTCAGCAGCGTGGTCTTGCCCGAACCGGTGCCGCCGGAAATCAGGATGTTGCAGCGGCAGCGGCCGATCGCCTGCAGCACACGGGCGCCGTCGGGGCTGATCGAGCCGAACTTGACCAGATCCTCGAGCGTGAGCTTGTCCTTCTTGAACTTGCGAATGGTCAGGGTCGGGCCGTCCAGCGACAAAGGCGGACCGATGACGTTGACGCGGGAACCGTCGAGCAGGCGCGCGTCGCAGATGGGCGAGGATTCGTCGACGCGGCGGCCGACCTGGCTGACGATGCGCTGGCAGATATTCATCAGCTGGGCATTGTCGCGGAAACGGATATTGGTGAGCTGGACCTTGCCGCCGACTTCGATGAAGACGCGGTTGGCGCCATTGACCATGATGTCGGCGAT
>DATFFI010000186.1:0-3169 GCA_035250225.1 Rhizomicrobium sp. | reverse complement strand
CCGGCCAGGACCTTCATCGTGTTCTTCGACTTTGATAAGTCGAACCTCACGGCTGAAGCGCAGGCCACCGTCACGGAGGCTGTCGCAGCCGCCAAGACGCTGGGTTCGGTCCGCGTGATGGTCACCGGCCATACCGACACGGTTGGTAGCCAGCGCTACAACCAGGCTCTGTCGGTCCGCCGCGCCACGGCTGTGAAGGACGAGATGGTTCGCCAGGGCATCGGCGCCGATGGCATCGCCATCGAAGGCCGCAGCTTCAACGACCCGCTGGTCCCGACCGGCCCGGGCGTCCGCGAGCCCAAGAACCGCCGTGCGGTCATCGATCTCGGTGGCTAAACAGCAGGTTTAATCCTGAAAGATCAGGGCCGGTCGAAAGACCGGCCCTTTTCTTTTGCCTCCCGCACGGCCTTTGTTTTTATTGCGCCTCGGGCGCTGTGCGCGCCTCGGCGCGGGGGCTGTGATCGACCTGGGCGGTTGATCTAGTTCGGAACTGAATGCGAAAGGGCGGGTCGAAAGACCCGCCCTTTTCGTTGGCCTAGCTTTTCTTAGCGAGGTCGGTAGCGACAGCGTACCGACGCGAGCTTAGAAAAAGCTGGCCCCGCGGGAGCGGCGAAGCCGCGACTGCGGTAGTCGCGAGCACAGAATAAAAAAGGCGCGGATTTCTCCGCGCCTTTTTTGTTTGTAGCCGCCGTTCTTACTGCACGGCTGGCGTCACAGCAGCGGCAGCGCCTTCGGCGGGATCACCCGGGCGGGCCGGTCTTGGCGTCGGCGCGATGTCCGACCCCGTCTTCACGCCCTGGAAGGTCATTGCGACCCGGATTTCGCAGGCATCGACCGGATGCTTTTCATAGACCGGGACGCCGGACACGAAATCTTCCAGCACCGGCTTGTCGGGCGCCAGCGCCGCGTCGAACACGATATTGGCGGTAGCGCAGAAGCTGTCATGGGCGCCGGGCCTGGTACGGCGATTGTCGGCATTGGCGATGGCGCGGGTCTTGAACGCGTCATACTCGCGGTTGCCCTTGGCGACGCCATGCACACGCTTGAACATGGTCAGCAGGACACCGTCGGAGCGGCGCAGCTCGCGCTGGAAGGCGCGCGCAAAACGGTTGAAATTGGCGACTGCCACGGGCCCGCAAGCCAGCGCCGCATCGGTCAGCTCCTGGTTCACGGCCGCCACCTGGATGGCGGAGACTTCCGCCGTGCTGGCGCAGCCCCGCTGCGCTTGTGCCGCCGTACTCACCATCATTCCGGCAACAGCGAGCACAGCGCCCGCCTGACGCATTTTTTTGGGCATGCAAGATCCCTGATTTCGACAGTCCGGACAGGACATTAGGCGGAAATTTATTGCCGCGCCAAGCGTCCCGAAGCGGGAACTTTGACTGTCCTGCAACGAAGCCCGGGAACAAGCGTTTTTATCCGAGAAACAGGGCATTTTCCTCGATGCGCTCCCGTTCCGTCCTTGTGATTGTCATTGCCGTCCTGGCGCTGCTGGCCATTCCCGCCAGCGCCGCCCGGCCCGGTGGCGGCGGCCTGATGCCGCGCCCCAATCCGGAATGGGAAATGCGGAAGCGCCTGGCGGCCGATGAGACGGTCAAATCGCCCTATCCCAGGACCTATTCCGAGCAGGTGGTCCAGAGCCTGGGCCTGCGGAAAGACGGGGTCCGCCTGTTCGAACCCCGGGACCATGCCCGCAATCCCTACGCCCCCAGCGTCAGTCTGGGCGGCACCATGCTCCGGCTGCGCTGGCAGCAATAGCGCGCTTCCCCTTCGGCACCCGCTTTAGTATTGCTCTGGCCCGGGAGCGACCGCCCAGCAGGCCAACCGTCATCCGGTTGGCCGTAGCGTTAGGCGGCGCGACCAAAGCATAAGGGAGCGACGGACCGCAAAAGTTGCAGACTTTTGCGCAGGCCGCGCGACCAGAAGTAAGGGGAGCGACAGCCCAGCAGGTCATGCAGCATTGCTGCAGGACCGTCAGCGATAGGCCGCGCGACCAAAATTGGACAGGTCGAGATGGCTTATAAAGTCGCCGTTGTAGGCGCAACCGGCAATGTCGGGCGCGAGATGCTGCAGGTGCTGGTGGAGCGCCAGTTTCCCGCCAGCGAAGTGGTGGCTCTGGCCTCAACCCGGTCCGTGGGCACCGACGTGTCCTTCGGCGACGGTATCCTGAAGGTCAAGGCGCTCGACTATTACGACTTCAAGGGCACCGATCTGTGCCTGATGAGCGCGGGCGGCGCCATCGCCAAGGAATGGGCCCCCAAAATCGCCGCCGCCGGCTGCATCGTGATCGACAATTCCAGCGCCTGGCGGATGGACCGGGCCGTGCCGCTGGTGGTCCCCGAGGTCAATGCCGATGCCCTGAACGGGATCAAGAAAGGCATCATCGCCAATCCCAACTGCTCCACCGCCCAGCTGGTGGTCGCCTTAAAGCCGCTGCACGACATCGCCACCATCAAACGGGTGGTGGTTTCCACCTATCAGTCGGTTTCGGGCGCCGGCAAGGAAGCGATGGACGAACTCTTCCGCCAGACCCGCGCCGTCTTCGTCGCCGATCCGGTGGAAGTCGAAAGTTTCACCAAGCAGATCGCCTTCAACGTCATTCCCCATATCGATGTCTTCCTGGATTCCGGCCTCACCAAGGAAGAATGGAAGATGGCGGTCGAAACCCAGAAAATCCTGGATCCCGATATCCAGCTGACCGCAACCTGCGTGCGGGTGCCGGTCTTTGTCGGCCATAGCGAGGCGGTGACGATCGAGTTTGAAAGGCCCATCACCGCCGAACAGGCGCGGGGCGCCCTGCGGGCGGCGCCGGGCCTGCTGGTGGTCGACAAGCGCGAGGATGGCGGCTACGCCACGCCGCTGGAATGCGCCGGCGAGGACGCCACCTATGTCAGCCGCATCCGCAAGGATCCCACGGTGGAGAACGGCCTGTCGCTCTGGATCGTCTCCGACAATCTTCGCAAGGGCGCGGCGCTCAACGCGGTTCAGATCGCCGAGCTGCTCGGCCGCAAGCACCTCCAGAAGGCAGCTTGAGTTTTTGATAGCATTTTGCTATCAGGCTTTGATGGCACAGGCTCTCATTCGCAATCTCGATGATGATCTGCTGGCGGATTATCGCGCCGCGGCCGAGGTCAATCAGCGTTCCTTGGAGGCCGAGTTGCGCGACGCT
>DATFFI010000185.1:0-8755 GCA_035250225.1 Rhizomicrobium sp. | reverse complement strand
GTCCTGGGCAACCTGCCCACCATTTCCATGGCGCCCGCTTCGGGTGCCGCCCCGGCCCCGACATCCGGCGCGGCGGGCCTGGCCAAGCAGGGCGTGATCCTGTTCGCCAAGGATTCGTCCGAACCGGCCGCCACCGCATTGGAGTCGATCCGCTATCTCGCCGGCACGCTCAACAACGCCATGGCCCGGCCGCAGTCGCGGGTCGAGCTGATGGCCTATGGCGGCAACAAGGGCGACAAGGGTTCGGACGCGCGCCGCCTGTCGCTGCGCCGCGCCCTGGCCATCCGCCAGGTGCTGATCGATGCCGGCGTGTCGTCGTCGCGCATCAATGTCCATGCCGAGGGCGGCGTCGACGATACCGGTCCGGCCGACCGGGTCGATGTCTTTGTGCGGGCGTAAGCCGCCAACTTTCCTCTTTCCGGAAACAGGTTCAGGCGTACTTCTTCAAATCGTCGAAGCTGTCGACCCTGCGAAGTGCTGGAAATAATTTCATCCAGCCTCCCACCACCGCCAGCGTGCCGGCGCCCCCCAGCACCACCGCCGTGACGGTGCCGAACAGGGCCGCGGTGATGCCGGATTCGAACTCGCCCAGTTCATTGGACGCGCCGATAAACAGCATCGAGACGGCGCTGACGCGGCCCCTCATCGCATCGGGCGTGGAAAGCTGCACGAGCGAGCCGCGGATATTGACACTAACCATGTCGGTGGCGCCCAGCACGAACAGGCTGAACAGCGACAGGATGAAATTGGTGGAAAGACCGAAGGAGATGGTGGCGATGCCGAAGATCGCCACCGCCGCGAACATGGTGTTGCCGATATAGCGCCTGAGCGGCCAACGGGTCAGCGCCAGCGCGGTAAGGCAGGCGCCCACCGCCGGCGCGCTGCGCAAGAGGCCCAGGCCCCAGGGGCCGACCTGCAGGATGTCGCGGGCGAAGATCGGCAGCAGCGCCGTGGCCCCGCCCAGCAGCACCGCGAAAAGATCCAGGCTGATGGCGCCCAGGATCACCGGCCGGTTGCGCACAAAGCGGACGCCTTCGGCGACGCGCTCATAGCGGCTGGCCAGGCTTTTTTCCGGCGTGAAGCGCCGTCCCTCCAGCCGCCCCACGATAATGCTCGCCGCCTGGAAGCCCAGGAAGCAGAGGAAATAGACGATGGCGGGGGCGCCGAAGGTATAGAGAAAGCCGCCCAGCGCGGGGCCGGCGATCACCGCTATGGTGAAGACCGAAGAATTGAAGGCCATGGCGCGCGGCAGCTTTTCCGCCGGCACCAGGAAGGGCAGCAGCGAGGAGCCGGAGGGGGCAGAGAAGCCCCGCCCCGCCCCAAACAGCACCAGCACGGCGTAGTAAGGCCAGGCGACATCGACCTGAAACAGGCTCAAAGCCACGAAGAGCAGACTGCAGAGCGACAGCACGCGGCACGCCCAGGCATTCACCTTGCGCTGGTCATAGCGGTCGGAGACATCGCCCGCCGGCAAGGTGAGCAGGAACATGGGCGCGAACTGGCAAAGCCCCACCAGGCCCAGCGCCAGTGGCGTCTGTTCCATGTCATAGACCTGCCAGCCGATCGCCACCGACTGGATCTGCATCGAGCAGGTCGACAGGAAGCGCGAACCCACGAACATATGGACATCGCGGTCGCGGTAATTGGGAAGGGAAGCGGTTGTCACGCGCCCAACATTGCCAACCGGGGGCTGCCGTCAAGCCCGGCCGCGGACTTTTATTTTGTCGCGCAATTTGTCCGAAAACCGCTTCACACTTTTCGGATTGCGCTCTATTTGTTTTGTCGCGCAATTTGTCCGAAAACCGCTTCACACGTTTCGGATTGCGCTCTAGGAACCGGTATTCTGCAGCCGCAGGGTATGGCTGTTCTCACCCGGCGCCACGGTTACCTTCACGTCATCGAAACCGGGTTTGGACAGGAACGGCCTGGCATTGCGCGAGAAGCCGTAAGGCTCGCGCGGGATGCCGACGAAATTGTTATCGACCCGGCCGTTATTGTTCACGTCCTGATAGACCATCACGCCATAATCGCCCGGCGGGATATTGCCCAGCTGCACCACCGTCTCGCCGGTTTTGGCGGGCACATCGGCGAAGGCGACGGGATTGTCGTCCTTGGCATAGCCGGTGCGGTCGTAAAGCCCCAGGCGGATCATGCCGCCCGGCACCACGCCCTGCACGGTGACGGCAAGACTGCCGCGCGCCTGCGCCTGCGCCGGGCTCAACGCCAAGGTCAGCATCAGCGCGGCGGCCATGCCAGCCTGGAAAAAGCGATCTCTCATGGCGCTACCACGCCGCAAGAAAACGGCAATATCAAGCCAATTTGGGTTCAAGATTCTTGCAGGCCGCGATCAGGCCCTTCACCGCGTCGGCGGATTTGTTCAGGGCCGCCTTCTCTTCGGCCGTGAGTTCCAGTTCCACGATCCGCTCCACGCCCTTCTCGCCGATCACGACCGGCAGACCGACATAGAGGTCGTTGATGCCATAGGCGCCATCGACATGGACGGCGCAGGGCAGCACCCGCTTCTGGTCCTTGAGATAGCTTTCCGCCATCTGGATGGCTGAGGTTGCCGGGGCGTAATAGGCCGAGCCGGTCTTGAGCAGGCCGACAATCTCGGCGCCGCCATTGGCGGTGCGGGTGACGATCTGGTCCAGGCGATCCTGCTTGATCCAACCCATCTTCACCAGTTCCGGCAGCGAGATGCCCGCCACGGTGGAGAAGCGCGGCATCGGCACCATGGTATCGCCATGGCCGCCCAGCACGAAGGCGGCGACATCTTCCACCGAGACATTCATTTCCGCGGCCAGGAAGTGGCGGAAGCGGGCGGAGTCGAGCACGCCGGCCATGCCGACGATCTTGCCATGCGGCACGCCGGAGAATTTCTGCAGCGCCCAGACCATGGCGTCGAGCGGATTGGTGATGCAGATGACGAAGGCGCCCGGCGCATGGGCCTTGATGCCCTCGCCGACCGACGCCATCACCTTGAGATTGATACCCAGAAGATCGTCGCGGCTCATGCCCGGCTTGCGCGGCACGCCGGCGGTGACGATCACCACATCGGCGCCGGCGATGTCGGCATAATTGTTGGTGCCGCTCAGCCTGGCGTTGAAGCTGTCCACCGGGCCGGACTGGGCGAGGTCCAGCGCCTTGCCCTGGGGCAGGCCTTCGGCGATATCGAAGATCACCACATCGCCGAGCTCCTTCAGCGCCGCCAGATGCGCCAGGGTGCCGCCGATTTGTCCGCCGCCGATGAGAGCAATCTTCTTGCGCGCCATGGGTATACCGTCCTCTGGATTGAATTGAGCGGACGCGGCCATATTCGGCCTGCGCCGGGTGGGGCTAATAGCTCCTGCCCCTGCCCCCTGCAAGGCGGCAGATCGACCCCGCTTTCTTTTGCCTATTCCGCGACCAGCCGGATGAAGGCCATGGCGCCGCGCGGCCCCCCGCCATAGGGCGCGATAGCCGAAAAGGGCGCGAAATTAAAGGCATACAGCCCCCCCAGGCCAATTTTGACGTTTTCATCCAGGGCGAAGTCCCGGACCAGGCCCAGGCTGAATGCGCCGGCCCGGAAGATGCCCGGTTCCGGCACCAGCTCGCCGCTTTCGATCAACTCGCCCCGGGCGAACAGGCTCCAATTCTCATCCGGCCGCCAGGTGGCCTCGATCAGGCCGGCGCTCATATTGTCGCCGTCCGAGATTCGCTTGTTGCCGATGGCCGCCGTCACGGCCAGCGCACCGAAATCAAAATTGTCATACCAGCTCGCGCTGGCAGTCAGGCGCTGTTCATTGTCGGCGGCATGCAGCGCTTCGGGGCTTTTCAGCCAGCCGGCGGAAAGCTGGAAGGACCAGTTGCGGGAAGGATTGTATGAGAGGCGCACCGCGGTGGAATCGAAGCGGGCTTCATCGAAATCGAAACGGTACTGGTCCGGCTCGCGACCGGTGAATTGCGACACTTCCACCTTCCAGGCGCCATGCACCCAGCCGGCGGTCAACACGCCGAAGGTGATATGGGTGGAATCCAGCCAGTGATGGCTGATCGGCGTCATCGGATTATCCAGCGCCGACGGCCGGTGCATATAGGCACCGGGCCCCAAAGCCGGCTCGCCCGGATAGCCCGCATAGACAAACAGGGAGTCGCTCTGCGACAGCTTCTGGCTGTAGCTGGCCGACATTTCCATCACCAGCTCGTGCGGATGCTGGCGGTTGACCAGATGGGTAACGCCATCGGCGGTTTCGCCGGCGGCCAGCAGCAGCGGATAGCCGCGCCGCCCCATGAAGGGATCCAGGCTGAGCGCCGAACGGAAGGCCAGCGTGCCGCCACCGGACAAATCGCGGCTCGCCATCCCCATCAGCATGCCGGTGGCGAAAGCCATGCTGTCGCCGCGCGGACCGCTCTGGCTGTCCAGCACCCCCAGCGCCTTGGCATGCCACATCACCATCCAGTCGCCGGTGTCGCTCAAATGGATGCCGGCATGCGGCGCGGCTTCAGGTTGCCAGCTGGTGCCGGAGCCCTCGCGCGACGGGGCATAGGGGCCCAGCAGGCCCTGCATCGCCAGGCCGTGATCCATGCCACTGCTATCGTGAGAAGCCATATCGTGGCCGGCATGGCCAGCCGCGGACGGCGGCATGGCATGGCCGGAATGGTCCTGGGCAAACGCCGGAAGACCCGGCGCGGCAGTCAGAAGCAGGCATGCAACAAGTTTTTTCATGGGGTCCTAACAGAAGAGGGTCCTAACGGGAGGTCTTGCCGAACAGTTCGACCAGTTCGGCGAATTTTTTGCGCGCGTCCTTTTCGTTGCCGC
Organism: Rhizomicrobium sp.; assembly: GCA_035250225.1. GTDB lineage: Bacteria > Pseudomonadota > Alphaproteobacteria > Micropepsales > Micropepsaceae > Rhizomicrobium. Next base: position 3,957 of record DATFFI010000185.1, on the reverse strand, counting down.
TGCGGATGGCATGGGCGACGCAATGGTCGGAATGGTTCTTGAGGATTTCCTCCTCGGCCTTGCGCAACGCCGCCTTCACCGCCTGGAGTTGGGTGAGGACATCGATGCAATAGCGGCCTTCCTCGACCATGCGGGCGATGCCGCCGACCTGGCCCTGAATGCGGGAGAGACGCTGCAGCAGCTTGGGATCGGCTTTCATGCTTATACCCCTAGGGGGTATAAGCGGCCGGCGCAAGCGCCAGCCCGCCGCAGGCGGCAATAAGCCTGCTGCGGCGGCAACATTGACAGGAAATGGTTCCCGGGTTTTTCCTTGGGCCGCGCGGCGAAGGACCCCCATGTCTGCCCGGTTGCTGCTTGCCCCTGTGTTGCTGGCGTTGTTGGCCTTGCCCGCCCTGGGACAGAGCGCGGATGAGGTTTTCTGCGCCAACCGCAACAACCGCGTGCCGGCCGACCAGGTCATGGCCGCCTGCGACCGGATGACCGCCGATACCCGCCAGCGCGACAGCTCCCGCGCCAAGGCCTTTGCCTGGCGCGCCATCGCCCACAACCGGGCCAACAACCGCATAGCGGCGATGGCCGATGCCAACCAGGCGCTGGCGCTGGATGACGACAATTTTGATGCCCGCTATAGCCGCGCCCGGTTGCATTACAATGCCAAGGACTACGCCGCCGCGCTGGAGGATCTCGACCGGGCGGTGGCGCTGGAGCCCGATTTCGGTTCACCCCGGCTTTTGCGGAGCAATGTCTATCTGCGCCTCAAGCGTTATGCCGAAGCCATCGCCGAGGCCGACAATATCCGCCTGGCGGGCGGCGTCGCCATTTTGTGCCAGCGCTGCTGGACGCGCGCCGTGGCGGGCGTGGAGCTCGACAAGGCGCGACTGACCTGCAACCAGGCCCTCTGGGCCCAGCCCGACATGCCAGGGCCGCTCAACACGCGCGGCCTGCTCAGCCTGAAGCAGAAACGGTTCGAGCTGGCGTGGCGCGATTTCAACGCCGCCGCTCTGGCGGCGCCGCGCAACGCGCGCGCCTTGTATGGCCGCGGACTTGCCGCGCTCGCCCTGCAGCGGGAGGCGGAAGGCAAGGCCGACATGGCTGCCGCCGCTTCCATCAGCGCCGATATTGCCGCCGACTATGAAGCGGACGGGGTGACGCCGCAGAATGTAACGCAATAAGAAAAGGCCGGGTGGATGCCACCCGGCCTTTCTTCATGTCGGAAAGAAGCGATCCTCAGATCGATTCCTTCAGCTCCTTGGAGGCGCGGAACGCGACCTTCTTCGAAGCCTTGATCTTGATGGCTTCGCCGGTCGCCGGATTGCGGCCCATGCGGGCCGCGCGCTTGCGGACGACGAGGATGCCCAGGCCATTGAGGCGGATGCGGGCGCCCTTCTTCAGGTGCTTGGTGATCAGGCCGATCGTGTCTTCCAGCATCAGATTGGCGGCCTTCTGGGAGATCTCATGTTTCTCGGCCAGGGCGCCGGCGAGCTGACGGGTGGAGACGGTTTCGGTCTTAGCGGCTTTGGTTGCCATGGGGTGGTCCCTCTTAACGAATCAACGATAAGCCCGATTCTACGGCATTTCCTGCATCTGCAAGCGCGCAAAAACGAAAAAAGCCCCGAAAACCGGGGCTTTTTTGCATTTATGCGAGAAATGCCCGGTTTTTCGGGCTTTCTGGAACGTAAAATTGGCTTCTTTGGTCAGGTCGCACGGCCGGACGGAAAACCGGAAGGCCACTTTTCCTGGCCGATGCTCCCTTACGCGGCAGTTTCCGGACCGGCATTCTCAACACGCTCGCTGATGCGGGCGGACTTGCCGGTGCGGCCGCGCAGGTAATAGAGCTTGGCGCGGCGCACCTTGCCCTTGCGCACCACCACCACCGAATCGACCAGCGGCGAATAGATCGGGAAGACGCGCTCGACGCCCTCGCCATAGGAGAGCTTGCGCACGGTGAAGGCCTCGTTCAGGCCGGCACCCTGGCGGGCGATGCAGACGCCTTCAAAGGCCTGGATGCGTTCGCGGGTCTTGTTCTGCTTGGTCTTCTCGTCGAACGTGACGTCCACCACCTTGACGTTGACCTTGAGGGTGTCGCCCGGACGGAAATCGGGGAGCGCCTTGATCCGCACGGTCGCCATCTGCTCGGCTTCGAGCTGCTGCAACAGGTTCATTTTCTTAGTCTCCAAGCGGAAAAAGCGGCAATTGAGCGGGCGCGTATAGCCCAGCGGGGGGTATTTTCAAAGGCCCTTCGGGCCTTTGGCTCGGCTCTTTTCATAGAGGGTCCAGAGGTCGGGGCGGCGGGTCTGGGTCAGGCTTTCCGCCTGGGAACGCCGGAAAGCGTCAATTTCCTTGTGATTTCCGCCACTTAAGACATCGGGAACGGTGCGGCCCTCGAACTCCTGCGGGCGAGTGTAATGCGGATATTCCAGCAGGCCCGCGGCGAAGCTTTCTTCCTCGGTCGAGGCATGGGTTCCCAGCACCCCCGGGATCAGCCGGACGGCCGCCTCGATCAGGGCCATGGCGGCGATCTCACCCCCGGCCAGGACAAAATCTCCGATGCTGATTTCCTCGACCAGGCGCGCCTCGATCACCCTCTGGTCCAGGCCTTCAAAACGGCCACAGAGCAGGATCGCCCCGGGGCCGGCTGCCAGCGTCCGCACCCTGCCTTGCGTCAGCGGCGCGCCTCGCGGCGACAGGTAAATAAGGGGGCGGTTCTGGCGCTCTACCGCATCGATGGCGGCGGCGGCCACATCGGCCCGCATCACCATGCCCGGCCCGCCACCCGACGGCGTGTCATCGACGGTGCGATGCTTGCCCAGCCCATGCTCGCGGATGTCGCGGACATCCAGCGACCAGAGGCCGTTGGAAAGCGCCTTGCCCAAAAGCGAGATGCCCAGCGGCCCCGGAAACATTTCCGGGAAGAGCGTCAGGACCGTGGCGCTCCAGCCGCTCGCTTTAGCTCGCGGCGTTCGTCGCTCGGAATGGTCCACTGGACCATTCCGTTCACCTTCGGTGAACCGCTCCTCACTATTCGACATGGTCGGTATCTTCATCGTCTTCGGGCACCGCGATCTCGATGCGACCGCCGGGAATATCGATCACCGGCACCGTCTCCCTGGTGAAGGCCAGCAGGACGCTGTCGCCATCAAAGCGCGTGATTTCAACCACGTCGCCGGCGCCGAAATTGTGGATGGCGGCGACCTTGCCCACCAGCCGCGCCTCGCTGTCAAAGGCTTCAAGCCCCAAGAGGTCGGCGTGGTAAAATTCCTCGCTGTCCGTCGTGGGCAGCTTGTCGCGCGCCAGGAACAGCTCGGTGCCCTTCAGTCCCTCGGCAGCGTTGCGGTCCGTGACGCCCTTGAACGCAATCACCGCCTCGCCCGGTTTTCCCGGACGAAAGGCGGTGATCTCGTAGGTGCGGCCCTTGGCGTCATGCAGCGCGCCATAGCGCGGCAGGGCATCCGGGGTCGCGGTGAAGATTTTCGCCTTCACCTCGCCCTTGAGACCCTGCGCGCCGATCACGGCAGCCAGCAGGACGCCGCTTCTCACTTAGGCAGCCGCAGCGTCTTCCGCGGCCTTGGCGGCGGCGGCAGCGCGTTCCTGCGCCTTCTTCTTGGGCTGGGCCTTATTGGGGTTGTTGTGGACGCGCTTCTTGGTCAGGCCGGCATCGGCCAGCCACTTGTTGACGCGGTCCGAAGCCACGGCGCCCTTGGCGACCCAGGCCTTGGCCTTTTCCAGGTCCAGCTTGATGCGGTCGGCATGATCGCTGGGCAGCAGCGGATTGTAGAAGCCGATCTTCTCGATGAAGCGGCCATCGCGCGGGCTGCGCGAGTCCGAGATCACGATATTGTAGTGCGGACGCTTCTTGGTGCCGCCGCGGGCAAGACGAATACGCAGAGCCATTGTTTTCTTCCTTCGTTGAACTGGTTGAACTGAAATTCTTTAATTGTCGCTCCGGCTCGCGCCGAC